>JBDRNO010000240.1:0-65070 GCA_043811005.1 Bacteroidota bacterium | reverse complement strand
CTTCATCTATCAGTTTGTTTTCTTCTACTTTTTCGTTGTTCAAAAAACGATAATATGCTTTCTGTTCAGCACGGGTCTCCGAAAGCCTACGAATACTCGAAACTGGAGTAAGGCTTAATTTTCTCCAAAGTTCCTGGCCCCTACGCTCTAAACGGGTATCTCTCAATAACACCTTATAATCAGGGAAAAAGTTAATCGCTTCCATATCTTAATTTAATGTTTCTTGCAAAAATAGTCTATATTTGTGGGTACACGGTAGCTGCCGGGAGGCAGGGAATGTTGGGATATTGGAGAATGCTAATTAACCCACACAGTTTTAATATTAACAAACTCTCTAATTCCGTGATATGACAGTTCCCTTCCGTAGCCCGATTTTTTAATACCTCCAAAAGGCAAGCGGGGATCGGATTTCACAATGCTATTAACGAACACACACCCTGCATTGATCCTGCGGGCTAAGCGTTCTCCTTTTTCAATATCTGCTGTCCATATAGCCGCTCCCAGACCGAATTTTGTGTCATTGGCAACCCTGATAGCTTCTTCTTCTTCTCTTACAGTGATAATCGCTGCTACAGGACCAAAGACCTCTTCATTATACACAGGCATTCCCGGCTTAACATTTTTTAATATGGTAGGAGAGTAATACGCCCCTTTTCTTTCAGTAATATCTGCACCAAGAACAACTTTTGCTCCTTTTCTTATTGATTCTTCCACCTGCCTTGAGAGCTCATCCACCATGTCCATTCTCGCTAAAGGACCAACCTCTGTTGCTTCATCCATGGGATCACCTATAATAAGCGAAGACATCTTTTGTTTCATTAATTTTACAAAATCATTGGCTATTATTTCCATTACAATAAACCGTTTGGCGGCAATGCAGCTCTGTCCGGTGCTGATCATCCTTGAAGTAACGGCAGTTTGAGCAGCAGTCTCAATATCGGCATCTTCCAGAACAATAAATGGATCACTACCACCAAGTTCCAAGACCACCTTTTTTATATTTCTTCCTGCCACTTCGCCAACACTGGCACCTGCAATATCACTTCCGGTTAAGGTCACTGCCTGTACCCTGTCATCCTCAATGATCTTGCTCACACAAGCTGAACCGATGAGCAATGTTTTAAATGCTGCATTCCCAAACTTCGCCTTCCTGAAGACCTCTTCGATTGCTAATGCGCACTGGGGTACGTTAGAAGCATGTTTCAACAAACAGACATTACCTGCCATCAATGCAGGTGCGGCAAACCTGAAAACCTGCCAGAAAGGGAAATTCCAGGGCATTACAGCCAAAATTATCCCCAATGGCTCATAGCTTATGAAGCTTGATGCGGCTTCTGTCTTTATTTTCTCATCCATTAAGAACCGCTCTGCATTATCTGCATAATACCTGCATACCCAGGCGCATTTTTCGATTTCGGCAATCGCCTCTTTAATGGGTTTTCCCATTTCAATGGTCATCAGTTTTGCAAAGCGCTCTTTCTCATCCAGCAGAATATCTGACGCTTTATGCATTAGTTTACTCCTTTGTGCAAAAGATGTTTTTTTGTATTTTTCAAAAAACTTGTTAGCACCTTCAATGCTTTTAAGAATAGTTGTATCGCTATCCTCTTCAAAAGTTTTTATGACTTGGTTTGTTGCAGGGTTGATTGTTTGGATTTTACTCATAAAATATTTTTTTGATTAATGGCACATAGATACATCTTTTTTAACAAATTACCAATAACTAATAACAAATAACAAGGACAGAGCCGTTAAATTTTAAAATAAGCATTGAAATTTCCGATTAATTCCTTTTTAATCAATATGATTAAAAAATAATATCTCATATCTTTAGCAACAAGTTACGTAATTATGTCCTTACTTCCCAGTTACACCGATTTACTAATTCAACTAACTCATGCTTCAACATTTTGATCTATTTTCTCCAATGCCTTTATCATCTTCTCTTTTACTTTGTTGTACTCTTCCATATACTCCTGCTTAACAGGATTAGATGGTGGCATCTTGATCCTTAATGGATTTACCTGCTTACCGTTTTTCCAGAACCTGTAACAGACATGCGGGCCGGTTGACAGACCTGTGCTGCCCACATATCCGATTATATCTTTCTGTTTAACCATTACTCCCGGTCTTATGCCTTTTTTAATTTTTGACATGTGCAGATATTGTGTGGAATGCACGCTATTATGCCTTATTTTAACGTAATTTCCATTACCTCCTTTGTATCGTGCTTCAGTAACAACTCCATCTCCTGTGGCCATGATTGGCGTACCTTTGGGTGCTGCATAATCAACACCTAAATGTGCCTTGTATCTCTTTTGAACAGGATGAAACCTCTTTAAGCTGTATCCCGAACTTATCCGTGAATATTTTAAAGGCGACTTGAGAAAAGCTTTTCTTAAACTCTGGGCATTCTCATCAAAATAATCATCTTCCTTACCCTGCTTGAAATAAATCGCATAAAAATCTTCATTGCTATGTGTAAAGCATGATGCGTGTATTTTGCCAATACCAATTGATTTGTTCTCGACAAATTTTTCTTCATAGATCACACTAAAGGCATCTCCCTTTTGTATCCTGTAAAAATCCACTGCCCAGGCATAAATTTCAGCCAATTCCAAAGGAAGGTTCAGATTGAGTTTATTATCATCCATTGTTTGCCATAAAGAAGAGTTAATAACACCAGAAGCTGTTCGTATACTGGTTTCAACCTCTTTTTCATCTTTATAGATATGCAGGGAATCTCCCAAATTGAATACAACATAATTTACCGCATCCACCTCGTAAATAAAGCATTGTGCTTTTTGCAATGAATCTTCCGAATAATAGACAAGGTACTTTTTACCGGTATTGATCTTTCTCACATCAAAGATTTCTTTTGACCTTTTTGCCAGCTTATCAATAACAGCATAGGAAACATCATACTTCAGCAATATTTCGGAAAGGTTCTGATCGCGTTTTACAGTACCTTCATAGATCAATAGTGAATCGCTAACGATCCCTTTTTCCACATAATAGTTTTGAGGGGTGGCAATAACTTCTGTTGAAGGGCTATCAACTTCGCTGTGTAATGAGTCAAGGAAAACCGGACTTTTATTCTTGACTATATAATCAATAATAAGGAGAAGAAATAATATTCCAATTCCTACACCTATGTATAGTTTCAGGTTTGAAGTTTTAAGTTTCAAATTGTTCTTGTTTACTTAAATAATTGCAAGTATAAGAACATAACTTCGTAAAGTGATTTAAAAAAGAAATTATTTAGAATTGAGTTAAGTATAAATAAAGTAATGTTACTGGGTACTGGTAACTGGGTACTGGGTGGTATGTACTGGTTACGGAGTCTGAGTATAAAACCCAGAACCCAGAAACAGATTATTAAATATAAAAAACATATAATGCCGGTATATCAGGTTGAAAAATTGAAATTCCGATATAATTAAATATATCAGTGAAATCTGTGTAATCTGTGGTTTTTTATTAATATTTTTTGTGAGCCTAGTATACTACTCCTCAACAATAGCTATTGGATTAACAAGTCCTGAATAGGATTTGAGGTCCATCCTGACTGAGCCGACAAAAAGTTTTGCTTCCAGGCGGATAGGTATATGGTTCTTATCATCTGACAACCAGATGCTGAGGTCTTTCTCTGCATTAAAAACCCGCCCCTCCTGGATAACCGGATGGAATTTAACGCAATTGAATGTGCCGAGATTATTTTCAACCTTCTCTTTTCCCATGTATTTTACTTTCAAAGTGAATATCTCATTATCAACAAAAGTTAAAAAAGTAAAAACATCACCCGGCTTTGAACCGGATAAATCAACACAGCGGCCAAAATAATAAACCGAAAGCATATCCTGGATTCCGTCAGGAACTTCTAATATCTTACCGTTACTGTTTACAGTATTGTTATAATGATCATAGATCTGATCCTGGTTAATGATATAACCGCCTTCATCAACTCTCCTGATAAATATCCACGGTACAAGCGCTTCCTCGTCAATATAGGTCTCGTACCTGTCTTTTACTTTAAAGAACCAGTTGAAAACATTCAATGTGCGCCCTGTCCCAACTATGTGATAGGTATTTCTGTTCTTGATCTTTTTGTTCTCATACGTTACTTTTAAAATAGCTTCACCGGCATCTATCCAACCGTAATGCACCCTGTATTTTAATGCTTCGCCCCTCTGAAATGCCTCATTAGTGTGATTGCGAAGTCCATCTCCTGTATAAAGGGAGGTTTGTCCCCAAGAAAAAGATTGGAAAAGGATGAAAATTGGAATTTCGATACAATAAAATAGAAACTTCTTCATAACAGAGAGATATAATACAAAAAGTGTTCCAATATTAAGGATATAACTTCGTAAATTAATTTAAAAAATAAATTGTATTTAAAACATTGAAATTCCTATTCTATAAATTAGTTTTGCCGTTATGAAAAATCCATCCATTTACGGCAGGTTTTTGATCTGGAAGGTAAAAAACATTAAGCACAGGTATTTTATCCTGATATTAAGCATTATTATCGGGATCATATCAGGGTTAGCAGCTGTTACACTCAAAACCACCGTACATTATATTGAAATTCTTTTTACAAAAAGCGGGTTTTTTGATATTCGTGAGGAAAACTATCTTTTACTTGCTTATCCTTTGATCGGGATATTTATTACTGTTGTTTACATCAGATTTTTTACCGGGCAACAACGTTTAGGACATGGTATAACAAATATTCTACAAGCTATTTCACGAAAAAGCAGTATAATTAAGCTTCATAATGTGTATTCATCAATAATAGCTTGTACATTCACAGGTGGGTTTGGCGGTTCTGTAGGTATGGAAGCGCCTATCGTTGGTACTGGAGGAGCTATCGGCTCCAACATTGGACAATTGTTTCGTTTAAATTATAAGACCACAACCCTCATGGTTGCATGTGGCGCTACAGGCGCTATGGCAGCAATTTTCAAAGCTCCGATCGCTGCACTTATCTTCTCGTTGGAAGTGCTGATGCTCGACCTGACCATTGCTTCCATCATTCCACTGCTGATGGCTTCGGTTTCAGGTGCATTAATGGCAAATTTGCTTTTGGGTAAGCAGATATTATTTTATTTTTCCCTAAAAGATAACTTCAATATTAATCATCTCCCTTTTTATATTGTCTTGGGAATAATCGCTGGTTTGGTCTCGGTATATTTCACAAGGATGAACGCATTGATCGAAGGGAAATTTGAATTAATTCAAAATTCTTACCGGCGGTTACTTATTGGTGGTTTGGCATTGGGAATTCTCATTTTTATCTTTCCTCCACTTTATGGTGAGGGTTACCTGACATTAAAAGCTATTTTAAGCGGGAACTCAGGAGATTTACTAAATAACAGTTTGTTCTATTCTTTTAAAGATAATATTTGGTTCTTTTTGATATTCCTGTTCTTTATTTTTGCATTTAAAGTATTAGCTACATCAATTACACTCTGCAGTGGAGGAATTGGCGGTTATTTTGCCCCGATATTCTTTATGGGCGGAATTATGGGATACGTATATGCGAAAATATTTAACCTGCTTAATCTTACACAATTATCCGAAAGTAATTTTGCCCTCGTTGGAATGGCTGGCTTGATCGCAGGTGTTATACATGCACCCCTGACCGCAATATTCCTGATAGCTGAACTCACAGACGGGTATGAATTATTTATACCGCTAATGGTTACTTCTGCCATATCTTATTTCACGATAATGTATTATGAACCACATTCGATTTATACCAAGAGCTTGGCAAAGAGAGGGGAGCTGATCACCCACCATAAAGACAAAGCCGTATTATCACTTATGAAATTAGAAGACCTGATAGAGAAAGACATTCAAAAAGTTCAACCTGATGCTACCCTCGGAGAATTGGTGAAAATTATTTCCCGCTCCCAAAGAAATATATTTCCGGTTGTAGATGAAAACAATATGCTATTAGGTATTGTTCCGATGGATAGCATAAGGGATATAATGTTTAACCGGGAAATGTATGATAATACATTAGTAAGCAGTTTAATGATACTGCCTACAACTTATGTTTCGTCAACCGATCCAATGGATGAGGTAATGAAAAAATTTGAAGAAGCTAATGCCTGGAGTCTCCCGGTTATTGATGAAGGAGAATACATCGGGTTCATTCTGAAAACGAGATTATTTTCAGTATACAGGCAGATGCTCATTGAATTTTCTGAAGATTGATTTGTTATTTGGTGCTTGTAATTTGTGATTATAAATATTCATTTAAATTTGTAATTTTGTAGTGTATATGAAATGCCTTTATAATGATCCGGACTTTAATCCATATTAACCTCTGTTTATTTATTCTACTTTCAGGTAGTTATGCCTTTTCGTACAACCAGGTATACTTTACAGGCAAAACTTTGCTTTCCTTTTCAGAGAAAATGCAAATAACTAAGGACAAAGGAAGTAAAAGGAATCCCGAAAAATTTCCCAATTATAGCAATCTGCTTTTTGAAGATGAGAAAGAAATTAAAGAGAGTGTAAAAGACAATATTAAAGTCTTCTGTCATTTTACTGCAATCTTTTCCATTTACGATACTTCTGCTAAAAAGTATATTTCTTCAGTAAATTCCTGGGGCTGTTTTTCTTCTATCCAGCTATACCTTCTTAATAGCGTTTTTATTCTTTAACCATTTTATTTCTACCTTTTTTCCTGTGGTTTGATAGCTGTTCAAATTATAGGGGGAATTTTATTGCTGTTTATTATGATAACAGCAATTCTTTAATTGGACTTATATTGAATTATGAAAAAGGAGCAAATTAAAACTTTAATAAAAATTTTCGTTGTACTGATAGCGATTACGTTGTATATGATGCATAAGTTCATATGATTGAAGAGATAGAAGAATTGTGACGAATTTTACTAAATTAACTAACCAATTTATTAACCATATCTGTTTACTTTGCTTCGCAGAAGTTACGCGAAAGCAAACAAGCAGGTTTTAAAAACCAATAAAGATGAAAAAAGTAATGTTAACTTCATGGTTGTTCCTGTGTATGTTATATGGAGCTTCTGCACAGGAAGCGACAAAGGAAAATAATGTAAATGCTCCTGAAATTGTTTTTGAAACAGAAGTAATTGATTACGGCACTATTGAATATAACAGTAATGGTGAGCGTGAATTCAAGTTCACCAACACAGGTAAAGAGCCGTTAATTATTTCGAATGCAAAGGGGACATGAGGGTGCACCGTGCCCAGTTGGCCACGAGATTCCATTATGCCAGGTGATTCAGGTATAATTAAAGTAAAATATGCGACTACGCGGGTTGGACAATTCACCAAACCAATAACTATCACATCAAATGCCAAAACATCTAATAAAAGGTTGACAATCAAAGGAACAGTAAAACCTAAACCCGTGCAGCCAAAAGAAGAGACGGTTCCGGTGAAAAAAGTAACTGAGGGTGCTACTCCTATTAAAAAAGAGTAACTAATCATAAAAATACATTATGAACTGGAAGGGGAAAGTGCCTGATAATATATGAGATATAATAATTATCCTTATTATAGGTGGGGTGTTGTTGATTCTTGCTTTATTAGGTTGATTAAATAAAAACATAATGCAAATTGCAAAATTTGATTTTGTCAATTTTTTTTATTGTTTTATTCTAAAGAAAAACAAAATTTGTAATTTTGCCGGGTATATGAAATGCTTTCATAATTTTCTTTCCCCCTGCAACTTATGTTTTGATAATTATTTAAAGCATAAAGGGATTTAATTGCTGTTTTTTTTTACTAAATTAGTTAACCAATTTTATTAACCATTTCTGCCGACTTTGCTTCGCTGAAACTACGCGAAAGCAAGCAGGCGTTAAAAACCAAAAAAGATGAAAAAAGTACTGTTAATTTCAGTGTTGTTCCTGTGTGTGTTTTATGGAGTTTCTGCACAGGAAGCGACAAAGGAAAATATCAATGCCCCTGAAATTGTTTTTGAAACAGAAGTAATTGATTACGGCACTATTGAATATAACAGTAATGGTGAGCGTGAATTCAAATTCACTAACACAGGAAGAGAGCCGTTAATTATTTCGAATGCAAAGGGGACATGAGGGTGCACCGTGCCCAGTTGGCCACGAGAACCCATTATGCCAGGTGATTCAGGCATAATTAAAGTAAAATACACAACTACTCGGGTTGGACAATTCACCAAACCAATAACTATCACATCAAATGCTATAACACCAAGCAAAAAATTAACAATCAAAGGAACAGTAGAACCTAAACCTGTTCAGCCAAAAGAAGAGACAGTTCCCGTAAAAGAAGAAACTGTTCCGCTAAAAAAAGTGACCAAGGATGCTACTCCCATTAAAAAAAGAGATTAGTACCTACGTTTATTTAAAATCGAGTTTTAAATAAAACCAGCTTTTAGCAGGAATTAAATCTTGCTGAAATTTGATACAAGTAGGCATCCGACAGCTATCTGATTGACTGTAGGCAGTAAGCAATTTGTTTTTTGCCAACTGCATACTGTCAACTGTCAACTTGTTTTTTTAAGCGCCTATATGGAATTTATTGAACTGGAAAAATTTGTTCTGGATTAAAAAAAAATATAACTTCCTGCTAATCTTTATTTTATGAAAATAGTTATAGCCGGTGCGGGTGAAGTTGGATTTCACATTGCCCAATTATTATCAAGTGAAGCACAGAATATCGTGTTAATAGACACAAACCAGGATGTGCTGGACTATGCCCAGTCACATATTGATGTACTTACGCTGAAAGGGGATTCTACATCAATAAGAACATTGTTAGAGGCAAATGTTAAAAAAGCCGACCTTTTGATTGCGGTTACTTCTTCAGGAAATGCAAATATTGTCACTGCTGTTATTGGTAAACGATTAGGTGTTGCTAAAACAATAGCCCGAATTAATAAGAATGAATATTTAGCTGAAGGGATAAGGGCTGATTTTGAAAAGATAGGAATAGATTCTCTGATTTCTCCTAAACTGCTGGCTGCGAAGGAGATATACAGGTTGATCCATGAAGCTGCCTTAACTGATATTTACGAGTTTGAGAACGGTAAACTTTTTTTAATAGGTATGACTTTGGAGGAAAATTCACCGGTTATTGACCAGACAATTATTAACACAATACACCTTAATCCAGACTTTACCTTTAAACCAATTGCGATACAAAGGGGGAGTGAGACCATTATACCGAGGGGTTCAACACATCTAAGGATAAATGACCATATTTACTTCATTACGCAAAACAGTGGGATTGACAGTATAGAGAAAATAATGGGTAAAGAAAAAAGAGAAATGAAAAAAATAATGATATTTGGCGGAAGTTCCATTGGGATTTTATCGGCTCAGCAACTGGAAAAAGAATATCAGGTAAAGTTAATTGAGATCAATAAAGATAAATGCCTTGAGCTTGCTGAAAGATTGAATAAAACTTTGGTTATAAACGGTGATGGAAGCAACGTTGAGTTACTGGAAGAAGAAGGATTATCAAATATGGATGCCTTTGTTGCATTAACAGAAGATTCAGGTAAGAATATCATCTCCTGCCTGGTAGCAAAAAGGCACAATGTATATAAAACCATAGCATTAGTTGATAATATTGATTATATACCTCTTTCCCAGACAATAGGTGTTGATACCTTGATTAACAGGAAACTCATAGCTGCCAACGAAATATTCAGGTACGTCAGAAAAGGACGGGTAAAGGCAGTAACCAGCTTACACGGAGTAAATGCCGAGATAATAGAATATGAAGTAAGCGACAGGGCGAGAATAACACGGTATCAGATAAAGAACAGTAATTTCCCTAAAGGCGCAGTGATAGGCGGGGTTATAAGGGGTGAAAAAAGTTATATTCCATTCGGTGATTTTCATATACTGGCAGGTGATAAAGTAGTTGTGTTTACACTACCTGAAGAATTAAAAAATGTTGCTAAGTTCTTTAAGTAAGATGATAAATACAAAGATCATAGCCAACCTGCTTGGTCTACTGCTGATCATTATCAGCTTACTGATGTTTACGGTAATTCCTTTTTCTATTTACTACCAAAGTAATGATGTTATTGCAATGCTGGGCTCAGGTGCAATTACTTTTCTTGCAGGATTTTTATTATGGAAATATAAGGGGAAAAGTAAAAACTGCAATAATTCTCTCGGGAAAAGAGAAGGTTATATTATTGTGGCATTAGGATGGATAGTAATGGCTTTATTCGGTTCATTGCCTTACATTTTCAGCGGAGCCATACCTAACATGACTAATGCTTTTTTTGAAACGATCTCAGGTTTTACCACAACAGGAGCGTCCATTCTGAATGATATAGAAGCAATGCCAAAAGGCATACTTTTTTGGCGAAGCATGACACAATGGATAGGGGGAATGGGAATTATCGTGATGACTATTGCTATACTACCTATTTTAGGCATAGGTGGCATGCAACTCTTTGTAGCTGAGGTCCCCGGCCCGACTTCTGATAAGATACACCCCAGAATTAAAGAAACGGCTAAAAGATTGTGGGCAATTTATCTTTTACTTACCCTGCTCTTGATAGGTTTTCTGATGATTGGAGGAATGTCTTTTTACGATGCAATTAATCATGCCTTTACTACTATGCCTACAGGCGGGTTTTCAACAAAACAAGCCAGCATTGCTTACTTCCAGTCACCTTTTATTCACTATATTATAATCGTATTTATGTTCATTACGGGAGCGAATTATACACTGATATATTTTATTTTTAATGGCAAGTTTAGGAAGTTAAGGCAAAATGAGGAGTTTAAAATTTATGTCATGACCCTTGTTATTCTGACTATCGTGATTACATCTGTTTTATATATTGTGAGTTTTGAAGGTATCGAAAAGAGTTTCAGGGTTGCTTTATTCCAGGTTGTGTCAATAGTTACAACAACAGGTTTTGTTACCGCTGATTATACAAGTTGGACACCTTTTATTACGATAATATTTTTGATAATGATGTTTATTGGTGGTTGTGCGGGTTCAACCAGTGGGAGCATTAAAATTGTGAGGCATCTTACACTGGCAAAGAACTGTATGCTGGAATTCAAGCGTTTGCTTCATCCTCGGGCAGTAATACCCGTAAAACTTAACAGCATGGTTGTAGCTCCAAATATAATGACCAATATTCTTGTCTTTATTCTTATTTATGTAATTATTTTTGTAGTAAGTTCAGCATTTATATCTTTATGCGGACTGGATATAAAATCATCTATTGGAGCTGTAGCTTCTACATTAGGAAATGTTGGTCCGGGTATAGGTACTGTCGGGCCAATTGATAACTATTATCATGTTTCTGCTATTGGTAAATGGTTTTTATCATTCCTTATGTTGTTGGGGAGGTTGGAATTGTTTACCGTTCTGATCTTGTTCACACCATATTTTTGGAAATTGAATTGAGATAATAATATAATATCACGAATTTTAATGTTCGTATACTGTCTAGTGTTTTTACCCTACAGAAGTACACCTCCCGTCAGGTGGAAACACCTGACGACACACAAAATCTACCCAATAATTATATCATCCAAAGGTCGCTTTGGCACATGGTGAACACCATCACTGTCGCGCCAGTACTTTATATCTCTTGCTGGTTCAACTGTCTCTATCACCACTTTTTCCCTGGGTTTGCCAAGGGCAATAACAAGGAGTATCTCAAAACGGGATGGAATATCAAGAACTTTACGGAGTTCCTCTCTTTTTACTGAACCAATAATACATCCACCTAAATCCCTCTCTACCGCACCCAGAAGAATGCTTTGAGAAGCTATCCCATGGTCACAGTCAAAAGATTGTTTTATCCCTGTATCCCCGAGTATGATGATATAGGCAGATGGTCTTTCACCCTCACAAGGACCAGTCCAGTCTTTAAGATAACCAGCCCAGCCAAGATGTTGAAATATTATAGCATTCTTTTGAGGAGTACATGAAAGAATATACTTTAAAGGTTGCAAATTAGCCGCTGATGCAGAGAGTCGCGCAAGGTCAACTAATTCTCTCAATGTCTCAAGCTCTATGTCGGTTTCCTGATAAAACCGCCTGTAGCTCCTGGTCTTTGTTATTAAGTCTTTTATCATTCTAACTGACAAACTGTTTTTTAGACAACTTATCAAATGTCCGTCCGCCAGCTTGCGGATTGGTCATTGAATTTTCGGTAATTGTGATTTCTTTGTTATTTGGTGCTTGTTATTTGTGGTTTTAATTATTCATTTAAACATTCGGACTTTATAGACGGACACTATATAATCTTCCATCATAAGTCATCAACAGGCACGGAGATTAAATTGAGAGGAAGGTCAAGAGGTTCTTTATAGGATTCACCAAGGTCTAGCATGCTTTCATCATCTTCTTCATAATACCAGTTTGCTGTAACTTTATGTCCGCTTTGATAAAGCGATTGTAACTTTTCGAGCATGTCTAATATATACCTTGTGGATGAACTATTGCAGTATTCCAATTTAAGATTGAAAGTGGTTTCACTGGATGGTGACTGGATATAATTGTCTATCCACTCCAATAAAGGGTTAAAGAAATCTTCGGTTCTTTCGGGAACTGCTTTGCCTTTTAGTTCTAAAATTCCCTTTTCAGCATCAAATGTAACTTCCGGACTTTTATATTCTTCTTTAATAAATAAATTTTTCATAATTTAAGGTATCCGAGTATTCCGCCAGAGGCACCTCGCCTGCCGGGAGGCAAGGATCTGTCTATGGCATGACTATGTTGTTAACAAAAGAGTTTTCTAATATTAGATTCTGTAAAATTAATAAATTTTTGAGACAAAAATTAATTAAATCACAATATTAACAATCCTTTTTTTAACAATAATCACCTTTTTAGGTTTTTTTCCGTTCAGCCATTTTTTGCTCTTTTCGTATGTCAGCACCTCCTTTTCAATTTCTTCAGGGGGCATGTCTACCGGAAGGTCTATAGTGAATCGCTTTTTACCATTGAAAGAAACAGGATATGTACACGTTTCTTCAGCAATATATTCTTCTTTATACTGCGGGAAAGCCGCCTTACTTATACTTTCTTTGAATTGTTTATCATCCGAAATCCCTCTGAATGATGACCATAATTCCTCTGTAATATGAGGGGCGTAAGGAGAGATAATAACTGCCAGATCCTCTAAAATAGCTTTTTTGTTACATTTTAATTCAGTTAGTTCATTAACACAGATCATCAATGCACTTACACCCGTATTAAAGGAATAGCGCTTAATGTCTTCCTGTACTTTCTTAATAGTTCTGTGCAATATTTTTAATTCTTTATTGGTAGGTTTATCATCAGAGACTATGAATTTATCCTCTCTATCGTAGTATAATCTCCATAATTTTCTCATGAAGCGAGAAACTCCTTCAATGCCGTGTGTATCCCAGGGTTTTGCCTGCTCAATAGGACCAAGGAACATCTCGTATAACCTTAAGGTATCCGCTCCGTATTGTAAAATAATGTTGTCGGGATTTACAACATTATGCTTTGATTTAGACATTTTTTCTACTTCCCTGTCACAACGAAATTCTCCATTCTCATTATGAATAAATTTTGCATCTTTATATTCGGGTTTCCAATTTTTAAATCCATGATCATTTACTATGTTATCTCCTGCAATAAGATCAATGTGCACCCTAACCGGCAAATAGTCACTTTTATCAGCATCTTTTATCAGATCGCTTGATACGAATGTATCTTTTTCTTTGCACTTATATATGATAGCAGACATTCCCTGAATCATCCCTTGATTGATCAACTTTTTAGCCGGTTCGTCAAAAGGAATGACACCAAGGTCATATAGGAACTTAGTCCAGAAACGCACGTACATAAGGTGTCCAGTTGCATGCTCGGCTCCACCGATGTACAGATCAACATTTTGCCAATAATCAACTGCCTTTTTGGTCAGAAATTCATTTTCATTGTGGGGATCCATATACCTGAGATAATACCATGAAGAGCCCGCCCAACCTGGCATTGTATGGCAATCCAGATCATAGCCGTCTTTTGTTTTCCAGTTTTCGGCTCTTGCCAATGGCGGTTCACCTGTTTCTGTTGGTAAATATTTATCTACAATGGGTAATACAAGAGGCAGTTCACTCTCATCCAATATATAAGGCATACCATTTTTATAATAAACGGGAAACGGCTCACCCCAATAGCGTTGCCGGCTGAAAACAGCATCCCTTATCTTGTAATTCACTTTATGCTTTCCTATTCCTTTTTTTTTTGATTTTCTCAATAACTGCTTTAATAGCATCAGGAATTTTCATGCCATTCATAAAGTCTGAATTGATCATCACCCCGTCCTCATTCTCATTTGCACCTTCCGTAATGTCACTATCGGAAATAACCGGGATTATCTGCAGGTCAAAATGTTTGGCGAAATTCCAGTCTCTTTGGTCACCTGACGGAACAGCCATGATAGCACCAGTCCCGTAACCAGCCAGCACATAATCCGCTACCCAAATTGGAATTTTATCGCCAGTAAAAGGATGGATGGCAAATGCACCGGTAAACTCCCCGGAAACGATTTTTACATCAGCCAACCGGTCTCTCTCAGAGCGATTTAAAGCTGCTTTTACATATTTTTCCACTGCCTGCCTGCGTTCATCAGTAGTTATCTTCTCAACCAATTCGTGTTCGGGAGCTAAGACCATAAATGTTGCTCCGAAAATAGTGTCGGGACGCGTGGTAAAAACTTCTATCACCCCTCCTAAATCCTCCCGCCAGCTGGCGGGGAGGACTTCTTGTTTCTTAAAGGAAGGTCTTTTTTTTAATTCATCCTCGATTATTGCAAGAATCTCATCTGTATTTGCGATTATCTCCTTATTCAGGAAGCGTATTACTTTGAATCCTCTTTCATTTAAAAATGAGGTTCTTTCTTCATCCTTTTCTTTTTGTAGATCATGAATGTCTCCATCAACTTCAACTACCAGCTTTTTTTCCAAACAAACGAAATCCACAATAAAACGGTCAATGATTTGTTGCCTGCGAATTTTATAGCCGGTGTTCTTTCTTCTCAACATCTGCCACAGAGCATTTTCTGCCTGGGTAGGGTTACTACGCATTTCTTTGGCTTTATCTTGCAGAAGGTTCCACATTTGTCCATCAGTTGTATAGTACCCGGGCCTTATTTCACCCCTCTCCTTCGGAGAGGGGCCGGGGGAGAGGTGGAATTTCATCATAGCTCCTTCAGAACGGCCTATCCAGTTACGCTGCATGTCTTTAAGAGCATCGGTCCAGTCAATTTCTTCCAAACTTTTTAATAACCTTTCAATATAAGCGGTCATTCTTAAAGTCCATTGTTTCATCAGTTTTCTTTCAACCGGATAGCCGCCTCTCTCGGAAAGACCGTTCTGTACTTCCTCATTTGAAAGAACTGTTCCTAACCTGGGACACCAGTTTACCATCGTTTTCGACAAATATGCCAGGCGATAGTGCAACAGAATTTCTTGTTGGTGTTTTTCACTAAACCCCTTCCACTGTTTAGCGGTAAAGGATCGTAACTCTGTTCCATTAGAGACGTTTCGGGGAGGAGTATTAGCTGCATCAATATTTTGATCTCCATTTTTTTTAAATTCAGAGATCAATGTCTCAATGGGGTCAGCTTTATCTGTTTTATTGTTATACCAGGAATTGAATAATTGAACAAATATCCACTGCGTCCATTTATAATACTTCGGATCGCACGTTCTAACCTCCCTGTCCCAGTCAAATGAAAAGCCGAGCTTATCCATTTGTTCCCGGTACCGCTTAATATTATTTTGGGTAGTAATTGCAGGATGCTGACCTGTTTCAATGGCATATTGCTCTGCAGGCAAGCCAAAAGCATCATACCCCATGGGATGCAGTACATTAAATCCTTTAAGCCGCTTATATCGGGCATATACATCAGATGCAATGTACCCTAAAGGATGCCCAACATGCAGCCCTTCTCCGGAAGGATAGGGAAACATATCCAAAACATAAAATTTGGGCTTATCAGCCCCTTTGCTACCGGGATTATCCGCTTTAAAGGTCTTGTTCTCACTCCAGTATTTCTGCCACTTTTTTTCTATTTCTGTAAAATTGTAGTCCAAAGTTCAAAGTTTTTTTACCTAAATTTATCGTGCAATCATTTTTTTTCCTTTTTAATCAATTTGCGAAGCTATGTCCTTTTCTGGTTTATAGTTTCAAGTAAAAATAGATGAAATAACTTGCAAATTTAGGAAATTCCCATAATTCCTTAACTTAATTTTCTTAATTTTGTCCCATGTCCCAACAAGAAAAATACGTTAAAAGGAGATTAAAGGCATCCTCCGTATCAACGGTTGTAAGCATCTCTTTAGTTTTGTTTATGCTGGGGCTTGTGGGATTGATAGTATTGACTTCCGAAAAGCTATCTGTAATTGTAAAAGAAAACATCGGTTTCTCGGTATATTTGAAAGATAATTCAAAAGAAGTGGATATTGATCAAATACAGAAGTATCTTGATGCCGCGGTTTATGTAAAAACAACAGAGTTCATTTCCAAAGAAGAAGCAGTGAAAATTCTTCGTGAAGAACTTGGCAACGAGGAAGATTTTCTCAGTTTTCTGGATGGATATAATCCCCTGCCTGCCTCAATTGACATTGTGCTCAATTCTCAATATGCTACTCCTGACAGCATAGCTTGGATAGAGAAAGAACTGATAAAGAGTGAAATTGTAAAAGAAGTTGTTTATTCAAAATCACTTGTTCATTTGGTTAATGAAAATGTTAGAAAAATCAGTTTCTTTATCTTGATATTTAGCGGATTGTTATTCATTATTGCTATTGCTTTGATAAATAACACAATAAGATTGTCTATTTATTCAAAAAGATTCTTAATTAAAACCATGCAATTGGTAGGGGCTACTAAAAGATTTATAAGGAAACCTTTTATTATAAAAGGAATTTCCCACGGTATTTATGGTGCACTCATAGCTATCATTTTATTGACCGGTGTACTGTACATTGCCCAAAAAGAAATCCCCGAATTAATAGAACTTCAGGATATAGAAATAATTGGAACTCTCTTCATTATTGTTATTATCCTGGGAATACTTATTTCCTGGATTTCTACTATGCTGGCTGTTAGAAAATACCTTAGACTTAAATCAGACGAATTGTATTATTAATTCATTGCAATTTAAATCTTTGCCAATTTTGGCTAAGAATTATTATTGGAATTTCTTTAACCACTAATTACACTAATTATCACTAATTATCCCAAAAAATTAATTAGTGTAAATTCGTGGCTTATTTTAATTTGTAATTTTTAATTGTTTAATTAATTTTTTTTATCAGCCAAGGCTGATTCGCCATTGGCGGGAAATTCCGAAACTAAAATACTTAACACATGAAAAAAAAGAACGAGACAGGAAAATCAGGATTTGTCTTTGAAAGAGAGAATTACAAAATATTGCTCGTTGGGGTTGTATTTATCATTATAGGTTTTATATTAATGATAGGAGGCGGTTCAGATGATCCGGATGTCTTTAATCCCGAAATTTTCAGCTTCCGCAGGATAACATTGGCGCCAATTATCGTAATGACAGGTTTTGCAATAGGGATTTTTGCTATTATGAAGAAACCCAAAAAGTAATTGCATGTCAGTTTTAGAAGCAATCATCTTAGGATTAATACAAGGTTTAACTGAATTTTTGCCTGTCAGCAGCAGCGGACATATTGAAATAGGAAAGGTGGTTCTCGGAAGTAAATTCAGTGAAGACATTACATTTACGATCGTTGTACATGGAGCAACAGTTTTAAGCACTATCGTGATTTTTTACAGGGATATCCTGAAACTCGTTGCTGACTCCTTGAAATTCCAATGGAATGAGTCTGTCCAATATATTTCAAAGATCGTCCTTTCAATGATTCCTGTTGGGATTGTCGGTGCTTTTTTTAAGGAAGAAGTAGAAACACTGTTCGGTGGAAATATTGTATTTGTTGGCGTCATGCTGTTATTTACCGCTTCATTGCTCACCCTTGCCAACTTTATCAGAAAAGGTAACAGGAACATTTCGTTTATTGACGCATTTGTAATAGGTATCTCTCAAGCCATTGCTGTCTTGCCGGGAATTTCCCGCTCAGGCGTTACAATAGCTGCCGGCTTATTATTAGGAAATAAAAAAGAAACAATTGCCAAATTTTCTTTTCTTATGGTACTGATCCCAATAATAGGTGCAAATGCAATGGATTTATTTGCCTCCGGCACCAACGATGGTTTTAATAGTAATATCGGAGTAATAGCTTTATCGGTTGGATTTATAACCGCCTTTATTTCAGGCCTTTTTGCCTGTAAGTGGATGATTGGCATTGTCAGAAAAGGTAATCTGATATATTTCGCCATCTATTGCATAATTATGGGAACTACTGCAATTATTTTCGGGTAAAGTAATATTAAAGAAGAATAATATATAAAATTTGCCACTAAGTCGAAGACACAAAGCAACACAAAGAAATACTTAGTGAATCTTAGTGATTTTGTGTGGCAAAAAAAGACTTAATTATTGAAACAAAATTTTTTGTTCAATGCCAAAGTTTAAAATCATAGAAGTAAAAGATGAAATAAGAAATAAAGTCAAGGGCTTTCTTGAAACCTATTGGGGATCTTCAAAAATGGTTACAAGAGGTAATCTCCACCATGTTAATAAATTACCCGGGTGGGTAGTTTTTGTAGAAAATGAAATAAAAGGTTTGATATCCTACAATATTATAAATCATGATTGTGAGATTGTTATTATTTACAGCCAAATTAAAAACACAGGGATAGGCACAAAATTTATAGACCTGGTAATTAAGAGGGCAAAGCATGAAAAATGCAAACGGGTTTGGTTGATCTCAACAAATGACAACACACCTGCAATAAAATTCTTTCAGAAAAGAGGTTTTGAATGGGTGAACTTTTATAGAAATGCTATTGAAAGCTCAAGAAAGTTAAAACCCGGAATCCCTCTTTTTGGAAAAGATAAAATATCAATAAAACATGAACTCGAATTTGAGATGATTCTTACAGCTTGACTCAAATGTTTGTAATTGCCGGCGCTTCCGATTTTTCTTTCAGCTCTTTTTATATTTTCTTTTGGGCGTGCCCCCGCTCATAATTTTGTTTTAAGATTACGAATTTAGGTATTGTATTATTAGTAATCTTACTAAACTTGATACGAGTAGGCAATTTGTTTTTCTTGCCAACTGCTTACTGCCAACTGTCAACTTGTCAATTAACATTATCATAATTATCTGTAACATATCAGTTGGCAGATGAAATTTTAAGCACCAAAATTATGTGCGGGGCCGGGCTGTCCGCTATATCTTTTGTCTGGCTGGCAAGTTTTGTAAAGATTTTTCGTGGCTCCCCTGTCGCCCCTCAAAATGCGAAGCATTCACGAACACCTTTAAAAACAAACAATAGAGTGAGTAAATCAACAAAACTAAGCCAGCCAGACAAAAGGATGTCGCTCCCATCCCTCACGCAGGTAATTATTTCACTTCATGTTTTTCATTTTCTATTCATATATTCCTGCCAGTGAACCAGCCTGTATTTGGCGCGATCATTTTCTATTATATCCATAAATCCATATTCATAGCAAAACAGGTACAAATTACCGTTTTGTGCTTTCCAGTAATGAGTGAAATACCTCGGATTAAATCCTGCTTTTAGTAAGTTTTCTTTCCTGATAGTTGTTTTACCGGCTTTATTGAAATTTTTCAATAAGCGCCTGTTTAATTTTAGTAAAGATAGATTTACTTTACTTAGTGAGAACTTGCTGCTTGACCTCAGAAAGTACTATCAAATTTATCAGCCAAAGGAATATCTGATAGAGGGTCAATTTGGTGGTAAATACTCCGGCAAAAGTGTTGGAAATATTGTAAAAAAAACTGCAAAAAGAGCTCGTATTAAACATGATGTTACCCCGCATGTACTCAGGCACAGCTTTGCAACTCATTTGCTTGAAAGTGGCGTGGATCTTAGGTATATTCAGACCCTAATGGGTCATAAATCCAGTAAAACCACAGAAATTTATACACATGTAGCAATAAATGTGATAAATAAAATTGAAAATCCATTAGATTCACTATCTTTGGGGTGATAAACATATATAAGAGAAATAAAGGACATTATGTCCTTTAGCCATATGTTAGCGGTAATTTAATCAAACAACTATGACAAAGAAAAAAATGGTTGAAAAAACACCAAGCGAAGTTGAAGTGACTAGAATTTCAAAAAAAGAGTTAGAAGCCAGGAATAAGATTCAACATCAATTAGAAGATGAATTAAGGAAAAAACAGGAGGAATTAAAACGACAACTTGAACAAATTTTTACTTCAAATATTTTAAAGAAAACAGAACTTGAGTTAGATAAGTTCAAGGAATTTCAAGTAAAGGTCAGTCGACAAGAAATAATTAATAAAATCAATAAAGCGTACCGAAACGAAAAGCTTGTTTTCGTAATGGGGGCAGGTATCTCTATGAATTACGGTCTGCCTAGTTGGGATGTTCTCTTGCAAAAAATTATGGTAACTACAATTGAAAAAGAACAAAGTGCTTCAAATGCATTATCAAAGCTTTTCACAGAATTGTTCTCTCCGAGCCCTTTAATAGCAGGACGTTACCTTCAAAAATATTATGAAAAGAAAAACAGTTCATTTGAAGAAGCAGTTAGAAAGGTTCTATATGAAAACTTAAATATTTCAAAGACTTCATCAATTATGGATGAAATCGTTAAATTTTGTGTAGCTGCAGGAAAAAGTCCAAACATCGATTCAATTATTACTTACAATTTCGATGATATTGTTGAACAGCATTTATTGAAAACCAATGTTGAAATTCCGTTTAGACCAATATATGGTGTTGGTATGAATCCTGAACCAGGCGAATTACCAATATATCACGTGCATGGTTTTCTTCCAGAAAAAAGTAAGCTTAATGATAGTAATCAAATAACATTTGGGGAGAATGTATATCATAAACAATATACCGACATTTACAGTTGGAATAATATCGTCCAAATTAACAAATTTAGAGACTTCACTTGTCTATTTATCGGATCTTCTTTAACGGATCCAAATATTAGAAGATTACTAGATATTGCAAGAATTCAAAAAGGAGATAAAGAAGAGTTTCATTACATCTTCAAGAAAAAGTATAAATCAACTGAAATAGGAAACAAGCTGAAAATCATTTTAGAGGATAATAAAATTCTTTTTGATGAAAAAGTTAAAGCACAATTGAATTTTGATGAAACGGTTAATTTTCTGATAAAGACAATTGAAACATTTGAAGAAAATGATTCATCATCATTTGGTGTCAAAACACTTTGGGTGGAAGACTATTATGAAATACCTGAAATTTTAAAGCAAATAAGAACTTTAAAACAAAGATAAACTACCGCTAACAGCAAGTATATCACATAGCCGTGTAGTGGTTATCAAGACAAAGAATTGTAAATTTGAAAGTAGTACAAACCAATCTAAATCAGAGTGAAGAACCGCAACAAAACATATGCGCGAACCGTTGTGCCTCATGCTAAGAAAACCGACAGCATACCAAATGACAGAAAAAATGATTAAATTTGTAGACTAAAATACAAGGAATTAGAATGAAAGAAAAACTAACAATAGATAAATTAAAAGCAGAAGCCAAAGCCTTTTGCATCGCAGAATCAAAGATTCAAAATAAATCACTTTTTGGCGTAACTGACGGCAAAGCAGTTGGGACACATATCGAACATAAGTTTCAAGAGCAATTAAACTCAAAATACAAAACAACAATTGGTTCATCTGCAAATGGAATTGATTTACCATCTGACGACATACTAACAGACATTAAGGTTACATCAATAAAGCAACCGCAATCATCTTGTCCGTTTAAAGATGCTAAACAAAAGATTTTTGGACTTGGGTACAACCTACTTGTTTTTGTTTACGACAAAATAGATGACCCAAAAACCAAAACCGCTATACTTGATTTTGTTAGTTGCTCATTTATTTCAAAAGAACGGACAGCCGATTATACAACAACTTATCGTTTACGTGAAATGGTTAAGGATAAGGCTAATGTAGAAGATATTGTTGCATATCTGAACGATAAAAATATTCCTGCCGATGAAATAACTCTAAATCAGTTAGCAAAACAAATTCTAAAAACACCTCCTGTTCAAGGATATTTGACTATTTCAAACGCTTTACAATGGCGACTTCAATACCAAAGAGTTGTTACGCTTGACAAGGCAGTACAAGGAATTAGTAAAGTAATTGATAAAGTAGCCAAGTAATGAGAATATTTGAAGCAAATATTTCATTGCAAGTTTGCAAGTTTTTAAAAGGCTTTTTAAATAATACTTCGTCTTTTGAAAATGCCAATCAAAAAGTGTTTGATGCCTTCGGCATCAATACTTTTTTTGAGAATGATGATGATTTTCAAGGGCTGAAAGAATCTGTTTCTATTGTTGCCATTAGTACAGTTGAAGAGCCAGACCGTGCAGAATATGGAGATTTCCAAACTAATAAAGATTTAGCAAATAAGGTTGCAAAGCATTTGGAAATAAGGAATATATCACCAGAAATTGTTATTGAGCCAACTTGCGGAAAAGGTAATTTTATAATTGCTTCGTTATCGAATTTTAAAGCAGTTAACAAAGTATTTGGAATCGAAATTTACAAGCCTTACGTTTGGGAAACGAAATTTAGTATTCTTGATTTTTTTCTTTCAAATCCCGACAGTAACAAACCAGAAATTACAATCACACATTGCAGTATTTTCGATTTTGATTTTAAAAATATTTCTAAACAGTTTCCAACTGAAAAATTATTAATAATTGGAAATCCGCCTTGGGTAACAAACTCAAAATTAGGTAGCCTTAATTCCTCTAACCTTCCAAAAAAATCAAATTTTAAAAATCAAAACGGGTTAGATGCAATGACAGGCAAAGGTAATTTTGATATTGCCGAATATATTACTTTAATGCTTTTTGATGCCTTTCAATCTCATAACGGCTATTTGGCATTATTGGTAAAAAACTCAGTGGTAAAAAACATCGTTTTCGACCAAAAAGTTAAAAAGTATAGAGTTGGTAAAATAGAAAAATATTGCATTGATAGTAAAAAGGAATTTAATGTTTCAGTTGAAGCGGCTTTGCTTTATTGTCATCTCAATTCAAACCCAAGTGTTGTATGTGATGAATTTGATTTTTATAGTTTAGAGAAAAGATTAAGTTTTGGATGGCTTAATTCTAAATTCGTTTCAAATATTCAAGATTATACTAAAACAAAAAACATAGACGGTGTATGTCCTTTTGAATGGAGACAAGGAATAAAACATGATTGTTCAAATGTGATGGAACTGGAAAGAATAAGCGGTCATTTTATAAATAAACTTTCGGAAGAAATTACACTTGAAGAAGATTTAATATATGGATTTTTAAAAAGTTCTGATTTAAAAAATACTGTGATTAAAACCACAAGAAAACAAGTTATTGTAACTCAAACAAGAGTAGGACAAGAAACATCTTATATTCAACATCTATATCCTGAAACATATAAATATCTTATTGCAAATGTTTCATCTTTTCAAGCGAGAAAATCCAGTATTTATAATGGGAAACCCTTGTTTTCAATTTTTGGCATCGGAGATTATTCTTTCAAACCATACAAAGTTGCAATCTCAGGATTGTATAAAACATATCATTTTACATTAGTTTTACCTCAAGAAGACAAGCCTGTAATGCTTGATGATACTTGTTATTTTATAGGATTTAATAAAATTGAGTTCGCTATTTATGCAATTATTCTTCTAAATTATAACAAGACAGAAGAATTTTTGAAATCAATAACATTTTCAGTTGCAAAAAGAGTTTTTACAAAAGACCTTTTGATGCGTTTGGATTTATTAAGTATCGCTAAAATTATTACAAAACAAGAGATTGAAGAACAAATAATATATTTAAACAACAAATATGATTTAAGCATAAGCCTTTCTCAATGGGAAAGTTTTATCAGCGAAATGACACCAATGCGAGAAAAACAATTAACAATATTTTGATGATGATAAAAAAGCACGAAGGCACAACATCGTATATAAAACATTTGGCAGTCAGTGGTTTGTCGAGCGTTTTAGCTCGTATCAAAAGTACTTGTAACTTGACAGGAATGTGCTTCGAAATGCCAAACGTTTCATATACGTAACCGTTGAAATAATTAAGTAAATTAATCAATTTTAATTTAAAATGCCATTCATTGATCTAAAAAGCATTGAAGAAAAAGAATTATTGCCGGGATGTACAACAAGATTTGTTCACTCAGAAAAAATGACAATCGCATATTGGAACATAAAGGCAGGTAGCAATATCCCCGAACACGCCCATCCTCATGAGCAAATAGCAAACATAATTGAAGGGAATTTTGAGTTGAACTTACAAGGGAAAATACAGATTTTAACTCCCGGTATAGTTGCTGTTATCCCCTCCAATGTAAAACATTCAGGCAAAGCAATTAGTGATTGCAAGATCATTGACTCTTTTCATCCTGTAAGAGAAGATTATAAATTATGATTCCGGGAAATTCAAATAACTATAAGATCATTGTTGCAAGATCAGAAGAAGATTTTAATATTGCCCGCTCGTTATTCCTCCAATATGAGAAAGAAATAAACATTGATCTATGTTTTCAGGATTTTGAGAATGAAATCAATAATCTTCATGATCAATATGGCCCTCCCGGTGGTTTGATCTTGCTTTTAAAACATGAGAAAGATTATATCGGCTGTTGCGGTCTGCGAAAACTCAAAAAAAATTATGGCGAGATAAAACGGCTTTATATTGTTAAAGATCATAGAGGTAAGGGATTGAGCAGGATTTTAATGAAGGATATTATAAGGAAAGCAAAACAAGTGAAATATAAATATTTACGTTTAGATACATTATCTTCAATGAAAGAAGCAATAGGGCTATATACTTCTTTAGAATTTAAAGAGATTGAAGCATATAGATTTAATCCCGAAGAAGGGGCTAAATTCTTTGAATTATTATGTTAAACAATGAAGGAGATATATTAACTCGTGTCGTAGTCTGCTCACCCCTGCAAGAATACTTTCGTATTAGTGATTGTGATTTACACAATATAACACAACTTGCAGAAAAGAAAAAGGCATTACAGCAGCATGATAATTTGAAATCAATACTTGAAAGTCCTGAATGTGAAGTGATTGATATTCCGGAGCTTTACAACCATCCAAATTCGGTTTTTACACGAGATACTGCTTTATGTACCCCTAAAGGATATATTAAATTAAGAATGGGATTGAATACAAGAAGGGGCGAAGAAGACTGGATGGCACAGGTTCTGGATTCTATTGGAGAGACACATGCAGGGAGTATAGAAGCCCCGGGCACAGTGGAAGGGGGAGATGTTATATTAGCGGGTTCTGTTGCTTTTATTGGGCAATCGCAGAGGACAAATGAGAATGGCTTAAAGCAAATTTCAAGCATACTGAGCGCTATGGATTACGAAGTGAGATCAGTAAAAGTCCCATCTTCATTTTTACATATCGGTGGCGCTATGAGTATTATTGGTCAAAAAAAAGTATTATACTGTAAGGGAATTTTTCCGGATAATTTTTTTGAGGGATTTGAGAAAATTGAAATTTCTAATGATAATTTTGCAAGTGGGAATGTAATATGCCTTGGAAATAATGAAGTTATTGCAGACATAGCAAATGTTGAGACAATTAAAGAATTAAAACTAAGTGGCATTATCGTTCATACTAGTGATTTATCAGAATTTATAAAGGGTACAGGCGGACCAAGTTGCCTTGTTATGCCTGTTGAAAGGGAATAAAGAATATAGTGACAAAATATTAACATAAGGATTAATAGATCATATGAAAATACCCATATATCAAGTAGATGCTTTTACCAACAGATTATTTGGTGGTAATCCGGCTGCAGTTTGTCCATTGGAAAAATGGATAGATACTGAATTGTTACAGAATATCGCAGCTGAAAATAATCTTTCCGAAACAGCTTTCTTCGTTAAAAAAGGAGATGATTTTGAAATAAAATGGTTTACTCCAACTATTGAAGTGGATTTATGCGGACACGCAACATTGGCAACAGCCCATGTTATCTTCAATTATTTGGCTTATAACAAGGAAAAGATCATATTTTATTCAAATAGTGGAAAGTTGATAGTGACAAGATCCAATGACTTGATCTCTCTTGATTTTCCTGTGGATAAGCCGGTTTTAGTCGAAACCACATCAGCAATGATTGATGGACTTGGTGTTGAACCAATAGAAGTGTATAAATCAAGTAGTTTTTTAGCTTTACTCAAAAGTGAAGAAGAAGTTTTATCAATAAAACCAAAATTTGAAATTCTTGAAAAACTCGATTGTGTCGGGATCATTATAACTGCAGAAGGGAATGATTCCGATTTTGTTTCAAGATTTTTCGCTCCCCGGGCAGGAATACCCGAAGACCCGGTAACAGGTTCTGCACATTGCACTTTAATACCATATTGGGCAGAAAAGTTAAATAAAAGCAAATTACACGCTTACCAGGTATCAAAAAGAAAAGGAGAATTATTTTGTGAAAATTTAGGAGATAGGGTATCTATCTCAGGAAAAGCAACAACTTATCTCATTGGTTCTATAGAAATATAAAATGGAAATAATTTCGATTTTAATCATAAGCTCTTAGTAAGTTTAATGAAATGAGAGAAACAATATTTATCATATACGTTTCCAACCAGGAAAAGAGCAGGGATTTTTATAAAGAAATACTTGAAATCGAACCTGTTCTGGATGTTCCGGGAATGACCGAATTTCAACTTACCGATAATTGCAAACTTGGAATAATGCCTGAAAATGGAATTGCGAAAATTTTAAAAAATAAAGTACCACACCCTGAAACCGGAAATGGAATACCAAGATGTGAGCTGTATCTGTCTGTTGATGATCCCGGTAATTACTACAACCGGCTTGTAAAAGCAGGCGGAAAAGGAATAAGTAAGACTTCATTGCGGTCCTGGGGAGAATATGTTGCTTATGGAGCAGATATTGATGGACATATTGTTGCTTTTGCGAAGAAGAATAGCGATTAAATAAAAAATAATTTCTAATTCCCTCCCTTTTTTTATTTATCCCCTACTGGGAATTATGATTATATGTAATCCATTTATTCTACAATAATCATACATCTACAAGGTATTTACCTACGCCTGAACGTAGACAAGTATTCGTCCAGGCTGGTAAGTTTTTCAATTCAAAATTATTATAATTTTCCGTATATTTATGAGCATAGAATATAACACCTTTAAATAGGGGATTTAGGGGTAGGAACAGCAGATAAATTTTCACTCGTAAATGTATCATTGACACTATTGATTTTTACTCTGAGATTATTCGTATTTTTACCCCGCTGGATTTTTCTGCTGAAAAATTGTATTTATGTTCGACAAAATAATCAAAATACTAACCTCCTATAAAAAACCCCAAAAGACTTGTCCGATCGGTAACGAAGCGATTGCCAGGGGGGCAATTGAAGCCGGGGTTCAGGGCGTTTTTGCTTATCCAGGCACCCCTTCTACTGAAATTTCTGAGGTATTTAATCATGTCAGTGAATTTCAAAATGACCCCGGACACAAAAAGAAATTTCCTGAACTGACATCAAATCCAATTTATTTTGAGTACAGTGTAAACGAAAAAGTTGCTTTGGAGAAAGCCATTGCTTATACCATAGGTAACAAAAGTGCAATGTGCTGTATGAAAAATGTGGGGATGAATGTCGCTTCCGACCCATTGATGTCCATTACCTACCAGACGATTTGTGCTCCTTTGGTCATTGTTGTCTGCGATGATCCTGGCTGCCATTCCAGTTCAAACGAACAGGACAGCCGCTACTGGGGAAAGATGGCATCAGTACCTGTCTTTAATCCTGCATTTCCCGAGGATGCCTATTCAATGACAAAGGATGCCTTTGTGCTTTCCGGGAAACTTAAGCTCCCGGTAATAGTCAGGATGACCACACGGGTGTCACATAGCAGGGGAATGGTTTTTTACAATGAGTTTTCTTTTAATAACCAGCCAGGCAAATTTGAAAAAATGCCCGGACATATAAACATCCCTGCCCGCACTGCCACAGCACATCAAAAGTTATTGGAAAAGCTATACAGCAATATAATTACTCCTTTTTTTGAAAAACATAATATAGAACTTTCCAAAAGTTCTAAAACTTTTGGAAAGTTGAAATTTTTACCTTCTCTGTGTATTATAAGCAGCGGTGTTTCATCTGTTTATCTTTCTGAGATTTTGTACGATAACAAGCTCACAGGGAAGATTAAAGTTTTAAAATTGGGATTGATCCATCCATTTCCTGAAAATAATGTCATTCCTTTTCTCAAAAGCGTGACACGGTTCCAAACCGTGGCACGCATATTAGAAACCGAAAAAAGCATGACACGGCTTCAAGCCGTGCCACGCATATTAGTTCTTGAGGAATTAGATCCAATAGTTGAGGATCAGGTGCGCGTTATTGCACAAAAACATAATATTGATTGCAATATTTTCGGTAAAGGATTTTCTTCCCTTGCAACCACTGGCGAATTTTCCATTGACATTGTGAAACAAGCTGTTGAGGAGTTTGTCGGGCAACCGTTAAAACGGAAGAAAGAACTTCCACCGGTTGTTTCTCTCTCCCACCCTCCCCCGGAGAAGGTGTCGCTTGTCCCTGCCCTGTCTGGAGTGGGAGAGGTTATCCTGCCACCCCGCCCACCTTCACTTTGTCCTGGTTGTCCGCACAGAGCAACATTCTATGCTTTGAAATTATCCATCCCACGTGATAACAATAATGTAGTACTATGCGGTGACATTGGCTGTTTCGGCTTAGGCGCCCTGCCACCAATTCAGATGATAGATACCATTCACCACATGGGAATGAGCATCTCCATGGCACAGGGTCTTTCCGAAGCCCTATGTTCCTCCTCCACATCGGGTAAGTGGGGGGGGGCTAAAACCATAGCCCTTATCGGTGACGGCACATTCTTCCACTCAGGTATCGCATCCATGATGAATGCCGTATATACTAATGCAAATATCATGGTCGTCATTTTTGACAACCGTACAATCGGAATGACAGGAGGACAGGACCATCCCGGAGCTTCCCGCTCTGACAAATACCGGGAAATTGACATTCCCCCTCTCTTAAAAGGAATGGGGATTCAATATGTGGAAACAATTGATCCGTTTGATGTGAAAAACAGCTATGAAAAGATCAGGGATGCCAGTTTGGTAAAAGGCGTCTCTGTGATCGTATCCACATCACCTTGCATTTTTCATCCTGATCATAAAACTAAGATCCCGAAAAATGCTATTATCACTGTTGACCATAACCTCTGTACCAATTGTGGCAATCACCTTGACCACACATTGCCATGCTCAAGAACATACTCTCCCGGGAGCAATTTGAGAAGGGCAAAAGCAAAAATAAGCGCTGAGTACTCGATCCCCGGCGAAATGCAGCCATGCCCTGCAAACATCTGTAATCACAGTTTCTTTTATTCCATTATGGATCGAAATTACAAATCTGCTCTCGAGATCGTTAAGGATAAGATATTGTTTGCCCGAACATGTGGTGACATTTGCCACCGTCCCTGTGAATTGTATACAGGGAAAGAGACCGGCCCGGTCGTACCTGTTAAGCAATTGAAGAAATTTGTATCTTCAATTGATGAGAATTTTTATGATTTTTCCGCTCTCAAAGAACGCGTTAAGTCATCTGAAAAGAAAAATAAAGATATCGCCATAGTCGGTGCAGGACCTGCTGGGCTAAGCGCTGCTTATGACCTTATCCAAGCCGGCTATAAGGTAACAGTTTTTGAAAAGGAAAAACAAGGAGGGGGGCTTATCAGGTATGCTATTCCTGATTTTCGTATGGATAAGAAAGGGTTTGACTTTGAAGTATCCCAGCTCGGCGAATTAGGTGTGAAGTTTAAATATAACATCTCCCTGGGGAAAGATATCTCTCTTGACAAATTAACCGGGAAATATGACGGTGTGATACTGGCAACAGGTATGCCGAAATCATTAACGCTTGATATTATTGAAGAGAATATTCCCCGTGAGAAACGGTTTGATGCACTCTCTTTTTTGAGGGAATATTATTTTAAAACCCTTGAGTTGAATCCCGCTTCCTCAATTTTATTGATAGGTGGCGGCAACAGCGCCATTGATGCTGCGAGAACGGCAAAACGGCTGGATAGCAAAAATAGAGTTATCGTTTCATGCATTGAAACCACTGAAGAAATGCCCGCTTTTGCCGAAGAAATTGAACATGCTGTGGAGGAAGGTATCGAATTAGTTCCTGACAGCTTTGTTGAACACTGCCCGGTAAAAGCTGATGGTAAGATTAGTTTTAAATTAAGTTCTTTTAAAACCAAAAAACATTTGCAAAAAATCGTATGCGATTATGTGATAGTGGCAATAGGGCAAAGAGGGGATAAGACACTTTTTAGCGGCATCAATTCTTTGCAATTTGATAAAGACATAAGAATAAAAATTGAGAAGAAAAACGGACTTGTAAAATATAAAAAGCCCACCCTGAGCCAGGTCGTACCGAAGAGAGAGGGGCAGATACAGTCGGAACCAGTGGTGTTCGTAGCAGGTGATGCTTGTTCAGGAAACCATATAAGCGTCATTGGGGCTATTGCAAGCGGCAAAAGAGCAGCAATAGGTATTAGGCAATTGCTGGAGGATTATTCAATTGCTTATGAAGGACAGGATGCCTTAGATAAGCTAAATGTAAGTCCGAATAATATTCGATCAAAAGTAAACCCGAATAATATTCGGATAAATGTAGATCCGAATGATATTCGGATTAATGAGATAACCCAAAATATTTCACAACAATTACAGCAATTCGACCTTTACCAGGCATGTTACTGGTGCAATCATTGTATTGATAACTTCGGCTGTCCCGCTATGACAAAAGTAGATGCAAAGGTCGTGATAGATGAAACTATATGTAACCTATGCGGATTGTGTATTGACGTTTGCCCGAACAGGTCAATTCAGTGGGTGGAGAAGAAGAACTTAACTTCGTGAATTTTAAAAAAAAAATTACTTGAAATTAAGTGAAGCAATAATATAATATAGTCTCTGGTGCTGGGCATTGGGTAATCGGTGCTGGATATTGGATGTTTGATGGTAAATTGTTGAATTGTGAAAATGTGAAAAAGAGAAGTTCAAAACAAAAGATAAAATTTATTATATTTGCAACATAAAACAGGGAGGATAAACAAATGAAAAACTACGAGTCACAACATATAAGGAATATTGCTATCATCGGTCATGCGGGTTGCGGAAAGACAACCCTGGCTGAAACAATGTTGTTTGAGGCAGGTGTCATTAGCAGGATGGGTAATGTAGAAGATGGTAATACAGTCTCTGATTATCATGAGATCGAACATGAAAGAGTAAATTCAATACATAATACATTAATGTATCTGGATTGGAAAGATTCAAAGATCAATATCATTGACACTCCCGGGTTTGATGATTTTAGTGGCGAAGCGCTTACTGCCTTATCAGTGGCGGATACGGCTATCATGTTATTAAATGCACAGCATGGCGTAGAAGTACAAACAGACATTCTTTGGGAATATACTAAACAGTTAAATAAACCTGTAATATTCACTATTAATCAAGTGGATCAAGACAATGCTGATATAGAAAATACGATAGAGCAATTGAAAAACAATTTTGGAAGAAAGGTTACAACATTTCAATATCCGTTAGATAGCGGTCCTGGTTTTGACTCAATCATTGATGTATTAAAGATGATAATGTACAAGTTTCCTAAAGGAGGAGGAAAACCGGAAAAATTGCCTATCCCGGATGAGGAAAAACAGAAAGCAGAGCAATTGCATACCGAGTTGATTGAGAATGTTGCCGAAGTTCAAGACAGCTTGATGGAACTTTATTTCGAAAAAGGTACACTTGAAGAAGACGAGATGAAAAATGGTTTGCAAAAAGCATTGATACAACGTGATATCTTCCCTGTGTTCTGCCTATCAGCTAAGCAAAATATGGGTAGTGGCAGATTAATGGGATTTATTAATAATATTGTCCCGTCTCCTGTTGATTTGCCGCCACTGCAGTTGAATGACGAACAATCGTTGGCTTGTGATGCGAAAGGCGACCCTTGCCTTTTTATTTATAAAACCAGTACAGAGCAAAACCTAGGAGAAATGTTATTTTTTAAAGTTTATTCTGGTGAAATTAAAGTGGGAATGGATTTAGTGAATGAAAATACAAAAAGTACGGAACGTTTCAACCAATTGTATTTTATCAACGGAAAAGAAAGGACAAATACTAAAATTATAACTTCCGGAGATATTGGGGCTACTGTTAAATTGAAAAATTCCAATACAAATAACACCTTGCATTTAAAAGGTAAAAAAATAGAAATTCCACCTGTGAAATTTCCCAAACCAACCATCAGAACTGCGGTGGTTTCTCAAAAGAAAGGAGAAGAAGAAAGATTGTCAATTGCCTTGCATCAGATTATTGAAGAAGACCTCTCCATTAATGTTGAGCAATCCCAGGAGCTGAAACAAACCATTATTCATGCACAGGGTGAGTTACAATTAAATATATTGAAATGGAGGTTGGAAAATATTTTCAAATTGTCAATTGATTATATTAAACCAAGAATTCCTTACCGTGAAACAATAAGTAAATCTGCAAAAAGTTCATATCGCCATAAAAAGCAATCTGGTGGAGCAGGTCAGTTTGCAGAAGTGTATATGTTAATTGAACCATTTAAAGAAGATATGCCTGACCCGGAAGGATTAAATGTAAGAGGCAGGGAAACTGTTGACTTAAAATGGGGAGGTAAATTGGTGTTTTATAACTGTATAGTCGGGGGTGCAATTGATGTGAGATTTTTGCCCTCTATCTTAAAGGGAGTAATGGAAAAGATGGTTGATGGACCTATGACCAACTCTTGTGTACGAGATGTTAGAGTGAGTATTTATGATGGGAAAATGCACCCTGTTGACTCTAACGACATGGCATTTAAAATTGCCGGTATGAGGGCTTTCAAAGATGCTTTCAGGGAAGCCGGCCCTATTATATTAGAACCTATTTATGAAGTAGAAGTTATGGTCCCTGATGAAATGGGAGGGGATGTAATGAGTGACTTGCAAACCAGGCGGGCAGTCATTCTTGGCATGGACTCGGGGGGTCAGTATCAGATAATCAAAGCAAAAGTACCTTTGGCTGAACTGCATAGTTATTCTTCCACGTTACGCTCCATTTCCCAGGGCAGGGCTAAGCATAAAGAAAAATATATCGAATATGCTCCAGTTCCATTTGATATTCAGCAGAAGCTTATTGAGGAACAGCAAAAAGAATTAGAGGAAGCGTAATCATAACGTGGACGAGCTACAACCAAATAGGATAAAGATTACAAAAAAATATTGCTACTTATGTTACAGTTTCTGGTTACTGGTAACTGGTATCTGGTTTATCTTGATAACATTTTTGATGAGTAATTACTGCCAGTAACCAGCAACAATTATGGTTTTCGAAACTTTAATAAAATTTGTTGTCAAAAGTGGCAAAGATTTAAGAGATAAGTTTCTAACCGTAAGAATAGAAAGACATTTTGTAAAGATACAAGAAAAGATAAATCCCTTATCTGCATAAATTTTTATAAGCAATGTCTTGTGAAAAACATAAATCTTTAGAGGATTACTTCGAGTTTTTTAGAAATAATATTATCGGTTATAATCAGACTTTTGAAACCCCTTATGGCACAAAGCGAATAGTTTATGCTGATTGGACTGCAAGCGGAAGATTATATGCTCCCATCGAAAATAAATTGATAAATGATTTCGGCCCTTTTGTCGGTAACACTCACACGGATACTACCGTTACAGGCACCTCAATGACAAATGCCTATAAATTTGCCCATGAAATAATAAAAAAACATGTAAATGCAAGCTCTGAAGATGTAATTATTACCTCAGGTTCCGGTATGACCAAGGTTGTCAATAAATTTCAGCGTATATTGGGTTTAAAGATACCTGATATATTATCCACTTTTGTAACAATACCGGATGAATTAAAACCTGTGGTCTTTGTCACTCACATGGAGCATCATTCCAATCATACTTCATGGTTGGAAACCATCGCAGATGTTGAGTGCATACTTCCTGACGAGAAGGGGTTGATCAGTTTAGAGAACCTTAAAGACCTTCTCGAAAAATACAAGCATAAAAAAACCAAAATAGCTTCTGTTACCGCTTGTTCCAATGTGTCCGGAATTCAAACCTGTTACCACAAAATTGCAAAGTTGATGCATAAGAATGGCGGTATGTGTTTCGTTGACTTTGCCTGTTCTGCCCCTTACGTTGAAATTAATATGCATCCTCAGGATCCTCTTGAAAAATTAGATGCGATTTACTTTTCCCCACATAAATTCCTCGGAGGACCCGGAACTCCCGGGGTGTTGATCTTCGACTCGAATCTATATACATGTCAAGTTCCTGATAACCCCGGAGGCGGAACTGTTTCCTGGACCAATCCCTGGAAAGAACATAAATACTTTGACGATATTGAAATCCGTGAAGATGGTGGGACACCTGCTTTTTTGCAAACCATCAAAGCAGCCCTTTGTATAAAGCTCAAAGAAAAAATGGGAGTGAACAATATGTTAAAAAGAGAAGAAGAAATGTTGAAGATCTTATTCAGGGATTTAAAAAACATCAAAGGTCTTCATATTCTTGCGGAAAATATTGAAAGCAGATTGGGTGTTATTTCATTTTATATTGATGGTTTACATTATGATCTGGGGGCGAAACTGTTAAACGATCATTTTGGAATTCAATTCAGAGGTGGCTGTTCCTGTGCAGGGACTTATGGCCATTTTTTATTGGAAATTTCCGAAAGTATTTCTAAAAAAATTACTGACAGGATTAATGAGGGGGATTTTTCCTCAAAGCCGGGTTGGATACGACTCGCAATTCACCCTATTATGACTAATGATGAGATTTATTATATAATCAATGCAATTAAGGAATTGGTAAATAATTTTAATGAATGGGAAAAAGATTATATCTATGATCCTAAAACCAATACATTCTTCCATGTAAATGGCAACAATAAGGAAAAGCAAATGGTTAGCGGTTGGTTTGAATAAAAGGTAAATTTTTATTTACCTTTTAGGAATGAATCCGACCTTATTATCTCAATATATACAAGGTCATAAAAAGCCATCAGAAATACAAACAGAGAAAATACTAATGGGTATTCATCTGATTGGACAAGAATTATCGGAAATAAACTTAATATATAGAAGATAAAAAGGCGCTGGTTACAACACTAAATAGATGGTTAATAAAATGTTATGAATAACTCAAAAAAACTCCTAATAGCCGGTGTTGGCGGGCAGGGGATTGTTTATTTAACAAACCTTTTGGTAGAGGCAGCACTTCTTGCTGATATACCTGTTGCGACCAGCGAAATACACGGCCTTGCTCAAAGAGGCGGCTCTGTCGTTGCTGGTTTAACCTTCGGAAAGCATACTTACGGATTTGTTGAAAAAGGCGGTGCGGATTTCCTGATCGGATTGGAACCCCTCGAAGCCCAGCGTTGTCTCCCCTTTTTGAATAAGAACAGTAAAGCTGTGATTGATGATAACAAGATACTTCCCTATTCCGTCATTGCTCAAAAAACTACTTATCCTGATACAAACTCATTTATTGATCATTTAAAAAAGAATATTGAACAACTCATATATATATCTGAAATAAAAGAAGAAATAGATCCGCTACTACGCAACATCTTTGTCCTGGGAAGGGCATCATTGCTCAATGCTTTTCCTATACAAGCAAAGCATATTAAACAGGCAATCGCAGCAATAGCAAAACCGGAGATTAAAGAAAAAAGCATCAAAGCATTTCGATCAGGTAGAAAATTTAAAGAAAGCCCGATTCATTATCGGATAAAATCCTAAACAATTATTAAACAAAGTTTCACAAATTAAATTAAGATAGCCACTAATTACACGAATTAACAATGTTAATTATTGTATAACAACTTAAAATTTACAAAAATATATTTTGTGATAATTAGTGAAAATTAGTGTAATTCGTGGCAAATCATTTCACACTAACTGGTGATTATCCTTTGGCTGAGAAATTCCGATACAGATAAATTATGTTAGAAATCGAATTCATCATAAACGGCAAAAAGATCAAAAAGAACATTAAGCCGTCATTATTATTGATAGATCTTATAAGAGAAGAATTGTCCCTGAAAGGAACCAAACCCGGATGTCTTGAAGGTGAATGTGGCGCCTGTACTGTGCTGGTGGATGGTAATGCAGTCAATTCATGCTTATATCCGGCTGTTAATATTGATGGAAAAGAAGTTACGACCATTGAAGGTTTATCTGCAAACGGAGAATCTCTTGATGCTGTACAGGAAGCAATGATCGCTAAAGGTGCGGTTCAATGTGGTTTTTGCTCACCAGGTATGGCGATGTTAATAAAATCGTTTCATAAACAATATGAAGCTAACGGTGTTGTTCCCGGCAGGGAAGAGATCAGGAAAGAACTTGAAGGCAACCTGTGCCGCTGTACCGGTTATGTGAAGATTATTGATGCTGTTGAAGCATTGTTTAAAGAAAATTAAACTTATAATATGTCTGAAACATAACCAAATGAGAAATAACCTCAATGTAATCGGCAAACCCACACCTAAGGTTGATGCTGCTCTTAGGGTCACCGGGAAAGCGGTATATGGTCATGATATTGTATTACCAAATATGCTTTACGGTGCAATTTTGCGTACCGTCCATCCTGTCGCTGAGATCGTTTCCGTTGATGTTTCGGAAGCAAAACAACTTCCCGGAGTAGCATGTGTAATTACGGCAGATGATGTTGATGTCAATAACATCAGTTACAAAAGAGATCATCCCGTATTGAAAAAAGACGAGGTGAACTGTATACGTGATGAGATCGCAGCGGTTGCAGCAACAACAAGGGAAATAGCTAAAAAAGCGTTAGGACTTATAAAAGTTGAATATAAGGTCAAAGAGGGGATTTATGATCCTTTCGAAGCATTAAAAATGGAAAGCCTTCCGATAAACCGCTTTGCTCCGGCTGACCAGGAGAAGAATATAGCAGACTCGTATCATTACGAACATGGAGACCTGCAAGAGCAAAAAAATAAAAGCGCTTGTATTGTGAAGAGGCGCTATACTTTGCCTAGAGTCACTCATTGTTGTTTGGCTACGAGCAATATGACCGCAGATTATTCAAAAATCGAAAAACGTCTGACCCTGTACAGTTCCACTCAGGTTCCGTTCCTCTATCAGAGAGATATTGCTCACTCACTGAAGATGGAACCGTCAAACATCAGGATCATTCAACCTGTAATTGGCGGAGGTTTTGGCAGTAAGCTTGATATGTATCCCTTTGAACCGATCTGTGCCTTGCTGTCAATAAAAACAGGACAACCGGTGCAATTAATTTATGATAGGGAAGAGGAGTTTCTTGCATCACCTACAAGACAACAGATGGTAATAGAGTTGACAACCGGAGCCGATCAGGACGGAAAATTTACATTCAGGGAAGTGCAGATCACCATGGATAACGGTGCCTATACTTCCTGGGGAGCCACTACACCCTTTGTGATGATGCAAGCATACTCATCATTATACCAGGTGCCGGCTTGTGTTTTTGATGCGCGTGCAGTATATACCAATAATCCTAATGCCGGTTCTTTCCGGGGGTACGGAAATCCGCAGGCAACATTTTCACTGGAGCGAAACATTGACCTGATGGCAGAAGAACTGGGTATGGATAAAGCGGAGATCAGGTTGATAAATGCCAATTATAAAGGTGAGATTACCGGACAAAGACTTGAATTTAAAACCTGTGGGCATAAGGAGGCGTTGGAAAAAGTTATAGCAGAAAGTGGAAAATCAAATAAAAAAAGTGTATCAAAAAGATATAAAAGGGGGCTAGGTTATGCATCAATGCTTCATGTTGGAGGAGGAGCGAAGATCTATCGCTCGGATGGGTGTGGTACAACCCTGAAAATTGATCCTTTTGGCTATCTTACAATTATTACCGGATCAAATGAAATAGGGCAAGGATCGGAGACCGTGCTGACAATGATTGCAGCAGAAGAACTGGGTATCGACATGGAAAAGATCAGGGTGATCAACACTGATACGGATGTCAAGCCATGGGATGTCGGTGTCCATGCCTCTCGTACGAGTTTTGTCGCAGGCAATTCGTTGCTTGGAGCAATTGAGAAGCTAAAGGAGAAACTCTCCCCCAAGGCTGCCGGGCTCCTGGGAAGTGATGCAAAGAGTTTTGAATATTTAAACGGACAGATAATATGTGAAAAAACCGGTAAGGCAATTAACCTGGACAAGGTGGTCAGGGAGCTTCATTTTAGTACGCCTAACGAGTTGTCAGTAGTGACAAATTTTTATGAGCCTAATAGCAAATTTCAGGATAAGGAGTTTAAAGGTGATGTATCGGGAGCATATGCATTTGCTTCTCAAGCAATAGAAGTTGAAGTGGATACACTAACTGGAAATGTCATGGTTTTGGATGTGCACGTTGCACAGGATGTTGGCCGGGTGTTGAATCCGCTGGGATTGTCCGGACAGATAGAAGGCGGTGTAGTTATGGGAATGGGATATGCACTGACTGAAGAATTGATCGTTGAAAACGGGATGGTCCTTAACCCGAGTTTTCACGACTATAAACTACCGACTTTTAGCGATATACCGGAAATCCATTTCTATCCTATTGAAACATTTGACGAAGAAGGTCCCTATGGAGCAAAAGGAGTAGGGGAGGCGCCTCTGATCCCTACAGCAGCAGCAATAGCAAATGCCGTTTCAGATGCTTTGGGGATTGAAATAGATTCTTTGCCGATTACACCGGAGAAGGTTTTGAAAAAATTAAGAATATAACTTCGTAAATTTATTAAAATAAAAATGCCACAAAATCACTAAAACTCAAAATCTTACAAAAAAATTAATAAAAAAATAATACAATAAAGGAGGAAAATAAAATGGAATGGGGAATGAAAAACAGATTATCAAGGATAATTAACCCTGAAACGGGTCATTGTGTTATGCTGGCAGTTGACCATGGGTATTTCCAGGGGCCAACAACGGGTTTAAGCAACCTGAGTGTTACAACAGATCCGTTACTGCCTTACGCTGATGCATTAATGATAACCAGGGGAGCATTAAGAAACTGGATAAACCCTGCCTTGCAAGCACCTGTAATATTACGCGTTTCCGGTGGTTCGAGTATTCTTAAAGAATTGTCTGATGAGATAATTACCACTTCAATAGAGGATGCAATAAGGATAAACGCATCTGCCATAACATGTTCCGTATTTATTGGCGGGGAATATGAAAGCCAATCCATAGAAAACTTATCAGAGCTCATAAATGATGGCGAAGAATATGGTATTCCCGTCTTAGCGGTAACGGCTGTTGGGAAAGAAATGGCAAGGGATGCACGGTATTTAGCTCTAGCCAGCAGAATATGTGTGGAAACAGGAACACATATGGTTAAAACATATTATTGTGAGGATTTTGAAAAGATTGTCGAGGCATGTGGAAACGTACCGGTTGTTATTGCGGGAGGCAAGAAACAGCCGGAAAAAGATGCTCTCCAAATGGCATTTAATGCTATTTCAAAAGGAGCGGTTGGAGTGGATATGGGAAGGAATATTTTCCAAAGCGATTGCCCGGTAGGCATGATAAAGGCAGTGAGGGCAATTGTTCATGATGGAAAATCCGTTGAAGAAGCTTATGGAATTTATCAGGATGAGAAGAAATAAGAACATAATTACGTAATTTAATTAAGAATAGAAATTATATTGAATTGAGTTAAGTATAAATAAGATAATGTTGCTGGGTACTGGTTGCTGGGCACTGGGTGGTATGTGCTGATTTTGGGTTAGAGTAAAAAACAACAACCCAGAACCCAGTGCCTGGAACCCAGAATCTGATTATTAAATTTAAATAATTAATTACCAATATATCAAGTTTGAATATTAAATCCCGATCCAACCAAATATCTTGAAAGTAGCAGTATATCATAACAATAATGACATAAGGATTGAAGAAAGAGCTGTGCCTGAAATAAATGCCGGTGAGATCCTTGTAAAAGTAAGAGCTTCAGGCATTTGCGGAACAGATATAATGGAGTGGTACAGGATAAAAAAAGCTCCACGGATCTTAGGTCATGAAATTACAGGTGATATTGTCCAATCACGTTCAGATAAATACACAACAGGACAAAGGGTTTTTGTTAGTCATCATGTTCCGTGCAATAGTTGCAAATATTGTGATGATGGCAATCACACTGCGTGCGAGACATTGCATAACGGCAATTATGAACCGGGCGGCTTTAGCGAATACATCAGGGTTCCCGAAATAAATGTCAGGTATGGTGTCTATGTTTTACCGGATAATGTTTCTTATGAGGAAGGTACTTTGATCGAACCCCTGGCATGTGCTGTGCGGGCGCAGAGGATTACCGCTGTTAAGGGAAATCAAATAGTCCTGGTTATGGGCGCTGGATTTTCAGGGTTGTTGAATATACAGGTTGCTAAATATAAAAAGGCAAAGGTCATTGTAATTGATATTGACTCTTACAGGATGAATAAAGCAAGGGAATTTGGCGCTGATGAAGTGATTTATGCAGATGATGTGCTGAAAGTAAAGCCAGACAGGATAATTATATGTACAGGTGCGATGCAGGCATTTGAACAAGCTTTCAGGTACATTGACCGGAAAGGAATAATCCTGTTTTTTTCCATTCCAAACAAGGACGTTCCAATCCCTGTTGTTGATTTCTGGAGAAATGAAATATCCATTGTATCCAGTTATGGCGCAGGTCCTGATGATCTTGAAGAATCCATGGAGCTGATCAGCAACGGAAAAATAAATGTAAAGGAATTAATAACTCATAACCTTAAATTGGAAGATATTCAGCAAGGATTTAAGTTAGCTGAGAAAGGGGGTGAAACGATTAAGGTTATTATTCATCCTGATTAGAGTCTGTTTTTAAAGTAGAAGATTATTCAAGAATATTAAAAATCACAAATTACAAGTATGAACTTTAATATTATCAACCCTGTAACCACCAAAGAATTATTGGAAGCAATGACCAATAATCAGGGGTAATAATTTCCGGTTTGGTGCGGGTTATACTGATTTGTTATTGGAGCTTAAGAAACAACCGGATGAGGAGCTAACAATAATAAACCTGGCTAAACTACAAGATGAGCAGTTTATTTTTATATCACACGGTGATGAAGGTATCAGGATTGGAGCAATGGTGACAGCTGTGAAGATCATTTCCGATAAGAAATTACAAAAACAATATCCCGTTCTGTTTAAAGCAGCCAATAGTCTTGCCTCCAGGCAGATCCGGCAGGTAGCAACTGTTGGAGGAAACCTCTGTACTGCTTCACCCGCAGGCGACATCGCCTGCGCATTAGTGGCTTTGGAAGCTAAATGCGAAATATTATCAACTGATGGGTCAATCAGGGTTATCCCTATTCAAAATTTTTTTGTTGATGTACGGGAAACCGTTCTACAAAAAAACGAAGTTTTAAGAAGTGTTTTGGTTCCCTCATTCCAGAAGCAGAATGAGCAGGTGGGTGGGATATACTCTGATTTTATTAAAATAGGAACAAGACGTTCAATGGAATGTTCTGTGGTCTCTTTGGCATATCACGTTCAGGCAGATAAGAACAATATTGTTCTAAGTGCAGGGATTGCCATTGGTTCGGCTGCACCAACTATTAAGTTCATTAATTCTGCCTGCAATTTTTTGATTGGTAAAGATTTTTCCAAACTTTCCGAAGAAGAAAAAGAAGAATTTGCCGGAAAAGTACTGGAATATGCATCACCCATTTCCGATATCCGGGCTTCAGCATGGTATCGAAAAGAAGTTTTGTTTAATGTAAGTAAAAGTATATTTTTGGGGTAAAATTATTGTATTAAAAATTTAATAAAGTTTATATTTTCCGCAAAGCTTCCGCCAGCTGGCGGACAAAGTTTTATGTTAATTAATCATCGCGTTCTTTGCGGGCTTAGCGAGCTTAGCGGGAGATATTTAAATCTTTTTAATAATTACTATGTTATATTCTAAATAGCGATTTCTTGATAGAAAAAACCCTGGATATTATCAAACTTGCTTCCAACGAAAATGCGTTGGGAACTTCCCCGTTGGCGTTGGAAGCGATAAAGGACAATTATCACAATGTCCATCGTTATCCTGAGTATCATCCCTTTACATTAAAGGATATATTAGCGGGGAAACATAATGTGCTGTCTCAAAATATTGCACTTTCAGCAGGTTCGGTTGGTATGATTGATATGATTATAAAGAATTTTGTGAATTACGATGAAGAAGTATTGACCTTTGAGAACAGTTTTGTTGCCTACGGTTTGTTAGCCAAAGCAAATAAGAAAAAATGCAGTTTTGCGAAACTAACTGACTTCACATGTGATGTAAATAACCTTTTTCCCTTACCTGGAGAAAAAACAAAGGTGATTTTTATTGCCAATCCCAATAATCCTACCGGAACAATAATATCACATGATTCATTATACCGGTTGTTGAAAGCAATTTCATCCGAAATACTCGTAATAATTGATGAAGCATATTATGAATATGTTACTGATGTTACCTATCCCGATTCATTAAAGCTTCAGAAGGAATTTCCAAACCTGATCATTCTTCACAGTTTTTCAAAGATCTATGGTTTGGCTGGTTTGCGTATTGGCTATGCAATTGCTCATGAAGGTATTGTTCAAGAGGTGGAAGAAAGAAGCATGCCATATAGAATAAACTCTCTTGCCTCCGCTGCAGCTTGTGCCGCATTAGATGATCATGAATTTATTGAAAAGTGTGCTATTTTTAATAATGAAGAGAGAAACTTCCTTTATCATGAACTTGCGAATTTAGGCTATAATGTTGTTCCTTCACAGGGGAACTTTATTTACATGTATTTTGATCAGCATGAGAGCAAAGAGAGAGTTTTTAAACAACTATCAGATGAAGGAATATTAATATGCAATATGGATATTTTCGGACAGGAGAAATCGTTGCGTATAACTATTGGTAGAAGCGAGGTAAACAGAAGAATAATTGAGTGCTTGAGGAAATAAAGAACTTTGTAAATTGATTATAAAAGCAATTAATATTACGTGCTTAGGAAATTAGAAATGTTGCGAGTTGTTCGCTCCTTGCTGCTCGCTACTGGCAACTGGCAAAAATGATATAATATGAGTTACCGAAATCTGGAAATTTGGCAGGAAATTAAATAATTTTATTGATAGAATTGAACGTGATTTAGCGAGAGGCCAGAAGCGAGAAGCCAGGAGTAAACAATATTAGCAAGTAGCGGGAACACCTATCAGTAAAGGAAAATTTTTAAATTTCGATACGTATTAATTTAAAATACAAAAAAGCCCTTCCAAATGGAAGGGCTTTACTTTCAGATAACCTTTACGAGACTTTTTAAAGTTCGTAAAGGTTTTTATATTTCATGCCTGTCAGACCAACCACGTTTTTGTGTAGGTTGTTCCAATAACACCTTTTTTGAATTGTGACGTGCCCATGAAATTGCCTGCATGTTTTGATTGAATTGAGATAGCTTCTGACAATGATACATTACAGGTATTTTGTATGGATTCTATTATAGCTTTTCGTGTATCTTCCATTGAGGCATCGCCATTTTCCAGCCCTGGTACTTCCTTCAGTACATTTTCAATCTTTTCTTCAACAACTTCACGTTTCTTTAATCCATGATCAGCACCTGTAGCTATCTTCCATGACATTTTTATGGACTCTTCCATTGTACCGGCATAATCTGTTAACCAACCAACAGCTTCTTTCGCTCTAACCGGCTTCCCCGTCAGTAGTAACCTGAGCAGGTTTTGATAATCTTCCGGTTTAACTTTCCTGAAAGGCCAGTGACACCCCTCCATACCAGGCACAACCGGTAATGTAACCTCGGGCATACTAAGAACAGCATTACCTTCTGCAACAAGATATTGGCAATGCATCATCAGCTCAAGGAATCCACCCATACAACGTTTTCCATTAATAAATCCTACAGATGTTTTGAAATCGCTATTCAGCCGTCTGGCAGTTGCTGACCATGAGTTGCAGAGTTCCACACCTTTTGCCACATCTTCAACGGCAGGGAAGAAATCAGTTGTATCAGCGCCTGTCATCTGCGTTGCAAGATGGAAATCACCTGTAATAATAACATTTTCAATACCTGCTGATTTGAGCCAATCAATAGCCCTGTTCAATTCAGTGTTCACATCATAGTTATAGCTTTCACGGTTTATTGAAATAACCCCAACCTCACCATCATGTTCTGCATTAACATATAGTTGCTGCCATTCAGGAGTTTCAATATTATCAAAAACCTCCGGATGCCATGCTTTTTTAGCTGCAGCAGGATGCAATTTATGATAATCTTCAACTAATTTCCGGGCACCATCTGGACCATGGCTGCGGATAGTTGCTATTATTCCACTTTTGAACTGGGCGCAGAGTTCACCAATGAGATTCATTTGTGAGAGATGAGACCTGTTTTCGTGGAGCATGAGACTTGTCATCTGTATTAAGGCACCGAGTACCCATGCGTGAAATTCATCAGTATCTTCCTCTGTCATGGACCAGTCAACTAATGGACGGAAATGATCCAATGGATACCAGTTCTGTCCGCTGTCTTTTCTTTCATCGAGTATTGGAGATGGAGTGAACAGATCTCCATAGTGTTTACTTAAATGATGCAGGCATGACCATGTCAGGAAGTTAGCTCCACCGGCACCGATAGCGTCATGTGCTCTGAATGGGTTCGGTCCCAGGAATTTACGGATATACTTATCAGCTTTCCAGAATGGCATGTTGGTTGCCTCACAGAATCTCGATCCTGCAAGGGTTAATCCGCAGAACAGCACATCGAGAACGAAAGACCAGTTGTCACTCACCGGCATTGGTATCAGTCCCAATGCCCAGAGAAGTTTTGTGCTGTTGGATGGTTCAGGTTCTACTATCTCCCATATCTTGTTGATCTCGTGCGGGAATGCCGGATGGGCAATACCAACACCGAGAGAAGAGCGAGGGAACCCTGATGTGACTGACCAGATATCTATCTCCGGGAACTTTGCCTTGAAAGTTTCGTAATGTTTTATCTTGATATCAAGAATTTCAGGAATAGCTTCCAACAGGAACCGGGGTTGATAGGCAGACAAACCTTCAGGAAGGGTAGTCCCATCATAAGAAAATTTGATAATATTACCCATGACCTTATTGGCATTCTCTTTCCCGAATGATCTTACAAGCCCAGGGTACTGGTTCGCTATACCGTCAGGTACTCCAGGGAAATCAAGCGCTATTATCGGCACTCCATAGCGTTCAAGTCTTGATCCGAGCTGCATTGTTTTTCCGGCACCTACAATACCGTTGGCTCCTGAAATAACGAGAGCTCCTCTGTTGCCCGCTTTACCGAAAACCTGGTCAACAAGCTCATCAGCGGTAACCGGTAATTTACCATTTTGAAATATTTCCATAACTGAACCTAAACCCAGTGTGTGGAGAGTTGATTGTCTCATTTGATTTGTCATAATTTTACCTCCTTAAGTTCTTATATCTTCATTATTACTAAGCATGTTAACGAAAACTAAATTCCATTTTTTTTGGAAATTAATCAAGCTGATTAATTGCGAAATTTTGTAACCAATCAGTTCTATTGATAAAGTTCTCTTTTACTGAATGATGAACATTTGAACAATCGAATGATGAATGATGAATTTTTATGTTCGTTTATTCTAAATAAAACTATTATTTTTCAGCGGTCTTTATGTTTGAAACGAAAATTGAAATTAACTCGTTACATTCGGTTAATGCAGGATCAAGTTTCTCATGAGATTTTACCAATTTTTCTGTTTCTATTCATAATTCATCATTCAAATGTTCATCATTCAATATTCAAATAGCAATATAACAGCTATATTATAACTGCTGATTAGTTACGAAATTTTAAATATTGCCGCTATCCCCACATCCCCTGCTGCACATCCGAAAACCAGTACATAACCGCCTCCCAGGTCAACAGCTTCTTCAAGCGATTCAATAATGATCCTTGTAAGTGTTGGTCCCTGCGGATGTCCCCAGACAAGCGAACATCCGGTTTTGTTCATGTTGCGCCAGTCGTAATCCAGCATTTTTGAAAATATAGCATCGTTAACAGCGAATGGATTGTGGTTTTTCACTACAGCCATGTCGTCCATGGTTAAACCGGTCCGTTGCAACAGCTTTTTGACAGCAAGTCCCGGTGCTTCAGGCATGAGATCCGGAAGTGCACGTACTTCTACTTTTGCAATAAACCGGATATCAATCTCAGGTTTAGGGCTTAATTCCCTGGCTTTTTCCTGTGTAGTTACAAGCATCGTAGCCATTCCGTCTGAAGCATGTGTCTGCCCCCCGCCTGTTACGCATGTATCAAGCTCAGGCATTGCTTTTAACCCTTGCAGTGTTACCGGACGTATGCCATAGTCGTCATCCACTTTGCCAAGAAGCCGTCCCTGTACATTTAATATATTGAAGGGGAACAGGATGCGATCAAGAAAGCCGGAATTCTTAGCATCAAAATATTGTTTATATCGCAGGTATGTCAACTCATCCACTTCAGATCGGTTGATCTTGTATTTCCGGGCAGCCACTCCTCCCGTAGCGATCATCGAACCGCCTGTTGCAGGGTCAAAACCGAAATTATCCCATACATCAGACATCACTTCAGTCCTTCTGTGAGCCCTGCGTTCAGGGAATACGCTTGCAGGAGAATCGCTTGTCCTGTCAAATGTTAATACTCCAACAGCATCATAAGTCCCTGCATTTACTTCAGAACCTGCCAGCACTACTGAAGTTAGTCCGGTAGCACATGCCTGCTCCATATGAAACCCTGGGATCCGGTGCCCCAAACAACTGGCTAAAAGCGGAGCGTTCCAGAATTTCCAGTGATATGGAATTGTTGAGCCGATAACCAGGTATTCCAGTTCTGTCCTGGGAACTTTTCTTTTTCCAAGTATGGTTGCCATAGCTTCTCCGGCAAACTGACCGATGTTTACTTCTGCTAATGCAGAAGTCTGCCATGCCGGGAAAAAGCTGCTGCCCCATGTGCCATAAGGGATCCTTGCCTTTGGAAACATTGATTCTACTTCTTTCATGTTTATCTCCTTTTTGTATTTTGTTTTTAAAAATTTTGGAGTACAAATATAGTTATATTGAATTCTTTATTATCAAAAACCGAATACAGCTTAATAATATTTTATTTTAAACCATAATTCAAATGAAGGATCAACAAATTTTATCTCAGAGCTAAAGGTGTCAATAATTTCTTTTTTACTAAAGCTTCTTTAAGTAACAAAATTGTTACTAACAAATTTGTTAGTAATTTAAAAAACTGTTATTTATAATTTTTGCGAGAAATATAATCAACTTATATATTTTGATTTTTTGTTTGAATTTATGTTATTGTTATATAAAAGAAAGTCCGTCAGTGTTGAGCTTTTCTGAACATATTACGTATAACATTCAACGGATAACACAACCAGCGTTTTATGCAAATCTGTTTTGGTGGGGGCTGTTCCTTTTTTACAGAGTCACCTCCGAGTCTATTTCTGAGGTTCTCGGTAAACTCGTTTTCTACTTTTTTTGCCTTTGCCTTCATAATCCTGTCTCCGAACATTGCCAGTTTGCCTACTATGTTGGCATTACACTTGTAAGAAACCTCGACTTCTCCGTCCTCTAATTCCTTAAAATCTATGGATGTTTTTTTCGTGAAACGCCCTGCCTTTCCAATATCTTCACCTTCACCTTCCATCTCTATGTGATTCGGGGGGGCTAATTTTGTTAGTATGATCTTAAACTTAAACCGAACGCCAATTGGACCAACTTTTTGTTTGACTATACAATCATAAGTTTTATCATCCAAACGTACGATCTTCTCTGCGCCCGGCACACAGGCTTGCAGTGCCTCCGCTTCTAAAAGCGAGTTAAATAACTTATCAATAGGTGCTTTTACTGTGAATTTACCTTCTAATAACATGATTGTTTTGTTATTTTAATGTTTTTATTTTACAATAACCTTTACAAAAGCTATTATTATCGTTAATATGGTAGTAATAACTATATCCTAAGAGCCTAATCTACTTTCTCCGCTTCTTTTTCAAGCAAATCAGCTAAAGTCTTATAACCCTTGTTCCCTGGTTCCATGGTTTGAAGAAGCAATAGCTCAATAAAATTGAGACCTTTTGAATTCACCCAATCTTTATGGGCTTGGTCTCCGGTTCCGAATATGTGCCTCGCCAGGTTCAAAGTATCCGGCCAAATTTTTTCGCATGATGGACATTTATAACCCATAATTATATCCTCCTTAGTTAAATTATTTTTCATTCTTGTTTTTCTTCTCCTTTAACGCTGCGAGTATCTTTTCGGGTGTAATAGGAAGCTCCTTAATACTCAGTCCTGTTGCGTGGTATACAGCATTACCGAGAGCTCCTGCCGTTGGATTTGTAAGACCTTCTCCTGCTTCCTTGGCTCCAAATGGTCCTTCTGGTTCATAAGTCTCTACTTCAATAATTTTTGAATCCGGCATCTCGGTTGTCCTTAGCACTTTATAGTCTACCAGGTTGGGATTCATGATCTTTCCATCCTCCATAGGAAGGTCTTCTGTAAATCCATATCCTGCTGCCATAGCCATTGCTCCTTCAAGTTGTCCTTCAACACCTATTGGATTTATCACCTGGCCACAGTCATGTGCCGTCACACAATTTTTAAGTGTAATTTTACCGGTATCCGGATCAACATCCGCTTCAACTGCCTGTACTCCAAAACTATATGCCGGTGATATCATGCCCTTGCGATGAGGAGTATAATGTCCTCTGCCAATAATGGTCTGACCTTCCCTGCCCCGGATAATTTCCTTAACAACATCAAAATAGGAAAGTCCTCTTTCGGGACGTGCTACGAGATGTATCCACTGATCCTTGATATCTAAGTCATAAACAATATTTGGAGATAACTTCGCTGCTGCAAATTCAATGATCTGCCGTTTTGCATCGGCAGCAGCCATTTGAACAGCATTACCCTGCATAAGCGTTTCACGGCTTCCCCAGGCGCCTATGTCAACAGGGCAATCATCAGTATCACCCATGTGAATACGAATATCTTCAACCTTAACTCCTAACTCCTCTGCACATATCATCGTCATAGTGGTATTGGAGCCCTGTCCCATATCCTGGGAACCAATATAAAGGTCAACTTTACCATCAATATTTATTTTTACTATTGCTGAAGAAAAAGCATAGGGTGTATCGAACCAGTTAAATATTCCTCCTGACATGAAACCATAGGCAGCAATACCTATACCATGATTTTCAGGAAGTTTTCCTCTTGATTTGATCCAGTCTTCAATCTTATCAAGGCATTCGGTAATACCACAGCTTTGGATCGTTGCCTGTCCGGGAACTTCATAGCCAGGGTACATGGCATTTTTACGCCTGATATCTATACGGTCAATGCCTAAATCTTTTGCTATCAGATCGATCTGTGTTTCAGCACAAAAAGTTGCCTGTGGTGCACCAAATCCGCGCATTGCTGAAGTAGGTGCTGAATTAGTGTATACCCTGTATCCGTCATACCTGTAGCTTGGCCATACATAAGGAAATGCCTGGAAAAATCCCGTCAGATAAAGGCATGTCGCTCCCATTGATGTGTAAGCGCCTCCATCAGTAAATACCCTGGCTTCTTTTGCAACAAAAGAACCATCCTTTTTCACTCCTGTCCTCAGGTAATAGAACATTGGGGTCCTGCGCTTTGTTGCCATGAACTCTTCCTCACGTGTGAGTACGATCTTAACCGGTTTGAATAGCTTCATGGATAAAAGCGAACTGCAGAATTGTGCTGAATCAAGTTCAAACTTACTTCCGAATCCTCCGCCTGTGTACCGCGATATCACTCTGACATCATTTTCTCTTAAGCCCATAGTCCAGGCTAATAAGACCTGCATATAGTAATGGCTTTGAGTAGATGTATATACTGTTAATTTTTTCTCAGGAGTGTAGCTAGCCACAGCACAGTGTGTTTCCATGCATACATGAGCTTGTGATGAGCATCGGAACCAATCCTCACGTACATGATCTGCTTTTAAAAATGCCTCATCCACATCACCCCATTCAATATGACGTGTTACATTTATATTCCTTTCAGCAAGTTCATGAAGTTGAGGAGCTCCTTCTTTTATCGCTTCAAGTGGTTCATATACTCCTGGCAATGGCTCATACTCAACTTCGATCAGATCCAGCGCTTCCTCAGCAGTATCTTCGTCAACCGCAGCTACTGCTGCCACCGGTTCTCCGATATAGCGGACTCTTTCTCTAGAAAGAATTCCCTCATCGCAAAGCTCTTTAAAACGCCTCCATATCCCCTGTTTTATCCCAATAGTATCTTTGCCTGTAACCACTCCTTTTACACCGGTTAAAGCTTCTGCCTTGCTTGTGTCTATATTGAGGATCTTTGCATGTGGGTATGGGCTTCTCAATATCTTACCGTAAAGCATACCTGGTAGTTTTACGTCAAAGGTATATTCCGCCCTCCCGGTGATCTTTGCAATCCCATCAATATTGTGTACCGGGGTATTTATGACATTAAATTTATTCATATATTTTAAATAAAAATAATTGAGAAATATATTTTTTAGCAATATTTTCAAATTCTTTACCTACATGTGCATTGCTAATTGCTCCTTTTCTCTGATGATTTGTCATATTAATATTATTTGCATGACGCGCAACTTCATTATGCCAGTATCTTATACAACCATATAGCACTCTACAAACATCAACCTGCAACATATAACCAGCAACTCGTAACAATTTAACAATTTAGCAATTTAACAATTCAACAATTTAGCAATTTAACAATTCAACAATTTAGCAATTCAATAATTTTACCATCCAATATCCAGCACCCAGCATCAATACACTCATTTTTCTACCTCCTTAATATTTACCTTCACCAACTGCACTTACTGCCCTGATAATACTGTTATATCCGGTACACCGGCAAATATTACCATGCAGGGCTTCTTTTATTTGTGTTACTGTTGGGTTTGGGTTCTCATTTAATAATGCGGTTGCTGTCATCAACATTCCTGAAGTGCAGAATCCACATTGATAGGCACCATGATCCAGGAATGACTTTTGCAGAGGGGTCAGTTCCCCGCTATTAGCCAGACTTTCAACAGTCAAGACCTCACTTTCGTCTGCCTGCATTGCCAGTACTGAACAGGACTTAACGGCAACACCATTCAAAATAACTGAACATGCACAACATGCCCCGGTATTACAACCTCGTTTTGTGCCTGTAAGCCCCAGCTCATTTCTCAAAATCTCTACCAGCAGCTTTTTGGGCTTAACATAAAGCTCATGGTGTTCATTATTTACTGTTATGCGTAATAGTTGTTTTTCCATGGATTGTTGAATTGTTATATTTTAGAATTTTAATTTCAAATCACACTTTCCCATGCTTTCTTCACCATTCTTTTTGTAAGTACTTTTATCAAATGTCTTCTATATTCCTCAGAGGCATGTATATCGGAAACAGGATCAGCTAACTCTGAAGCTTTTTCACCGGCTTTATCAAGCAGACTATCATTGAGTTTTTCGCCTATTAGCATCTGCTCCACCTCTTTTACCCGTAATGGAATTGAAGCAGCTCCTCCAAGGACGATCCTGGCATCTTTACATGTATTGCCATCATTGTCAATAGTTATATAAGCAGCAACTGATACGATTCCCTGGTCGTTTTTAATGATATTGAACTTTTCATAAGCTATGCCTGTTTTTGGAGGGATAACAGGTATCTGAACTTCAAGAAGAAGTTCTCCTTCTTCCAAGGCTGTCTCAAAGTAATCTATAAAAAATTCCTCCAGAGGCAATGTCCGTTCTCTTTCCTTATTTGCTATTTTCACTGACCCACCTAAAGCAAGAAACACTGGTCCGGGGTCGCCTGTAGGGTCTCCATGACATATGTTTCCGCCTATGGTTCCATAGTTACGTGTCTGATCAGAAGCTACATTCTCTTCCATATATACTAATATGGGATAATGCTCCTTGACAATCTTTGATTTTTCTATTTCCCGGTGGGTAGTAGTTGCACCGATCTTTAATCCGCTAGCAGGCGGATCAAAATCTATATAGCTTAACTCTTTAACCTTCTTGATGTCAATAAGATTTTCAGGAGCCACAAGTCCCTGCCGCATCAGGATAAGCAGCGATTGTCCGCCGCAGATTATCTTATAATCATCTTTATGGGTTTCGAGTAAGTTTAGAGCTTCCTTAACTGTTGTAGCTCTTGAATAAGTAAAATCTCGTATCATTTTAATTTATTGTTTCGGAATTTCAATATCTTAACCTGGTATATCAGTATAATTACTGGTTACCATAATACTTTCTTTCTATTAATTTATTAAGTATTAACCAGGTTGGACTTGGAGTAAGGTGTGAAGGCATTTCAAAATTTTTTACACCTCTCAATCCTGTTCTCTGTTTAGCTTTTTTTTGATCCCCTAAATATCCCCGGTATTTGTCGTTAAAACATAAATAAAAATGCCTTCCTCTATATTGAGGACATTCAATGCATAACATTTCTGAAAAGGGACACATCATTTCTGTTTTTGCCATCTTTCATCCTTTTTTTAATATTAAAAAGTTTGCATAAAAACATGTAAAAGAATGGGAACAAAGATAATTATTTATATGTTTTTGTCAAGAATTATTTATGATGATACTCGCCTGCGTGTATTTCCTCACAATAAAGGCATGACTCAAGATGGAATCATTAAAATATTGTTTTTTATCAATCCATCAACCTGTTCTTTTGTATATCCTAAAATATTCATACATACCTCATAATTATGTTCACAGAGAGAGGGTAATGGTTTATTGATTTGTGCAGGTGTTTCAGAAAATTTTATCGGGATATTGGTTATTTTTTTTCCCCTGCAACAGGATGCTCAATTTCCTCAAAAATACCTCTTTCGTCATTATGTGGATCGGTATATGCTTCATCAATTGAACGTATTTTACCGCTTTTTTCAAGTCAACACAGATACTTTTTTTATTCCGGCTTTTTAAAAGAAAAAAAGCGCTCTCGCCATTATGCAATGGCCCTACTATACGCATGGTATCGCCAATTACAGGTGGTTCAACTTTTACAACTTCTGCTCCCAGGTCAGCCATTATAGTAGTACTATAACCACCTGCTATTACCTGGCAAAAATCCAGGATGCGGATATTTTCAAAAATCCGGGGTTTGTTTGCTATTTGGTCTTTCATGATCCAAAGTTAAAGAATAGAACCCACAATTATTAGACAGAGTTAAAAAAAAAGACATAAGTCCTTATACCATTCCAAGCCTTTGAAGTCTTTGGTTTAACAGCTTTAGATAATCTTCTTTATAATTTTTTGAAAGAAAAGAATTTTGTATAAGATCCTGCCAAAAAGGTATTGCCTTAGTCAATTCATTTAAAATGTTTTTTATGACTTTGGAATTTAATTGCATCCTTTCACTTCCCAAATAATTGATCAAAAGTTTACTGTTAAGATTTTTCTTTTTGCCTTTAATTTGCAGTGCTGTTTCCTCAATATCTCCGCTTAAAACGATCGTTGAATTCAGAAAGTCATATGCTGGTGAGAGCTCTATTTTATAATTTCTGTGAATTATCGAATAATTTTTTAAATGCATATCCTCATTTCCAATAAGGAAATTGAATATGATCCGTTTAAATAATTTAACTTTTTCCACTAATGGAAAGGTACAAGATACTTCAATCAGTTTTATAAGCTTTTCAATAGTGTAATTGTATTTTGTATCCCGCGTTAAACCGGCTAATTGTGCAAAGTCTTCCACTGCTAATTTATCTTTTCTTCCGGTACGGTCAAATCGTTTGATATAATAGGTCAATGAGTCATCTTTTGAATAGATCATTCCATGTAAGGGAACTTCTATTCCTGCAATTGAAGCTAAATGCATGGTTAGGTCTTCGTTCTCGGGCAGTTGTGGATAAATATGATGTTGAGGCTTAAGGATAAATTTACCCATCATGTCTACCAGGTCAAACCGCTTATCCTTGATATTTAATATGGCACTCAATTTTGGCTGGACTCCCTGAATTGACATTTTTCCTGATCTTCTGGCGGATTCCAAACGTAATTCCTCAGCGGTATAAGCGAGATCGCAGAATGTTCCAAGTTTAGGCGTTAGCTTTTTTAATCCCTCTATGGAATATTTTTGTTTACAAAGCTGATAAGTTATAGGGCAACGGTTCATATTAGGCTCTTAAAAATCCAAACATCAAAATCCCAAGTTCAAAAGTAGATTGTTATAATTATAGGTACGCGATTTTGCGAGGAACCTCATGTTATTTCTTCAACGGTTATGGCTCCTACCAAATCCTTTCCGGTGGTTATTAGTTGTGAAAAATGATCGTTACGGTCAATTTTACTGTGTTTTAATAATGCATCCAACATAAATCCTTCGGGCAGTACACCATCAAAAAATGGCGGGAAATTATCAAAATGGAATCGTTTTTCTTTAACCGGCATAGTTAAAGAAACAGGATAACCATCATACTCTTCAATATATTCAAAAGAATAACTTTTTTCGGGCTCAATCTCAGTTAAAATACCGGCATCTTTTCCGTGAACAAAAACCTTAACTTTTCTCATGCTTAATAAATTTTTCCATTAAAGGACTTTCCAGTTTTATTTTTATGTTTAATGCATTCAATAAGGATTTCACAGACCTCCATTGAACTGTTTCCTTTCCTTTTTCAATATCATATATAACGGTTTTACCTAATCCTGCCAAATCAGCAAGCTCGATTTGAGTGAGACCCGCTGCTTTGCGGTGATATCTTATAATTCTTCCTAAATAAATTGAATTGATCACGATATTTTACTGTTAAAGCAGCAAAAATAATAAATTTTATGTAAATTTACAATATATTTATGCAAAAATAGTATATTTTACTGTTATGGCAGTAAAAAAGTGCTTTTACAGTTATTGTTGGAACAAAAAAAGTGTAAAAAGAAGTAAATTTACTGCTATGGCGGGAAAAAGAATGATTCAAATTTAATTTTTTAATTAAGAATGGTATATATGTTTAATTTTGTAAATAATATTTATAGTTATAAACTTTGAAATTTCGGTACATATAATAACAAGTGAGCAAACTCAAAAAAATAATAAAATGGACCTTTGCCATTATAGCAGCTATTCTTATACTTTTCTTAACCTTGGTATGGTTCATCACTTACCATCCAAGAGACATACAACCCGAACAAGTGGTTTGTTCTGATCAGTCTCCGGCATTAAAGCCAGGTAAAAAACTTAAAGTGCTGAGCTGGAACATACAATATATGGCGGGCAAGAACTATGTTTTTTTCTATGATATGAAAGACGGCTCCGGTCCTGATGATAGGCCCTCTGCTGAAGATATCGCTATAACTACAAAAGAGGTTGCACGGATAATACAAGAAGAAAATCCCGATATTATTTTATTGCAGGAAGTTCATGAAGGTGCAAAACGAACTGATTACCAGGATCAGTTAGCTAACCTGTTATCTTTACTCTCTAAAGAATATAGCTGTTACGCTTCCACATTTTACTGGAAAGCATCTTTTATTCCCCACCCTCATATTATGGGAGCTGTGGGTTTGAAGTTGGCAACAATATCAAAATATAAAATTAATGAGGCAATTCGCTATCAGTTGCCATTGATACCTGCAAACCCAATATTCCAGCAGTTTAACTTCAAACGTGCTGTACTGGAGGTCCGGTTACCTGTGGAAAACGCCAAAGACCTTGTGGTTTTAAACACTCATTTTGATGCTTTTGTGCCTGACACAGTCACAATGGAGGGACAAGTGAAAAAGGTAAATTCTATTTTGGAAGAGATTACTCAAAATGGTAATCCCTGGATCATCGGGGGAGATTATAATTTGGTGCCTCCTGGCAGATCTTACAGTAAATTAAAAGAAGAATATTTATCTGCCATGCCTTCTGAACATACAGGCGATTGGTATGGAAGGAGATTTATTAAAAGGGAAACAGAAATTGTGATATTATATGAAAAGTATCAGGCAGTGCCAAGTTTACAGGAAGTCAATGACCCCGGTTATGAACAATGGTTTACGCACTTCCCCAATGATCCCGGCATAGAAAAGCCCGATAAGACAATTGATTATATTTTCATGTCTGATAACATACACCTGGGGGAACATTATGTCAGGCATCAAAACACCTTGACATTATCAGACCATCTGCCGGTATTGGTTGAATTTGAAATACCCTAACCTGCATAAAGCAAAAACAATAAGACGCAAACTCCTAAAAACGGGAGAGGGAGAGCTGTTGCGGAGGGTTTCCCCCTGTTTTTAGGGGGAGATACAGAGGGGGTAATAATACTGCAAAATATTATTAATTAGGTATTAATGTTTCTATGTTTTGCTCATAATACACAATCTTTTATATTTACAACATATTTTAAAATTTTATTATCATGAAGAAAAACCCTGAATTATATTCAAAAGTTGCTAAAACCTGGTGTGTTGCCTTTTTATTCGTTGGCATCTTGTTTATAACTATCCCTGCACAATTGGGCAAATGGCTTATTACAGTTTCTGGCTTTCTTGGACTGAGCGGTGATATCCTGGTTCCAACCGGCAATCTCTGGTATGTTCTTTCCATTTCACTTATGGGCGCTTTAGTGCTATTGGCAGGAACAAGTGCCCGGTATCCTGAACGAAAAGCTCCTTATGTAACGCTTCTTATTGCAAAGACCATAAGTGTTATTGGATTTATAGTACTTGCTATATCAAGCGGTCCTGCCTGGCTTCTTTGTGCCGTTGTTGATGGATTTGTAGCGTTTACTCTATTCATAACTTATCCATCTGTAGTGACTGAAGGGCTTGTCAGGGAATTTGCACGTATTCTGCCCGCGAAATTTCCCCATTATGAAGTTTGGTTTGGGAAAATTGATCTCTCACCAGGCAGGGCTTTATGGTTCCGCTATACTATCCTTGACGGAGTAAAAAAAGAAGCAAGTACATGGGCATTACTTTTTGATAATGATAATGTAGCAGTGGGAAAACAAACCTGGAAGTTAAGTGATCTGGCTCCATCCAACTGTGTTATCATTCCGGATAATGAAGATTTACAACGGTTTCAGGATCTGTCCCAGGTCTTTCACATCGGGAAAGCTCACCTTGACGGAGCCAATGCAATTGGTCAAGCCGATGGTATTTCGTGGGATCTTAAGTTTAAGGATAATGGCCACCGGTTTGAGCATGTACCACCTTTTGTAAAAACCCTGCATGTAGCAAAAAGCACGTATAGCGCCTGTTTCCTTGACCTGCGTTTTTCAGGGACTATTATAAATGGATCGGAATCAATTAATATTGAAGACAAACCCGGCATGATAGGTCATATATACGGCAAAAAAAGCGCACACTCATGGGCATGGGCGCATTGCAATAATTTTAAAGGGCATGACAACGTGATCTTTGAAGGACTGTCTGCCCGGATCAAATTAGGCGGCAAAGTTACACCTCCACTCTCTTCATTTATTCTCATTGTTGGTGAACGAAGATATGAGTTCTCATCAACGATAAAGTTATTCACCGCTCAATCTGAATTTGGTGAAGGTAAATGGGAATTTATGGCTAAATCTTCAACAGCAACTCTTAAAGGGATCGCCACTTCACCCGGGAAGGTAGCTCTTGTGGAATATACCGATACTGATGACTCTAAGCTCTGGTGCTACAACAGTAAGCTGGCTGCGTTAAAAATAGAATTAACCGATTTGAGGACAAATAAGGTAGAAGTTTTTGAATCTGAAAGTACCGCAGCTTTTGAGATTGTTAACAGAGTTACTCCCTTACAAAAAGTTGATTTATAATATGCGTGATCTGAACAAGTCCATACCATGCAGGAAATCAAAAGGATCTTTTAGGTTGAGGTACCGGATCCAGAAGCTGCGTTATTAATAAACATTTATTAATACTTTTGTGAATAACAACTTTCCAAAAGTTTTAAACTTTTGGAAAGTTATATTAAAGATAAAATGACTGAAAAAATTTATGATTATATTGTGATTGGGTCGGGATTTGGCGGCTCAGTATCCGCACTACGGCTTGCAGAAAAAGGGTATAGTGTTTTAGTCCTTGAAAAAGGTAAAGAATACAGAAATGAAGATTTCCCGAAAACAAACCTGAATTTTCGTAAATATTTTTGGGCTCCTCCGCTCAAATGGTTCGGGTTTCTAAAGCTATCTTTTTTTAAGGAAGTTTTTATCCTAAGCGGAGTTGGAGTAGGAGGGGGCAGCTTGGGTTATGCCAATACCCACATGTTCCCTCCCGATGAATTTTTCAATAATCCCGTCTGGTCGCATTTCAAAGATTGGAAAGAAATTTTAATCCCGTTTTATGAAAAAGCCCGATTTATGCTTGGGACAACAAAAAACAAAACATTTGACCGTGCAGATGAAGTTCTAAAGGAAGTAGCAATAGATATGGGGCGTGAATCTTCTTTTGAAGGAGTGGATGTGGGTATTTATTTTGGCGATACTGAAAAGGAAGTTGATCCTTACTTCAAAGGGTTGGGGCCAAAACGTAAAGGTTGTGATGAAAGTGCCGGTTGTATGGTCGGTTGCAGGCAGAATGCCAAGAATACTCTTGATAAGAATTATCTTTTCTTCGCCAAAAATTTCGGAGTACAGATAGAAGCGGAACGGATGGTTGAACGGGTTGAATACATTGACGACCGTTACATCATCCATACTCATTCCAGTACATCATGGTTTAAACGGAATAAGAAAAAATACGTTAGTAATGGGCTGGTTGTTTCAGGAGGTGTTCTCGGAACAATGGACCTGTTGCTAAAACAGAAATATAAATATAAAACCCTAACAGGATTATCCGAAAAGCTCGGTGAAAATCTCAGGACCAATTCAGAGACCCTTTGCGGAGTGACGAGCTCCGGTGAAAAGCTTAATCACGGAATAGCGATATCTTCAGTATTTAATCCGGATGAAAATACACATATTGAGATCGTTAAATACCCCGATGGTTCCAATACAATGAAATTATTTGCAACATTAGCAACAGGATCGGGGCATCCGGTAATTCGTAGTTTAAAATTACTACTTAATATTTTAAAGAATCCTTTCAGGTTCCTGAAACTGTTGTTTGATAAAAAATGGGCGCATAAATCCATAATTTTCCTGGTAATGCAATCACTTGATAGTTCAATGAAAATGGTTTATAAGCGTTTTCCTTTTTCCCGAATTTCAATATGGAATAAAAAGGAAAACCGGGTGCCTGCTTATATTGACGTTGGTCAACAAGTAATGCACAGGTATGCTAATAAAGTAAACGGCATATCCCAAAATGCGCTTACAGAAGTTTTATTTAATATGTCATCAACCGCCCATATCCTCGGTGGCTGCCCAATGGGAAGGACGAAAGAGGAAGGTGTTGTGAATGAAAAATTTGAAGCTTTCGGCTATTCCAATATGTATATCCTGGACGGTTCAATTATGCCCTGCAACCTTGGTGTCAATCCCGCCCTTACTATCACTTCATTAAGTGAATATGCAATGTCGTTAATACCTGAGAAAGAAGGAAATACGAACAGACCATTGGATGAGCAGCTAAAGGGAATTTAAATTGATTTTAATACAGGGTTCACAGAGAAAACAGAGTCACACAGAGTTCATTCGTAATAGCAGAAAAAAATGAGTAATATGATGCCAACCTGGTGGAAATGGGGTGACCCTGAAAAGTCCTTTCATTTGAATGATTTTCCTGAATTAAAACAGTTTCTCGAAGAAAAGTGGAAAAAAAAATTGGCAGATGATTTTAAAATTCCTGACCGGCTTTCATCACTTACCGTTTCATCCTTCACTTTAGAGGATTTTAAATCCATTTTTCCTGAATTGAACCCCAGCCAGTTCTCAATTGATAATGAAGAGCGCTTGCGATATGCTTTTGGAAAGAGCTATCACGATGCGATCCGTATATTTACTGATGATCAGGTAATAGCACCTGATTTTGTTCTTTTCCCCGAATCGGTGGATGATGTTGTTCACATCCTTAAGCAAGCTGAGAAGAATCAAATAACAGTAATAACATTCAGTGGAGGCAGCAATGTGACAGGAGCCGTAGGAATAGAGGCCCCTCCCCGACCCTCCCCGAAGGGAGGGAGCACCAGCGCGCTGGAACTTCCCCCCCCTTTATCGAGAGAGCAGATGGGTAGAGTTGAAGATAATTGGACTTGTTCTTTGAATATGAAAAGAATGGACCGGTTGATAGATATTGACCCTGTCTCACTTACAGCTACTTTCGAAGCCGGGATTTATGGCCCGGAACTCGAGAGAATTCTTTACGAGCAGGGATTTACTTTAGGGCATTTCCCTCAATCCTTCGAATTTTCAACTCTTGGAGGATGGCTGGCAACAAGATCGGCAGGGCAGGAATCAGGGCTATATGGCAAAATTGAAGATATGGTTCTTGGATTAAAAGTGGTTACTCCCCGATATACAATTGAACAAACTGATTTTCCAAAGCATGCTTCCGGGATAGATGTTCATCCGTTATTTATCGGTTCAGAAGGTACTTTGGGTGTTATTGTCCATGCAAAGATGCGTATTCACCGAAAGCCGGGAAAATACAAATGGGTTGTAGCTCTTTTTAAAGATCTCGAGTCCGGAGTGTCAGCTTTACAAAAAATTGTTCAATCAGGTATCCATCCGGCTATCTCCAGGTTATCAGATACTGATGAAACCAAAATGCTGTCTCTATTCAGCCAAACTAAAAAAAAGGGTTTTCAAAAACTTGCCCGAGACTGGATGAAGTCTTATTTAGCAGCAAAAGGATATCAAAATCCCAGCATTCTGATGATGCGGTTTGCCATTAATAATTTGAGTGATATAACTGCATCTAAAGTTGCTTCCAAGATCGCAAGAGCTCACAAGGCAAAGCTGCTTCCTGCATCTGTTTCAGATAACTGGGAGAAAAACCGTTTTGCATTACCATACCTGCGCGACACGCTTATAGAACATCGTATTGTAATAGATACGTTTGAAACAGTAACCTATTGGAAGGATTTATTACCCCTTTATCATCACATTAGAGATTCGCTTAAAAAAGAGAGTGATTATTTTGAAAAAGGAGGGCTTCTTTTTTGTCACTTGTCACATATTTATCAAACCGGAGCTTCTCTGTATTTTACATTGATGGCACAACAGGAAAAAGATAATGAGTTGAACCAATGGTTGAAGATTAAGGAAATTGTATCAAAAGCAATCATTGATCATGGGGGTGCGATCAGCCACCATCATGGCATTGGTAAAGACCATCGTAAATGGTATCTTCAAAAACTGACTGCCGGAGAAAGAAAGATTTTACAGACAATAAAACAGCATTTTGACCCCAATAGCATCTTAAATCCCGGGAAATTGTTTGATGAAAATACTGGTATGAGATAGCGAAAAATAATTGGAGAAACCATTCTCCCGTTACATGGTAAGAGTTCAGGCGGTTGAAGTGATTATGAATTTTTTTATTCATTTCCCAAATATACAAATTTTTCCTACAATGAACACAGTATCATCCCCAAAAATATATCTTCAAACATGCGTTTAACATGATAAGGCTTTTTGAATAGCATATTGTCCTTCTACTCAGGCGTTTAAGATGCGTTCTTAATGTTAAATTCATCCTTTCAATATGGTTAATTTTGTACCGTTTTACTATATGGTTTTTTTTATATAGCAAATTTTTATAAATGTTTAGCCCATCTGTATAAATTTCGCTCGCTTCTGATAATATTAACGGATCAGTAATCTTTTTCAATGTCAGTAAGGTTCTGGTGCCAACTACAAAGTCTGCTACCTCTTTCGTATCTTTTCGTAGTGCATAAGCCACCCAACGCTTTCTGGTTTTCTTGCCTATATATGTACATAATTCATCTACTTCATAATTCTTGTATAATGACAACATTGGACGTTGAATTGATATTGATAAACTCAATATTCTCCTCATCACTGTTATTGGGGAAATCTTTAATAATCTACCTATACTACGTATTCCACTGCCTTCTTTTACGTGATCTCTTATAAACTCATTAACCAAAGGTTTATATGCATTATATCTATATTTTTCCTGTTGGGTTCGTTTACACAATTTGCACTGATACCTTTGTTCACCACTTTTTTGCTTACCATATTTTATACATTCGGACTTACAATAAATACATTCCATTTTTTACCAACTAATTTAATACATTACCCCAATTGCTAACATTATATTTTACACAAATGAGGCGTATCCCAGGAAGAAAAAAAATTATTGAAGTACAATTTTTTCAATGAAAACTTCATCCCCGCTTATTACTTTAACAAAGAAGATGCCCTGACGCTGGGTGGATAGGTCTACGGTAAGTATTGGCTCTGTATTATTTTGCTTTTCATACACCGTTCTTCCCAAAATGTCTGTAATATAAATTGAAGCACTGCCTTCTTGTGCTTGTGGGATGGTGATGATGAATTTGCCGGGGGTGGGGTTAGGGTGGATAGTAATATTATTAGTAATGTCTATACTATTATCTAATGATTCTTGATTGTTTAAATTTTTAATTTCTTTTATAGAAGATGTCACATTATTGCCTCCATAATTTTCGTTGTTGCCTTTTTTTCCAGCGGGACCACAATCACCAGTCCCATCGCAAGGTGCAATTTGGGCATAGAAAGCACTGCTTTCATCTACGTCAAAATTCGTTAATTCTATATAGCTGCCAGCAGTGAAATTTACATATGAATCATTTTTGATAACAATATTTTCTCCTGTAATTGAGATTTCAACACGTTCTATTTTAAATTTATCTGACCAAGTTCTATTTCTGTAAGTCTTGTTCTTTGGATTAACAGTACAACATACAGTGCCTGAGCCGCCTCCACCAGGATCGCCTCCACCTCCAAAAACAGGGGTATCATTCAAATCAATACCATCTTGTGACCAGCTACTTCCGAACATAGGATCTAAAATCCACCTGAGTCCGTTGTTCCAACTCACATCCAATCTGCCATAAAAATCAGCTTCATATGGACCTTCGGTTATGGGGGTTGAAGGTATATCTTCACATTCTGAAAAGCCTCCGGTAAGCTGACCAATAATACGACCATATATATCAAAAAGCGGAGAACCTGAAGAGCCAGGCTCATTAACTCCGTTATTCCAGATTATATTCCAGTGTCCATCTGTTCCGCATCCCCCCCAATCATCGGGTATAATATTAGTTGAACAGTTTATCTTTTTTATGTCGCCATTCGGATGATGAATTGCATAAGCAGAGGTTACGGAAAGACCGCTAGCATCCCAACCTGCTAAATATACATCATAGTTTGGAGGAATGATCTCATCTAAGCGCAGTAAAGCGTAATCTGAAATGCTACTGGAAGCTTCTAATACAGCGCCAGAGACTGATTGATTTTGCGGTCCCGTACTACCTGAGCAGTCGCTGGCTTCATAGTTAAATATAAATATCCATTGACTAAGTACCTGCACTTCATCATTGGTTAGTTGACAATTAAGATCTATGTCAAGATTATGAAAAGCAGTGAGTAAATACTGTTTCCCATCCTGGCTGGTATTATTGATCATGGCTCCTGTGCAAATATTATAAGTGATAGGATCAAAAATATAAACGACTGAGCGTATGACATTCTCATCCTTGGCACAAACTTCGCAGTTTACATTGATTTGACAATAACCTGAATTACTTGATACTTTTGATGCTTTTGATGCTGATACATTAAAAATATCTTTGTAAACATGGCCCACTCTTGAAATTTCCATTATGCCTACCTGTAAGGCATCAAATGCCTCATAATACTCCAAAATAATGGAATTACCGGGCAACGGCTGTATGGCAAATGCACCACTTTCTTTATTGTTATCCAGTGTAAATGCTCCTAATATAAAACTTCTGTCAGGGGTGTAAATAAACAATTCTCCATTATCAGGCATTACAAAATTGTTAAAATTAAGCTGTAAACCATAAGCAAAGGTCGAAGTAATTTGTAAGCGCCATAAGCGGCTGCTATCGGGTAATAGATCCCATCGTCCGGAATTATTCAAATTTATATTTACATCCAATCCCACCCCATACTTATAGGTATTGCCATTTCTGGATTCAGCAGATATAAGGGAATCATTATCCATATAGGGTAATACAAATTCTGGAATAGTTGCATTACGAATAGAATCAGGGCAATATATGTTATCTATGGCAGAATAGGGAATGCCACCAGAAGAAACCTGTGCTTGTAAGCAGTGGACGTAGGGATGCAAGATCACCATTGTTATTAATAACCTAATGCAATAAACAGATTTTAACTTATATTTTTTTATTTTCATATTAGATTACTTTAAGAACGCTAAAAAGTATATTCAATTAGCTTGTTGTAGCTTTTACAATATGCATAAATATTCAATAAAATTTTATTGCCTCCTGTTTTTGATTGTAAAGGGGATAAATCATAATACAAGTACCCACAACGCATAACATCATGATAATCTATACCATGGTGAACGAAGATTATATTAGCCTGCGGAAGTTCATCATTAGTTAGTAATCCATCCCATATAAGTTCATACTTATCCCATCCTCCACAGCAGGCAAATATTCTCAACGAATTCTGTACGATAGCAGTTTGAACATTCTCCTCATCAATGCCAAACTCTTCAAAATATACCTCAATATCATAATCACTATCACATTCACCATAAGCTTGGGTCATATTGTAATATTCCCAAAATAACGAATCACTAATGGTAAATGAATCAATGATTATC
>JBDRNO010000239.1:0-4849 GCA_043811005.1 Bacteroidota bacterium | reverse complement strand
GTTGTCTTCACTAACAACTCCTCCAATGCAGATTTTTATTCCTGGGATTTCGGTGACGGGAACACATCTTTTGATGAAAACCCCTGGAATTTATATACTTCTGAAGGTGATTATACGGTTACCTTAATTGCCATAAGCGATCAATGTCCTGATGACACCCTGGCTTTGACAGATTATATTCATGTAGAAGAGCAAACCGGTATTATTGAGACCGATGCGTCCGCCAGCTGGCGGATCGCATCGGTCTGGTTAACTAATAATACATTATTTATCAAACTCAACACCAAGGAAAATGCCAGTATTAATGTGTACAATCTTTTGGGAGAATTGATTTATAGTGTGGCGGGAATAACTGGCAATGATTTAAGAGAGAACAGCCCCCCTCCAACTCCCCCCCGTGAGGGAGAAACCTTCCATTCAGGCCAGCAAGACCAACCAGCGAAGATTGACTTATTTCAACTTCCGGGTGGATTATATTTTGTCAAAGTTCATATTGGTGAGCATGTAATAACTGAGAAAGTTGTTAAATATTAATGCTTTCCATTTATATGGCTTCATTTTTAAAAATTCAAAAGTTATTTTGATATTTGAGAGTTGGTTTTATCCATAAGCAGGACGATTCAGAACTAAACAAGTGATAAAATATTTTTTTCTACGAAATACGAAAATATAAGAATTTACGAAAAGTGTCTGATAATAAGAAATTACATAGGATCCATTGTATATTGATCTTCCTATTGGCATTCCTGCTATACGGGAATACGCTTTCGCACAACTTCGCCCTGGATGACATGATAGTTATTACGGGGAACAAGTTCACTCAAAAAGGTATAGATGGTATTCCGGATATTTTAACTCAGGATGCTTTTGTAGGGGCTTATGGAGAGGCATTAGAGCTTACAGGCGGGCGGTACAGACCGCTTTCAATAGTAATGTTTGCCATTGAATATGAATTTTTTGGTAAGAAGCCATTTATTGGGCATCTTATGAATGTTTTGCTATACGGACTTACAGGAATTATGCTTTACCTGCTGCTTATCAAATTATTACCAGGGCAAAATCCCATAATACCCCTCATCGCAAGCGTTTTGTTTATTGTTCATCCCGTTCATACTGAAGTGATAGCCAACATCAAAAGCAGGGATGAGATCATGGGCTTGCTCTTTCTTTTAGCAACTCTCCTCACCTTATTTAAAAGCAAACCGAAATATATCGTATTGAGTGCGCTCTTTTATTTTTTGGCATTAATGTCAAAGGAAAATGCAATCACTGCCTTAGCTATTATTCCCGTCACCTTGTACTTTTTCACAGATAATAAGATAAAAAAGATATTCCTAAAAACACTTCCTTTTATGGCTGTTGCTATTATTTACCTGGTATTAAGGGCGAAATATGCCGGTACGCTTGGTGACAGGGAAGCAACCAATGTTATGGACAATCCTTTTCTCTATGCGGGTTTTGTAGATAAATATGCTACAATTACTTATATTGCAGGCAAGTATATTGGGTTGCTGTTCTTCCCTCATCCTCTTTCGTGCGATTATTCTTTTAATCAAATTCCGGTTATAGGTTGGGGTAATTTAAAAGCTGTTGTTCCTATATTGATATATGCTGGTTTGATCATATACGCTATCCGCAATATCACGAAAAAGTCAATTATTGTTTATGGCATTTTGTTTTTCCTGATATCTTATTCAATTGTCTCCAATGTGTTTTTTAATATCGGCACACTGATGGGTGAGAGGTTTATCTATCTTCCATCTGTCGGGTTTTGCATAGCACTTGGGGCGTTGATAGTTAAAATCTTAAAGGTGGATATAACAGGAGATTTTAAATACAAACTAAAATGGGTGCTTCCATTGCTTTTTATTTTACCGGTTGCTTCTTATGCAACTATCACCAGGAACAAGGTATGGGAAAACAACTTCACTCTTTATGAAACAGATGTTAAAACCGTGTCCAACAGTGCAAGGATACATTTGTTTTACGGACTTATATTACAAACAAAGTATGGAGAAACGAAAGATGAACGCTTACTGGATAGATCAATTAATGAATTACAGATTGCGTGTAAGATCAATCCTGAGTTTTATCATGCGTATTATGATCTGGGACAGGCATATCTAAAGAAGGATGACTATGATGCTGCTATTGCATGTTTTAATAAGACATTGGAGATACAACCCAAACACCAGGAAAGTCATTTTTGCCTCGGAGTATCTTATGGCAAAGGAAAAGGCGACTTGGACAAAGCTATTTATTACCTTGAAAAGACCATGACATTCAGGGATCAAAGGGATGAATATTACACCAGTCTTGGCACTGCATACGCTATGAAAGGTGACAACAAGAAGGCGTTGGAGATATTTAACAGTGGAATCAAGAAGTACCCGAATAGTTCCAAGCTTTACCTTAACTTAGGCATTACATATGACAGGATGGGGGATAAGGAGACGGCTCAGAAATTTTATGATAAGGCGTTTGTACTTGATCCGTCATTGAAGATAAAACCATAATTATATTAATTAAAAATATACGAATAAAGAATTTGTTTATGGAATAAAAAAATAGAACCGTGGAGAGTGAGAAACGGGGAAACGGAGAAACCCGCGTATGTTCCGCATTTCGCGTGGCTTCATGGCACAGGCACACCGATTCCCCTACTTTACCACTCACCGTTTTATTAAACTTTAAATTCTTACCCTATCGTGATTTATTTATTACTCACTATCCTCTGCACAACCGCTATATTTATAATATTCAAGCTGTTTGAGAGATTCAGGATTGATCCTTTACAGGCAATTGTTGTCAACTATATTATAGCATCCTGTGTGGGATTTTCTCTTGACGACAGTAATACTTCTTTTGAAGCAATTCCATATCAAAACTGGTTTTTGTTTGCCCTTATAGCAGGGATGTCGTTTATTTTTATGTTCTACGTTGCAGCCATAACTACCCAGAAGAGAGGAATATCAATTGTTTCTGTTGCCAGTAAGACGTCATTGGTTATTCCCGTAGTCTTTGCTTTTTTTTTATATGGTGATTCGATGCCATTGATAAAGATAGCAGGGATAGTTTTAGCCCTGATAGCAATTTATTTGACTTTTATGCCTGCATCACATTCACTGCCGGAAACAAGCCAGTTATCTTCTGATTCCATTAGGATTAACCAGATAAACGGAAAAGGAGTTAATACAAACCATAGTGGCTGGGGTCTAAATGGAAAACTTATTCTTTTTCCAATCATCCTGTTCGTTGGAACAGGCTTGCTTGATACATTATTCAAATATATTGGACACAGGTTCTTGGGTGAAAATGACATCAATCTTTTTGTTACTTCATTATTCTTAATTGCAGCTTTTACAGGCATTATTGTAATTATTGTAATTTTAATAACATCAAAGAAACAGTTACAATTTAAAAATATTCCAGGAGGTATTGTTCTGGGCATTGCCAATTACGGATCACTTTATTTTTTTATAAGGACCTTGGAAATTGACAATCTTGAAAGCTCCATTATTTTTCCGATCAACAATATGGGGATTATCAGCTTGTCGGCTATTTGTGCATTCCTGCTCTTTAAAGAACGGCTAACCAAAACCAACTGGATAGGCATAGCTCTATCAATTATTGCGATAGCAATGATATCATTTGCATGATAGCAGCAGAAGAGACATATCAAACAATAACCAAACCCGCAGAAGGGTTGTTTAAAGACAGGGGAAGCAAGTTCATGGCTTATGCTTTTCCGGTATTCTCAGAAAGTGATATAAAACTTCATTTATCTGCATTACGTAAAAAACATCATAGCGCCCGGCATCATTGTTACGCTTACAGGTTGGGACCTGAAATATACAGGGCAAATGATGACGGGGAACCATCAAATACAGCGGGAAAACCAATCCTGGGACAGATACAAGCCAATGATCTGACAAACATATTGATAGTTGTGGTACGATATTTCGGAGGTAAATTACTTGGAACCAGCGGATTAATAAATGCTTACAGATCAGCCGCTGCTGATGCGCTTGATAATGCAGAAATAATCACTAAAACCGTAAACGATATCTATGAAATTACCTTTGATTATGCAGTAATGAATGATGTGATGAAGATCATTAAACAAGAGAATCTCAAACAGAGTGATCATGACTATCAATCAAAATGTAAACTTATTTTAGCAATAAAAAGAAACAAATCTGATAGGATTTTCGTAGAACTAAAAAAGTCATGTAACATAGGTGTCAAATACTTGAGGACGGAATAGGTTTGGTTCTTGGGTTTTTGTTCTGATATCCCGTAAAAAGCGGGTTTATTTTAAATCTCATGAAAAAAACAGTATTATCAATCGTCTTAATATTTGCCGTTTTATCATTATATTCACAAGAAACTAAAAATGATACACCACCTCCTGAAAAAGAAAAGAAGGTTAAAGAAACCACACAGAAGCCCAGCGGGAATAATGGTAAATCCGATAGAACGACAAATCCTGTAACAGCAGAAGATTATTTTAGAAGGGGTATTATTAAGAATGAATTAAGTGACTTAGAAGGGGCTCTTGAGGACTATAATAAGGCAATAGAACTAAATCCCGAAATGGCTAATGCTTACTTGTCGAGAGGTGATATTAAGTTTGTTCTTCAGGATTTTGAAGCTGCTTTACTGGATTTTACAACAACAATAGAGTTAAATGAGAAATTGATTGAGACTTTTACTGAAAGAAGCGGTATTAAATTTATTTTAGAAGATTTTCAGGGAGCGGCACAGGACAAAAATATGGTGAGCGCATTAAAACCGGCATTAGCAAAGGCATATTATAAAAGAGGTAATATTAAACATTTTTTAGGGG
>JBDRNO010000238.1:0-7252 GCA_043811005.1 Bacteroidota bacterium | reverse complement strand
TACTTTTTCAATAAAAAAATTGTTAAAATACTTTTTTTTAATATAATTCAAATAAAAAAAATTTAACATTAAGTTAACATAAATTTAACACAGATTTAACATTAACATATATAATCATTATTAAAGTCCCCTGTAATTGTTATTAAAGTTCCCTGTAGCCGTGGAATTTATTCCACGTATCACAAAGATTGTCATGCTGAACTTGTTTCAGCATCATATTTGTAGCGGTGCCAATTTATCGCACTTTTATTTATAGTTGCTCAATTTATTGAGCTAAATTTATTATACTGAGGTGAAATTATGAAAAAAAAATTATTTAATTTAAAATCAAAAATGCTTTTTTGCTTAATTTTGTATATTACATTTTGTAATCTACTTTTTGCAGCTACACCAAATATAATAAATTACCAGGGGCGGCTAAGACAAGATGGTCAACCGGTAAGTGGAAACAAACAAATGTGGTTTAAAATTTATGATGCCCCTTCCGGAGGTAATATTATTTGGTCAGTTGCTAATGTTCCCGTTTCGGTTTCCACAGGTGTTTTTAATTACAAACTCCAGCTAACTGAGATTGACTGGGCAAAAAGTAATACCACATATTACTTATCAGTAGCTATAGAATTAGAAACTTATGAATTGTTACCCAGAGAACAATTCACCTCAGTCCCATATGCCTTTGAAGCAAACACGTTATCAGGAAGAACCTACGATACTTTTGTAACAACATCAACAAATCAGACAATATCAGGAGTAAAGACATTTACCAGTAGTGTGACAATAACAGCATCAGATTTTTCTGTTACTGGCTCAACATTTGTGGTTTCATCAGGGAAGGTGGGTATAGGCACAACATCACCAACAACAAAGTTTGATGTATTAGATGGTTCAATAACAGTGAGAGGGACAAATGCAGGATTGCAGGTAGTAGGTGGGACAGTAACAGCGAGTGGGTTTATAGGTAGTGGAGCAGGATTGACTGGGGTTGTGGCATCACCGCCATCAAATATGGTGACGACAGATACAAATCAGACTGTATCAGGAGTAAAGACAATAACCAGTAGTGTGACGGTGACAGCGTCAGCATTTTCCGTTGGTGGTTCAACATTTGTAGTTATAGCGGGCAACGTCGGCATCGGGACGACGGAGCCAAATTACCCTTTAGATGTTCGTTCATTTTCTTCGGAAGTGTTAAGGGTAAGAAATTGGGCGGGTGAACCTATGTCGGCAAAGATAATTCTTGAAGATTCAGGCGGTGATCAGGCAAAAATAGGAAAAGACTATACGGCAAATTTCTATATCTCAAATTCAGTAAATAAGGATTTTGTAATAAATAAAAATGGCAACGTCGGCATCGGGACGACGGGGCCTGGGGCTAAACTGGAAGTGAAACAGGCAGGAAGTGATACATATGCAGTGAAGGTATCCAGCAATGATGGGAGCGGGATGATGGTAGTGCAAAGCAATGGCAACGTCGGCATCGGGACGACGAGTTCAAGCGGGATACTACATGTGAGCACAGGGACAGGAACAACTTCGTTGTTCGTTTCAAAAGAGGGAGCAAGTGCGGGCAACGTCGGCATCGGGACGACATGGCCGACAAGCATGCTTGATGTCGCGGGTGCCATCAACACCAGCGCTAATTACCGGATAGCGGGCAGTACAGTTGTGGCGATATTGCCGGGAGAAAGCAGTTTGGGTATAGGTGTTGGTGCTGGACAAGCAAATACGGGAACCGGAAACTATAATGTTTTTCTAGGGAAGGATGCGGGCTACTCCAACACCACGGGGGATCATAACTCCTTTTTGGGCCACCAGGCGGGTTACGCCAACACCATAGGGTATGGTAACTCCTTTGTGGGCGAAGTTGCGGGCTATAAAAACACTGGTACTGGGAGTGAGAATTCCTTTTTAGGCTATTTTGCGGGCTACAACAACACTACTGGGGGTGAGAATTCCTTTGTGGGCTCTTATGCGGGCTACGCCAACACCACGGCGTGGGGGAACTCCTTTATGGGCGCTTATGCGGGCAAAAACAACACCACGGGGAGTCAGAATTCCTTTGTGGGCTATTATGCGGGCTCCGGCAGCGCGGTGGGGTCTGCGGGGTCTCGGAACACCTTTATGGGCTATTATGCGGGCTGCACCAACGACACGGCGTGGGAGAACTCCTTTTTAGGCGCTTATGCGGGCAAAAACAACACCACGGGGGACATGAACTCCTATGTGGGTACTGCTACGGGCTACAACAACAAAACAGGTTCGGCCAATACCATATTTGGCAATCGAGCCGGTGGTTACGGTTTAATCGCAGATAATTCCTTCTCCAGTTCAACGCTTATGGGGTATCGCGCCGGTTACGGCTTGCAAACAGGTAGTGATAATATCCTGATAGGCTTCAAAGCCGGTTACTCTATCACTACAGGAAACCGCAACATAATCATCGGCTATGACCAGGACGCCTCCGCCATAGCAGCTTCTAACGAACTCAACATCGGCGGTGTGTTGTTCGGAAATCTCTCAGCCAAAACAATCGGTATCTCCACGCGCACGCCGCAGGCCGCTCTGGATATAGTGTCCACCGGTACGGCGTCCGATATCTACGCGCAGATCTGGCGCGACGGTTCCGGCAATATAGTTTCATCAATGACCTCACAGGGTACGCTGTATGCCACCGTGGCAAACGGCGACAACCTCGGCAACCATACCGCAACGCAGAATTTAAACATGTCAGATAAGGATATTGTTGGCGTTTCCACAATAACCGTCAGTTCTATAACCACGGCAGCTGCAGGGGTGACTTTCAGCACAAACGTATTTGTGATGAATGGCAACGTCGGCATCGGGACTACGAATCCAACGGCAAAGGTATCTTTTGGTCCCCTTGTGGATTCTGCCGCTATTAATATCTATCAGTCTGTTTCAGGTTCAGGTCATCATCTGGGTATCGGGGCGCCAACCGCGTTTAATTACCAATTCTTTGGGCATTCAGTGTCTCATTTCTCATTCAATAGCGGAGGCTCCCTCCAGGCGGACGGAATAAATGAGTTAATGAGAATAGACGCGAACAATGGCAACGTCGGCGTGGGAACGGTTTCACCTGGGGCAAGGCTACAGGTGGTCGGGGCAGATAGTCTTAATACCTCCTTTGCTGGAAATATCAGTGGTGCTACAGGGACGGGGTTAGTGATTACAAATGCGGGCAACGTCGGCATCGGGGATACAGCGCCTACGGCGCGGCTGAGGGTAGTGGGGAGTGGGACGGTTGTTCCGTTGATTATCAGCACAGGAACAGTTGCAGGTAGCGAGGTCATGAGGGTGACAAGTTCTGGCAATGTCGGCATCGGGACAACCGGGCCGGTAGAAAAGTTAGATATTGTAGGAAGTTTAATCCTTTCAGGTACTACGAGTCAATCTTTCATTCAAATTGGTGGCAGTGGCGATACTAACACACAAAATTACCTTAAGATAGAATCGGATACTGTTGGTACATTAGCTACTCAAAGATCGCCGGGTGCTATTGTAATGGAAATTCCTAATGAAGCCGGCGGTAGTTATAATTATCTTTGGTTTAATCAATGGAATCAATTATCAACTGATATTAGTGCTCCTGGTAGTGCAAATTCTGTAGGACAATGGTGGATCGATTCTGACGACGGAAGTGCTTATTTCGGAGGCAACGTCGGCATCGGGACGGCGGGACCGGGGGCTAAACTGGAAGTGAAGCAGGCAGGGAGTGAAACATATGCAGTGAAGGTATCCAGCAATGATGGGAGTGGGATGATGGTAGTGCAAAGCAATGGCAACGTCGGCATCGGGACGACGGGACCGGGGGCTAAACTTGAGGTATCAGGTGGTATAAAGGTAACTACTGCTACGATAGTAGGAGTAGAAGGAGTAAATCCATTGATAATAAGCACAGGGACATCAGCAGGAAGTGAAGTGATGGTAGTGCAAAGCAATGGCAACGTCGGCATCGGGACGTTGGCTCCGGGGACGCATAGACTTTCTGTGGTAGGAACGGCTGGACTTACCACTGGAACTGCGTGGACCAGTACATCAGATCGGCGTTGGAAGGACATTCAGAACGAGTTGAAAGGCCAATCCCTCGACAAGATACTGTCCCTCCGACCCGTTTCTTATACCTGGAACGATCTTCATAATAGCCAGTTTGGCGAAAACCCCGGCTTGAAGTACGGATTCATCGCCCAAGAGGTCAAAGAGACCTTTCCTGAGATGATTTCGCAGGATGACAAAGGCTACTATTGGTATAACCCGAGCGGTATGGAGGCAATCCTGACTGCTGCTGTTCAGGAACAGCAGGATATCATCAAGGTTCAGCGACGCGAGATTGACGAGATGAAAGCACGTCTGGGTAGGTTGGAAGCACAACTCAACGTCGGGCAATAACTGCATCGGGACGGCGGGACCGGGGGCTAAACTGGATGTTAACGGGACAGTAAAAGTAGCTCAATATTTAACAGAAGCTAAGGATACGAGCCCCGTAATTTTAACAAGTTCTGATTTTGGTAAGACCATTACCAGTAGTAGTACCGAAGAAGTAGTTATCACTCTTCCTTCTGTAGATTCTACCCATATTGGTGCATGGTTTACTATAGTAAAACTTGGTTCCTGGCAAGTAACAATTGATGCAGCAGACTCTGATACAATAGCAGATTCAGGAGCTGGTCTAACTATTTATAATAATGTAATTACAGAAACTTATGCCAGCATAACACTTAGATTGGTAACCGAAACAAAATGGATAATAGTGGGAGGAAATGGTTCCTGGTCTACTACGCAATAAAAGAGCAGGGACAAATGATAGAGAAGCAACAACAGGCAATTTCGGCACTGGAACAAAAAATAAAGAAATGAAAAACCTTCTCTTTTAAAAAACCGTATTTCTGTGGCTTTTTAAGGCTAAAAAAGTCACGAATTCTGGAGCAACCCCTGATTTTTCCCAAACTTGTGGCTTTTTTAGCCTATAAACTCGTGACTTAAAAAGTGCGACCTGTTTGTCTGTCTAACGCCAGGTAGACTGCCAGGCAGGTAAATCGTACCGCTACATTAAAAACATAAAAAATGCTCTAAAATGACAATATTAAACATTGTAAAAACTATATTAGGTTTTGTTTTTGATTTTGAATGCCTTAATATCAAGAAGGATGCCCAACCTACCAAATGCGATAAATTGCACCGCTACGTTGTCGGGCAAGATGCCCGTCCTACTACTTTTCAGCCTGTTTCAGAGAAAACTGAAATCTGCCCATATTGTCAGGGTAAAAATATAATAAAAAAAGGAACTCGTAAAAAGAAATTAGAAACCGTCCAACTGTATTATTGTAATGATTGTCAAAAGGTCTTTACCCCACAGAAAGTAAAAGGTAAACAATTCCCTCTTAAAGTAATATTAGATGGTCTTAATTTTTATAATACTGGTTTTACATTAGAAGAGTCTTGTGGTTTTTTGAAAGAAAAATTCGGGCTGGAGGTAGGAATAAATACCCTTTCAAATTGGGTAAAAGAATATGAACCGCTATGCCGGTATGCGAGAATGCGGGATTTCGGGCTGTTTCATATGAAATGTGCCTGGTTTGATGAAACTCTTAGAAGAGGTTTTATTTCTGTGTAATAAGGTGGTGGTCTATCTGGAGCAGGTGAGAGATATTTATAGTATACAGAAGGTAGCAAGCGGAGACCCAACCGTACAGGAGAAACAGAAGCAGTTTCCGGACCGGGTGTTAATAGATGAAATAATAAAAAAATATTTTTATGCCAGACCCAAAATACTTAATTTTTACAAAGCGTGGAAAAGGTTTGATGAAGAGAGAAAGTAAGGTAGTAAAGATGTGAAGAAGTTAGGGAATAATTATAAATAATGCGATTACAAGAAGAATTAGCGCATTATGAATAATGCGGTTACAAGGGAAAAACAAGTATCATATAAATAAAGTTAAATATGAAGTTAAATTACCCGTTGACTTTTAATAAATTTTGTATAATATTATCATAAATATGTTGTTTATATCGTGCATATTAGCGCCTTATAAATAAGGCGGTTACAGAAGTAAACCTGTAATCACGGTATTTATACGGTGTCTTAAAAAGCGACTTATAAATAATACGGTTACAAAATAATGCGGATAAAAACAAAAATATTTTTCATGTTTGTTTTTTTGATAATTACTTCTTTATTTTCAGAGAATAATCAGGATGTTATCATGAATTTAGTAGAAAATCGTCTAAAAATAGAAAAAGAATTAGAATCAAAAACCGAGAAATTCCTTCAAAATTATTTTAATTTAAAGAATGTTTTAGAGGAAACAGGGGACGGTTCTATTTTTACGATCGTAGATCGTAGACGTTGTATGAAACTATAACGCAGGCGTAAAAGGTCGGTGAACGGTGTCATTCTTCGTTCAGTATGTCATTCCTGCGAAAGCAGGAATCTATAGATTCCCATTTTCATGGTAATGACTACACCATTGACTGAACTTTTACACGCAGGCAGATAGTTACACAATTAATATTTTCTGGCAATAGAATTTTATCAGGAGGTGAGGAAAATGAAATTACAGGTTGTTATTGAAGAGGATGAGACAGGTTATTATGTGGCTGAAGTTCCGGCGCTGCCTGGTTGTGTTTCTCAGGGTAAAACCATAGCTGAGGCAAAGACTAATATCAAAGAGGCCATTGTTGGGTGGTTGGCAGTTATGAATGACAAAGCCAAACACCGTCAAGCACAGATAGTAGAGGTGATGGTATGAGTCATCAGCTCAAATTGTGTTCAGGCGCGATTGCAGTAAAAAAGTTCAAACACGCTGGCTGGACAGTTGACCGTCAGGCAGGGTCTCACGTTATGCTTGTAAAGCAAGGTTATCCCTATACATTATCAGTTCCTCAGCATAAAGAACTTGGTATCGGTATCCTCAAGAAACTCTTGAAGCAAGCCGATCTGAGTGTTGAAGAATTTAATGCGCTTTAAGCTATAAGAATTGGGATAAATTCAATATATCTCAATGTCGGCATCGGGACGACGAATCCGAGCGGATGAACTTTTGTCCCTTAAATACCTTTGATAATATTTTTATGCCAGCGTTGCAGAAAGGAAGTGACTTTTAAGTTGATTTTATTCTGATAAGATGTTAAAATTCTATCAGGAGGTGAAGAAAATATGGAAATAAAAGTTATATTAGAAAGAGATGAAGACGGAATATGGGTGGTAACTTGTCCATCTCTACCAGGATGTATT
>JBDRNO010000237.1:0-16339 GCA_043811005.1 Bacteroidota bacterium | reverse complement strand
TTACGTCTCAAACAGGGCGATACAGGGAAATGCCAACAGTTGGTTAAAGAGGGATCCGAATTAAAACGCATCCTTGCCTCTATCCTCAACAAATTATCTACCCTATTACTTCTTTTCATCCCCTTTTTGTAATTTGTAATTTGAGATTTGAAATTTGATCCTGAACTTGTTTCAGGATGGGACTTTTTACTATTTTTTATGACATTATGGACAAACTCTAATTAATGTAATCTGTGGTTTTTTATTCTTCTTTCTTCAACGGATAGCACCATTCCCTGTATTGTCTGATAAATTCAATAGCTTCCGGATTGCCAAGTTCATCGGCTTTATACCAATCCAGGCAGCAATTGCGGTAATCTTTTAAATTGAATTTAGCCCCCCCACGGTAAAAATATGCATAGGCATTATTTGGTTGCAACTCTATTACCTTGGTATAATCCTCTATCACTCCTTTGAAATCCTTCAACCTGGCTTTTGCAAGTCCCCTGTTAAAATACACATCTGCAAAATCGGGTTTTAATTCTATTGCCTTATTAAAATCTATTATTGCTCCTGTGTAATCTGTTAGCATTAATTTAGAGCAGCCCCTGTAGTAGGAGGAATATACATCTTCCGGAAGCAGTTGCACTGCCTTATTAAAGTACTCCAATGCTTCTGTATAATCTTTTGAATTGTATTTGACCCTGCCTTTGTAATACATGGAATAAACATCTTGAGGGTGTAATTCAATTACTTTCCGGTAATCTTCAAATGCACCTGTAAAATCCTCCAGTTTTTCTTTAGCTTTACCCCTGTTTTGATATGCAGCAACATGATTAGGTTTTAGGTCAATTGCCATATTGTAATCCTGTATTGCTCCTTGATAATTTTCCATTTGATTTTTGGTGAATCCTCTGTGAAAGTATGCCTCAGCGTCATCAGGTCTTAATTCTATAGTCTTATCATAATCCAGCACCGCACCTTCATAATCTTTCAATTGACTTTTGGCGAATCCCCTGAGAGAATATGCTTCAGTGTTTTTAGGTTTTAATTCTATCGTCCTGTTATAATCCAATACAGCTCCGTTATAATCCTCTAATTTGCTTTTTGCAGTACCCCTGTTATTAAAAACCTTGTGATCATTTGGTTTTAGTTCAATAACTTTACTGAAATCATGTATGGCTCCTGCATGATCTTCTAATTCACAACTGACAATACCCCTGTAATAATAGGCTTTATAGTAATCCGGTTTTAGTTCTATCGCTTTGCTGAAATCATCTGATGCTCCTTTATGATCTTCTGTCAGAGCTTTTGCTCTCCCGCTTTTATAATACGCCCTGGCTGTTTTTTGTGAATAGGATAAACCTGCTGAGAGGATTAGTATAATGGATAATAATATTTTTTTCATACTTCCATCAATTTTGAGCCACCTCCCGGATTCGAACCGAGGACCTGAGCTTTACGAAAGCTCCGCTCTACCAACTGAGCTAAGGTGGCTTATAATGAATAGGCATTAAAGATAAAACTTTTCCAGATTATAGCAATATTTATTTAAAAATTATAATCCCATTTAATGAGGGGTTTGCGAGGCATGAACTGTGGAATCTCAGCGATAGCTGAGTGTGAAACAATTCCACAGGGCAGACCCGGAAGGGGCTGTCTTTATTAATTAAGGGTTTACATGAACGTTCAGGCAGGTTTTTTTCATTACTGAGCCGCCTTTGCTCTAAATGTTTTTTTTGAGTTTAATATTTCAAAAGGTTGCTACTTAATAAAAGGTTTTCGAACTGCAACAAACGGTTAATAGAACGTGAAAAAAAACATTTAGATTTTGTCCCTCCTTTTGATTTGCTTCCTAAATATTTAACTGCTATAGCAAAGCAAAGGCATGACAAGGATTTGATGTGTTGTTTTTCATAATATTTGGGATTAAAAACCAATAATGCAACAAAAGCATGAATAATTATTCATATGAACAACTATTCATATGTAATTATTTTCATTAAAAAGAGAAGAAGGCTGTAATGTATGGATGGTAATGATCTAAGAAATACAACTTAGATCGTTAATCTGCAATTTTGTGAACGTGAAGGGATTAGTTCATTGTATTCATGATCGCCTCCTAATCTGAAAAGTAGATCAAAACGCTTATCTATACTCTAACATTACTTTGGAAACGGAAAAACTCAAGCACCAATTCACCAAATCACCTGTCGGGGTGGGGAGATTCGAACTCCCGACCTCTGGTCCCCCAGACCAGCACGCTAACCAGGCTGCGCTACACCCCGAAAAATATGCAAATCTAAAATACTAATTTGAAAATTTCTTGATCCACTTAAATAAATATTCTCTTTTCTTAAAGGATTTTAATTTTCTTTCAAGTTTTACAGCTTCACTTCGTGTTTCAAATGTTACAGAAAATATAACTCTCCAAGGACCCTTTCCTTTTGTGGATTTAACAAGGTTTGAATTATGTTTCTTTATTCTCTTAGGAAGATTCTGTGTTTGACCAATGTAAAGGGTTCCTGTTTTCTCTGATTGTATGATATATGTGCAAAACATAATTTAATGAAGCAGCAATCCGATGTTCCTCTTGATTTTACACCAAATCACCGATTTAGTTGTAAAATATATGATCCGTGATTTATTATCGTTCTAACTCATATCGGAATGTATGAATCGGAACCAGACCAGCACGCTAATCCCGAAACAGTCAAAATTTTTGATTTTGAAACTGTTTCGTGGACTCACGAAAAATTACGGAAATCATAGATTTCCTATTTTTCGGAGCCAGGCTGCGCTACACCCCGAAAATTATTTATTGATTTAGTTATTTATAGTTTAACTTTGCAAAGGTAATAAACAACTAAAAAAGAATGTGCGAATTTGGAATGAAAAAGTTGTTCAAAATATCAGGAAAATAAAAGATCAATGATTTTTATACTTTTGCAAATGTCAGACTATAATATTAAATTAGTATCGGAAATTTTAATTTTTAACCACTAATTACACTAATTTTCACTAATTTATAGTATATGGATTTCAATATTTTAATGAAATCTATTTTAACATTCATTTTTTTACATTTAATAATCAGTTTCTGGGCTCTGGGTTCTTGGTTCTGGCTTCGGCGTGAGCTCAGCCGAACGGGTTGTTGGTTTTTTACTCAAACCCGTAACCATTACATGCCTCCCAGCACCCAGTTACCAGCCTTCGCAGGCCGTAGCCTGCTTTGGCAGGCGAAGGCCAGTACCCAGCAACATTATCTTATTTATACCTAACACAAATTTATAAATTTCCACTTTTAAATTAATTTACGAAGCTATATTCTATTTACTCATGACAGATTCCGGGAATTTCCGTAAATTTTATGAAGATGAACTTGTCCCTCATCTAACCAACCTTGAGGTATTCAGGAAAAAGATCTATGCGGGGATAGTTCTCTTTGTTCTCCTTTTTTTTCTGGGGGTTTTTAGTTCGATATACTACCTCGGGGGTTTTTATGAGTTTTCATTTGAAAATATCACCAATAAGAATTTTATTATAGCCCTGTTATTATTAGTGTTCTGGGCGATGATAGGGGTGCTGGTATTTAAAAAGCTTTTTGAAAACAAACTTGCCGGCGTCAGGTATAAATTCAAAAGATCCGTAATTGTCAAAATTGTTGAATTTATTGATCCGGGATTGGAGTATTTTGAGGATCAATTAATTAGCCAGGATGAGTATGAAGCCAGTATGATCTTCCCGGTCAAAGCCAAAAGGTTTAGAGGAGAAGATTATGTATTGGGAAGAGATGGTAAAATATCATTTAAGTTTTCTGAATTACATTCCAGGTATTTCCTGAAGGATCATAGAGGGCGTAAGGCATTCATCACCATCTTTCACGGGCTTTTCTTTATCGCAGACTTTCATAAGGATTTTAACTGTGAGACCATAGTGCTGCCGGACACAGCACATAAGCTGTTTGGCCCTTTGGGCGACTTCGTTCAGAAACATAACATTTTCCGTGATAAGGTTATTAAAGTTGATGATCCTGAATTTGATAAGGAGTTTGTGGTATATGGTAATAACCCGGAAGTGTCTGCTAAAATACTTACTCCCCGGCTTTTAAAAAGGATAACTGATTTTAAAAAGAAATCAGGGCACAAGGTTTTTATTTCTTTCATCGGCTCTAAAGTAAATGTTGCCATATCACTTACAAAAGACCTGTTTGAGCCGCCTATCTTCGGGTCTATGCTGGTTTATGATACCATTTATGAAAACTACAAATACCTTATACTGGCAACAGGTATCGTTAAGGATCTGGATTTGAACTCTGATATTTGGGCAGATTGATCTTTTTTTCTTCACTTCTGCGAATGCAGCGCCATAGTATTGCCTTCGGTATCAATAAACATAGCCATAAAACCATGCGGGTTTCATTTTATTAATTTTTGATTATACTTTTGTTTTATTGTTTGCAAAAGTAATATTTTACTATTATATCGGAGTAATGGGGGTAACAAACATTCCCAATATTCCATTATTCCATCCTTCCATTATCATAAATGATGATATTATTAACAAACACAAATTTTATCATTCACCATGAGAAAAACCATAATAGGAGTCATGGGGCCAGCTGCCGGGGCTACACTTAAAGACATTAACAATGCATTCCTGCTTGGGAAGCTTATAGCAGAACAAGGATGGGTGTTGCTTACAGGAGGAAGAAAGGCGGGTGTTATGGATGCAGCGAGCAAAGGCGCTAAAGAAGCAGGGGGATTAACAATAGGTATTCTGCCAACATCCGAAAAAGATGCTATTTCAGAAGCCGTTGACATTCCGGTAATCACTGAAATGCAAAATGCAAGGAACATTATCAATGTGCTTAGCAGCAATGTTGTTATTGCCTGCGGTATGGGTGCCGGAACCGCCTCTGAAGTCGCATTGGCGATAAAGACAGAAAAGAAAGTAATTTTACTGTGCGATGATAATGTAGCAAAAGCATTCTTTAAAAACCTGGGAGGTGATAATGTTATGATGGCTGATGATCCGGAAGTTGCTGTTGATATTTTAAAGAGAATAATATCTGAGCAAAATAAAGTATAGATATTTTTGTGAAAATATAGTCCTGTCTAATATTTTTCCCCTGACTTTCGTATATTGCCGACTTATTTTAAATTAATGCCAATGTGGTATATTAGTTCGTTAAAATTTATTTTTTTGCATTTTTTGGTAGAAAATTAATTTGTTTTCTCGCAAAGCTTCCGCCAACTGGCGGACAAAGAGTGCAATATTAAAAAAAAAAATAATCTTTGCGACCTTTGCGTCTTTGCGAGAGACATAATTAACTTTAATATATTAATCCTTTTTTGTTTTTGGTTTGTCCCAGTTATGAGAAAATATCTCACATGGTTCATTTTAATAATCATATCCCTTGCCTGTTTCTTCTTCAGCCCCGCCATAGCCCAAGCCCAGGAAATACAACGGCAAAGCCGTGAGAAGTACACTGTCAGCGGTTTTGTAAAGGAAGCGGAAAACGGAGAATCCCTTATTGGCACTAATGTTTATATTAAAGAATTGCTCAAGGGAACCTCTACAAATAAAGATGGCTTTTATTCACTGACATTAGATAAAGGCAATTACACATTGATAGTAAAGTATTTGGGATTTTCTGATTTTTCCCGTCAAATTACCCTTGATAAAGATACCAGGTTGAATATTGAATTAAAAGAAGCGATAATAACAACTGATGAAATTGTAATTACAGGTGAAAGACCTGACAGGAATGTTCAGAGTACCGTGATGAGCACTTTTGAATTACCTGTTGAAGAGATAAAGGTCCTGCCTGCCTTTATGGGCGAAGTGGATATTTTAAAAACCATTCAACTACTCCCCGGGGTACAATCAGCAGGTGAGGGAAATTCGGGATTCTATATCCGTGGAGGAGGGCCCGACCAAAACCTGATATTGTTGGATGAAGCAGTGGTGTATAACGCAGCCCACCTCTTTGGCTTTTTCTCAGTCTTTAACGCTGATGCAGTGAAAAACGTCAATTTGATCAAAGGCGGAATGCCGGCTAATTATGGTGGCAGGTTATCTTCGGTACTGGATATATCCATGAAAGAAGGTAACAGTAAAAAATACCAGGCAGACTGTGGAATAGGTCTCATATCATCCCGGTTGACAATACAAGGACCTATTAAAAAGGATACTTGCTCTTTTATCGTCTCAGGACGAAGAACATATATTGATGTGGTGATGAAACCTTTTATAAAAGAATCCTCTCCGTTCAAAAAAACCGGGTATTACTTTTATGATTTGACAGCTAAGGTGAATTATAAGATCTCAGATAAGGACAGGGTCTTTTTAAGCGGGTATTTTGGTAATGATGTCTTTAATGTTGATTTTTCAGGTTTTGGCGCTAAAATACTCTGGGGAAACGCAACCACATCGCTAAGGTGGAACCACCTGTTTAACAACAAGCTGTTTTTGAAGACCACAGCCATTTACAGTAAATATAATTTTTCATTCGGTGCCGAACAGAATCAGTTTGAATTTGAATTATTTTCCGGAATAACAGACTGGAACGCAAAAGTGGATTTTAATTATTTACCCACTATCCGCCATAATATAAAATTCGGGGCAAATTACATTTTTCACACTTTTGTTCCGAGCAGCGTGTCTGCAAGATCAGGTGATGTGGTCTTTGATACCGGTGAAATAACCAAACTGTATGCACACGAAGGAGCACTTTACTTAACAGATGACTTTGACCTGAGTGATATGTTTAAAATAAATGCGGGTTTGCGCTATTCATGTTTCCAGCAAATCGGGCCGTTTGACAGGTATAGAAGAGACGAATACGGAAAGATCCTTGATACTATTAGTTATGAAGCAGGTGAAAATGTAAAAACATACCATCACATAGAGCCGAGAATATCATTAAGGTACAGTCTTGATCAGAGATCTTCGGTTAAAGCATCTTATACACAAAACTATCAATACGTTCATTTGGCAACTCTTTCGGCTGTGTCCTTACCTACGGATATCTGGATCCCAAGTACTTCTCTTGTTGAACCCAAGTTCTCAACTCAATACGCTGTGGGGTATTTCAGAAACTTTATGGACGATAAATATGAAACCTCAGTGGAGTTGTATTATAAGGAAATGGAAAATATGATCGAATACAAAGAGGGTTACTCTCCTGATAATGACATAAACGATAACCCGGATAATAATTTTGTGTTTGGAGAGGGAAAGTCTTATGGCGCTGAGTTCTTTGTAAAAAAAAGAACAGGTAAAACAACCGGATGGATCGGATATACCTTGTCATGGACAAAGAGGCAATTTCCCGATATCAATAATGGTGTGGAATACTTTGCGAAATATGACAGAAGGCATGATCTGTCATTAATAATAACACATGAATTAAATCCTAAGTGGACTTTTTCAACGGTTTTTATATATGCATCCGGAAATGCAATAACCTTGCCTGTTTCAAGGTATGTCATTGAAGGTATTGTTGTGAGTGAATTCGGTGAAAGAAATTCATTCAGGATGGACCCTTATCATCGCCTGGATATATCAGTAACCTATTCTTCCGGGAAACATAAAAAATTTGACTCAAGCTGGAATTTCTCTGTATATAATGTTTACAACAGGTATAATCCTTATTTTATTTATTTTGATACCAGTGGTAATTATGAAGAAGGTACTTTGGAGATACAAGCAAAACAGGTTTCGCTATTCCCGATATTGCCTTCAATTACGTGGAATTTTAGGTTTTGAGAACACCGATTTCACCGGTTAATAATGATTACACCGATTATCTTGATGATACGATAGACGAATTACTATAAGAAGATGAAACTTTATTTATAATGTGAATAGTAACTAAATTATTTTACAGGAAACTGGATAAATTGCAACGTTTTTCTAAGTTCAGGGAGATTCCGAGCTGAGCGCAGCGAAGTGAGGAATCTCCCCATAGGTGCGGTAAAATATCCAATTTTATCCCGTTTTTAATATAAAATAAACCATGAAAAATAAAATTAAGCATATTATTAATTCTTTATTTCCCATTATTCCCATTATTCCCCCTATTCCCCCTATTCCCCATATATTCTCTATATCCTCTATATCCCCTATACCCTTCAAATTCCTCTTTACCTGTGTTCTTTTCTCCGTCTTCTTCTTCTCCTGCGAAAAAGATATTGAAGTAGATATGCCTGAAGCAGAGCAAAAGATAGTTATTGAAGGCCATATTGAACCCGGATTACCTCCTTATGTTATCTTAACAAAAACGATCAGCTATTTTAATCCTACAGATATCAGCACTTTTGAGAACCTGTTTGTTCATGATGCGGTTGTTAAGGTTTCTAATGGAATCAACATAGTAACTCTTACTGAAATATGCAGCAATGACACAACCCTGCCTGATGTGTTTATTTCCATTATCTCTGAGTTTGTTTCTATCTCACCTGAGAATCTAACCGCATTCAATTATTGTATTTACACAACCATTGACCAATCCATCTTCGGAGAAGTAAGCAAGACCTATAAATTAACCGTTATTGCCGAAGGGAAAACATATACATCAACAACAAGGATCCCCGAACTTGTTCCACTTGACAGCTTATGGTTTGAACCACAGCCCACTTTTGACAGTTTGGGTTTTATCTGGACTCACCTGACCGATCCCGATACCGCTGGGAACTGTTACAGGTGGTTTGCTAAAAGACATGGAAAAGATGTTAATTTTATTCCGCCATTAGGTTCTGCTATCGATGATAAATTCTTTAATGGGAAAGGTTTTGATTTTTTTTATGACAGAGGAAGCTATCCTGGTTCTCAGGATGAAGATGAACTAGATATTGAAACATATTTCTATAAAATAGGCGACACCATTGTAGTTAAATTCTGTACAATTGATAAAGGGCATTATGAATTTTGGAGAAATTTTGAAATTGCAATTATGAGTGATGGCAATCCTTTTGCAGCGCCTACTTCCATTGTAACCAACATTCAGGGAGGTTGCCTGGGAGTTTGGGGAGGGTATGGAGTGACTTATGATACTTTGATTGTGGAGTAAAGCATTTGGGCTTCAGCCTGAGTTCAGCTGTACGGCTAAAACCATAGGAGATCCGCCTTTGGCGGAAAACACCTTGAAGAAAATCAGATAAGTTATAATCAAGCCAATCAATCCCTATTAGTTCCCTTAGGTTCTTTCAGGTTTTTATCAGTCTTTATTATAAAAAGTAAAATAAGACCCAGTATGCCGATTATAATGAAAATAATTGTAAGAACATTCATAATTTAACCTCCATTCCATCTAAGGAATAAGCAGTTATAAATAAAATAAGTGTTACTATTGTACCTGTAATTAAAGTTAAAATACTAAAACTTTCTGGTTTGACAACAGGGCTAATTACTGCTATTGCAAAAATTATCTTAGCTAAATCATATATAAATTTTGCAAAATTATCCTTCTGCTTTGATGTTTTTATTATTGACATTACAATAAAGTAATAAATACAAAGATAGTGAAAAAATTTCTAGTTTATGGGATTTTTAAATGAATTTAACAAATTAATAAAAATGAAAAAAGAAACAGAACACGTAAAATGTCTTATCATTGGCTCTGGCCCTGCCGGCTACACGGCAGCAATATATGCAGGGAGAGCAGACATGAAACCCGTCCTTTACCAGGGTATGGAACCCGGCGGGCAATTAATGATCACTACCGATGTAGAGAATTTTCCCGGTTATCCCGATGGGGTCACAGGTCCGGAGATGATGGAGGATATTAAAAAGCAGACGGAAAGATTTGATACAGATGTGAGAACGGGTTATGTAACCTCGGTTGATTTTTCCGGTCCTCCACACAAAGTTGTTATTGATGAGAGCAAGGAAATTACAGCCGATTCGGTGATCATTGCAACCGGTGCAAGCGCCCAATGGCTTGGACTGGAATCCGAAACGCGCTTGCGCGAAGCCGGAGGAGGTGTCTCTGCCTGTGCTGTTTGTGACGGCTTTTTCTTTAAAGGTCAAAAAGTAGTGCTTGTGGGAGGAGGTGATTCCGCTTGCGAAGAGGCATCCTACCTGGCAAAACTGTGCTCTAAGGTATATATGGTTGTTAGAAAAGATTACCTGAGAGCATCACGGGCAATGCAGCACAGGGTCAATAATATGGAAAATATAGAAATACTGTACAACCACAACGTTAAAGAGATACTCGGCAAAGATGCTGTTAACGGTGTTTTGGTTTTCAACAATATTACCAATGAAGAAAGGAAGCTGGATGTAACCGGTTATTTTGCCGCCATCGGGCATAAGCCAAATACTGATATTTTCAAAGGATGGATTGATATGGATGAGGTGGGTTACATAATAAATATCCCCGGCTCTGCAAAAACCAATGTAGAAGGGATTTTTGTATCAGGCGATGCGGCTGACAAAGTCTATCAGCAGGCAGTCACTGCAGCCGGCTCCGGTTGTATGGCTGCATTGGATGCTGAACGTTACCTTGCTGAAAAAGGGTTGCATTGATAAAATGGCTTTAGTTCAGAAAAACATTGTTAATATAATGTATTGAATAGTAATTAGGAGTTATTAACAATGATATGTGGATTTATTTAATAAATGATAATTTTCTGTAACTAATCAGTATATTTAATGTGGTGTAATATATAACCTGTTCTTTTCGGTTTCTCGGTTCTCGGGTGTCAGTTATCGGTTTGTCAGGTTGTCGGTTTTCGAGTAATCAGTTCCGATTTGTATGTTATATAAAAAACCCAATTTTTCAGTAAACAAACTGGCTATCCGATGACTAAAAAGCTGATACCGTTCGTTTAAACTCACGCTGAAACCCGATAACCCGATTAACCGGAAACCGAAAACTGAAAACTGATAAACTGAAATTTTAAATCAATAAAACCAACCAACTTTTGACTATTAGACCAAAATTAATAAAACTGATTATATCAGCATGGAGCATGGAGTTGAAAATTACACTCCATGCCCCATGCTCCATGCTCCATGCTCCTTGCTGTTTTTTGTAATTTGACGTATCGGAATTTCAATATTTATATAAATTTTGTGCTATAATTTATGTTTTTGCATTTAATAATCAGTTTCTGGGTTCTTGGTTTTATACTCAGACTCCGAAATCAGTACATACCACCCAGTACCCAGCAACATTATCTTATTTATTCTTTACTCAATTATAAATAATTTTTTTTTAATCAATTTACGAAGTTATGTTTTTATTTGCCATTTATCAACACAAAGTTAAACTATAGCCGATAATATTTGTAGTATAAATACTTACAAAACATTCAGGTTGAGTCTTACATCTTAATGTAACATTATACCTTGTGTTTTCAGTATAAGGAAATGGGAACACAAAACATTTTTTAAATATACGTGAGTCAGTAAAATTTATGATTTAAAATTTCCCGAACAATTCATCTCAAAATTTCGTAAACAACATAAGATTGAAAAAACTTGACTATAATGCGATTTAAAAAAACATATTTACTCAATTTATTACTGTTTACTGTTTTGTTTATAGTCATAGTTATTAGCTGCAGGAAGAACAAAAACGAGAACACATCCCAAGCTACTGATTCTTACTTTGATATTAAGACTGACCTTGAGCAAATCAAGGAACGCGGCAAATTAATTGCATTGACAGACAATAGTTCTACCAGCTATTTTATATACAAGGGACAGCCAATGGGTTATGAATATGATCTTCTGAGGTTGTTTGCCAAGCATATTGGAGTGGACCTGGAAATAATAGTGGTAAAGAACATGGATGATATTATCGAATTGCTCAATAATGGGAAAGGAGATGTAATAGCGGCAAATCTCACGGTAACACAGGAGAGGGCAAAGGAAATAAATTTTACCGAACATAATATTTTAACCAGGCAGATGCTCGTTCAGAGAAAACCGGATGGTTGGGAAAAGATGAAATATTATGATGAAATAGATAAAAAGCTGGTAAGAAATCAAATTGACCTTATTGGTAAAGAGATATTCGTTAGAAAGAACTCATCCTTTTATTCACGCCTGAAGAACTTATCAGATGAAATAGGGGGGGAGATCAGTATCATTGAAGCGCCTGGTGACTATGAGACTGAATACCTGATAAAGCTGGTAGCAAACGGAGAGATCGAATATACCATTGCAGATGAGAATGTAGCGCTGGTCAATCAAACGTATTATCCAAATATCGATGCGAAAACAGCTATAAGCTTTCCGCAAAAAATTGCATGGGCTGTAAATAAGGAGTCACCCGAGCTGCTTAAAGAAATAAATGAATGGATAAGGAGCATACGCAATAAAAACAAATATATTGCAATGTACAATAAGTATTTTAAGAATCATAAAGTACAGAAACAAAGGATTGAGAGTGGTTATTTCTCTCAGTTAGGAGGAAATATATCGAGGTATGACCATATCATTAAAGTATATTGTAAGGAATTAGATTGGGACTGGCGGCTCGTGGCTTCCCTCATATACCAGGAATCCAGGTTCGACCCAAAGGCGGAATCATGGGCTGGTGCATTCGGGTTAATGCAGTTAATGCCTGAAACTGCTAATAATTATGGCGTTGACAGTCTTTCAACTGATGCTCAAAATGTGTATGCAGGAACCAAATATTTATGCTGGCTGGATGATTACTGGGATGAAATGATAATGGATAAAGACGAGCGTGTAAAATTTGTTCTTGCATCATATAATGTCGGCCCGGGACATGTGATCGATGCCAGGAATCTTGCAATAAAATACAACAAGAACCCAAACGTATGGGATGATAACGTAGCCTTTTTTATCCTGCAAAAATCAAGGGAAAAATACTACAATGACGAAGTTGTTAAACACGGCTATTGCAGAGGTGAAGAACCGTATAAATATGTTAAAGAGATACTGGACAGGTATCAGCATTATAAGAATGTGAATATCTAATTTATAGTATCACTCCTTCCGTCTTATTTCTTTAAAGGATCTTGATGAAAAAAATACCTGAGATCAAGAGTTAAATAACTTCCTGCAAGTTTCGTCTCAATTGTTTCTGTCTTATTATTACCGTCATAGATAATTTTCATTGATGCAATTTTTGTGAATGGCAGGTGATAAGATGCTCCAAAATATAAGTAACCGCTCTTTTCCGTTCTGTATTCCCAACCTACATTTGCTAAAAGCGCAGGTAAAAGCCAATTGCTCCTTTTAAATGAAAGATTAAAATAATCATAAGATGATTTATCACTTCTTTTATAAATATCAATCGAAGCTCCCAAAGCATTATTCATATATAACTTTTCACCTATGCGAATATAAATTAATACGAGTAAAGGAACCTCGTAACCTATAATGCTGAATTTTGAATCACCGACAAAAGCGCTGTCGGTGATTGTAAGGTTATAATTTCTTTTTACATAGTTGATCCCAGTCTCAAAAGAAAACTTTTTGGTTATTCCTTTTCTTATTATCATTCCTGCAGTAAAACCCAACTTGGGTTTTGTGAGGAAATTAATATTGTTTTGTGTGATATCAATATTGCCGGCATTAAAAAATTTATTGCGAAAAATTGGTTTTGCCTGAATCCCAACGGTAATAACATTTTCCTGGGCAAAGGAATGTAAATTAAAAATTAAAAAGCATGCACTGAGCGAAACCGAAGTGTAAAAAGCAAGTACTAAGTGAAGCCGAAGTTTAAAAAAGAGTAATATAATGAGGGATTTGTTCATGAATTATAAATATAGAAACTATTTATAGTGTGGTGATTTTTTAATTATTAAAGTAAATATGGTGAAACTAAATTGTATCGTCCTAATTATTTATGTTATTAATAATTATTTAATCATTTCACGTTTATTATTAGCCTTTCTTATATACAATATTAGCAATTAATCGTATATGTTTCATTTCCGTTCAGCAAGCAGGGTCAAAAACCTTATTTTTTTCACTTTTAACCTTAGTAGAAACATAAATACTGGAATAAACTAACCTTATTACCTTATTCCCTTTGTAATTAGTATTTATTTGAGATTTGTAATTTGTTATTTGAGATTTAATAGCATGATTATATGTTACTATTTTATTGAAACGTTATACTAGGTTTGTATTGTTTATTTCTCTATATCCTCTATATCCTCTATATCCTCTATATCCTCTATATCCCCAATATCCCCTATTTTCTTATTACCTGCCAAAGAATCATTAACAAGAAACTATCCGATACGAAGTTTTTGCCCCACCCTCAAGATTGAATTCCTGGAAATACCGTTCAATTCACACAATCTCCTGATAGTGGTACCGTATCTTTTTGCGATCAAATACAGAAACTCACCATAAGCGACAGTATGAAATTTCACGCCTTTTGGATAAACACTATAACTCCAGCGTGTTTTGGTAAGGATAATAGTGTCCCCGATAAGCTTATTTTCTTTAAAATCAATAAAATGCATGGCATTAAGCGGTTTACCTTTAAACCGGCACTCGAAATGCAGATGGCTTCCCGTTGATTTTCCGGAACTGCCTCCCAAGCCCACTAATTGACCTGCTTTAACCGTATCACCCGGTTGCACCTTTATCCTGTGCAGATGTCCGTAAAATGTCTCCAATCCATTATAGTGCCGTACTACTACAACCCTTCCATATCCTCCGTGCTTCCTGGCTATCCTGACCATACCGTCAAAGGCAGATACAACTGTGTCCCACACTTCAAGGTCAATATCAATACCAAGGTGGTTGCGCCTATCCCCGAAATTTGAGGTTATTATTCCAATCACAGGAGGAATATAACGGCTGGAGCTGTCTTGTAATACCAATAAGACCGTAGTGTCATTTTTGGAAAGCAATTCTGAATATGGGTGTGTATTATACGTATCCCATTTAAAATAATAATTATTAGCTGGATAGACAGATGGGTTATGTGCTTCGGTTGCAAATAATCCGGTAGTTTTATCATATTTGCTTGTAACATATAAATTGATCTCATTTATGAGTTCAAGCGGAATTGTTACTTCATCGAGCAGGGAATCAATCAATGTATAAACCTGCTCTTCTGTCATGTATTCAATCGACTGAAAGACACGGTTTTCACCGGGTACTGTATCTGGTTCAACAATAGTATCATGTAAAGTATTACCAGTACTAAAAAAAGACTCAAAAGCAGGTATTGGAAGCCAGAAAATAGCAACCGGAAATAATAAAAGAAGTGAATATATATATTTACGGTATTGCTTCATTAAACACCAAAGATATAAACTATATCTATGATTTTACTTAAATACAAGAATTTTAAATAAACCTGCTTTACTTATAAAATGCCTGTTTTTTTATAGGTATTACTCTCTCTTTAGTTTATTTTTAATTATAGCGTACTTTGCGCCTGCACACATCGCTTTCGCGTAGCTTCAGCAGAGCAAAGCCGGAGTGCCACGGCACACAGGTACGTGCTTGGCGGGGCTTCCGTTGAGTCAACCTAAACGCTTTGCTGGAAATAAAAATAAGTCGGTTTGTTTTGGTGTTTTTTAATCAATTTACGAAGTTATGTCCTTATTTTTGCCAACTGCTTATTTATCCATCGAAGCTTTAGCGTAGGTGGACTGTCAACTTGTCTATTAACATCAACAAAATTTTTAATATTATGTACTGGCTTTTGGATATATTTTTTCTTTTTTTTCATTCTTTTCTTATCATCTTTAACCTTTTCGGCTGGGTATGGAAAAAAACAAGAAAGGCAAACCTGGTATTGCTTTTGCTAACGGGACTTTCATGGTTTGTGCTTGGGATTTGGTATGGTATAGGGTATTGCCCCTTAACTGATTGGCACTGGGAAGTACTTCGTTATTTGGGTAACAATAATTTACCGGGTTCGTACGTTAAATACTTAGTGGATAGGATCACAGGGTTGGATATTGATGCCGGTGTAGTTGATATTATGGTAGTTATATTCTTTTTTGCAGCATTGATAGCTTCTGTTTATACTAATATTCGCCAGTATTTCCACTTCAGGATGGGAGTGCATAAAAAAAACTAAAAAATCCCATCCTGAAACAAGTTCAGGATCAAATTGCAAATCTCAAATTACAAAGAGGGGATGAAAAGAAGTAAATGGGTAAATAATTTGTTGGAGATAGAGGTAAGGATGCTTTTGTACGAAGATACAGAATAACATGAAATTTCCATTTTTGAAAATTTTTTTGACTTTATAGACAGACTAATTAGTGTCCGTCTATAAAGTCCGAATGTTTGGATGAATTTTAAAATTACAAATTACAAGTACCAAATAACAAATAAATCACAATGCTCAAAAACTCAATGACCAAAACTGTTTCGGTCATTTGATAATTGATATTTG
>JBDRNO010000236.1:0-2023 GCA_043811005.1 Bacteroidota bacterium | reverse complement strand
ATAAAGGTTCAAACCATTGTAACTCCCGTCAGAACCAGTAAATGTTAATTGACCACTACGATCAAAATTATTGTTACTTTGATTAGGAAAAAACCTTAGATAAACAATTTCTTGTTCGGGAACTGGAATAGGTGTGTGATTAACCAAAAGATACCACGTACTGTCGTCTAAAGAGTATTCTAGCTTGGAATTAACAGGCAAATTTAAAGGAACAACAGCAAAAGAAACAAAATTATCATTATCTAAAACGAGATTATCAAGAGCCCAAAACTTAACTTCAGTCAAATTTTGAATAAAAGGATCGGGGATTATATCTGCCATAACATTTGAATAAGCACCGATTATAACCAACGACGCGATTAAAAAAATTATTTTAACTTTCATATTACCCCCTATATGTTGAAAGTGAATGTATCTATAAAAACATTTCTGAAAATGCTCCTACTTTTACAATTACTGAAGTAAAGAAATCAATACGCCGAAAGCATGATTTTTTTCGTATTTTTTAGAAATATTTTCTAGGTAAAAGGTATTAGACCGGAGACGGCATCTAATACCTTTTACCTAGTTTTCAGCGTCTGAAAAATACGAAAAAAATCATACCTTTTACCGATTGTAACCGATGTTCTGTACTGCTAATATTCAGCCAAATTTAATTCAATTTAGTTCATTTTCTGGAAATTAAAAAAACTAATTAATCAATATTTACAAATAGATATAATTAAATATGCCTTGTAATTCACAGGGCGGAGCTGTGTAAAACCTTTCAAAACTGTCTCCGATCAAACAATTCCCAAAAAATATTATTGAGGTCTTTTAAAAAGTTCAATTTTGTTCAAGTTCAAGGAAGACAAGTATTTTAACCGCAGATATACATTGAGTATTTCGATGATTGAAATATGAAGTCTGACACAGAAATTGGGCAAAAGAGGACATTTTTAATGGCCTCAGTTACATCATAATGTATACCCGGTGTTATCACTGATTGATTAAAGGATTGAGGGATTGAAGGGGAAGAGCAGAGAGCATGGAGCAGAGGGCATAGAGCAGAGGTCGGGGGTCGGAGATCAGAGATCAGAAGGTCTGAAAATAAGGGGTAAGGATTAGGGATTAAGGATTGAAGGGTTACCCAAGAACATGATAGCCTGTCACCGTAAAAAAAAATATTGACGGAACCTTAAAAGCACACAATACTATATTCATGCAATAAATGAGTTCGAAATATCGAAAAGAACCTTCTTTCTAGACGACTGGCTCTAAGAAAAGGGGAAAATATGAGTGGCTTAATAGTAGTTGATCCAAAAATTTGCTCGGGGAAACCGGTGATCAAAGGCACTAGAATTATGGTGAAAAATATCCTTGGCATGGTGGCTGGTGGATATGCTGTGGATCGAATTCTTGATGCCTATCCTGAACTGAGCCGGGAAATGGTTCAGGCAGCGCTGGAATATGCTGCGTCCGTCATACCACCGTTGAACAAACCCAAAACGCCATGGAGCGTCTTATAGTCGATTTGCCCCCATCCAAGTGGCGCGATTGCCTTATCATTATTGACAATCAAAAAATCCGTGTGCGAAAACTCAAGTAGTCTTCAAGAACACCCCTGCCTATCTCCAACATTGTTTTAGGTATTCAGCTTTAGCTTGCGTCCTCATTTTAGGCAATTTAGGCATTTTACTTGTGCCCGTTCTGCAACAGCGCCCCCCATTTCCATTAAGATGAGAAGAAACGCGCTAGAATGTCAAATGTGTAGACCTGGCCCCATAGTTTTTGCAGCGAACCGGCGGTAGCAACAGCAAAGTTTACCCAGTTTAACCTATCTTTTCTGTTTAACCAGGGCGTATTTCATCGGGACAAACCTAATTTATCCCATGAAATTCACGTAGTGACAGCAAAGCGTATTTCATCGGGACAAACTCAACAAACTCAACAAACCCAATGAACTCAACGAACTCAACAAACTCAACAAACCCAACAAACTCAACAAACTCAACAAACCCCAAACCGTTTTTTTAGTTATGAT
>JBDRNO010000235.1:0-8928 GCA_043811005.1 Bacteroidota bacterium | reverse complement strand
TTTCCATAGGATATTGAATATTCGCTTGTATTGTTCAAATAATAAATGTCGAATATCAAATGAAAAATGAAAAACTTTAATATTTTTCATTTGACATTCGACATTTGAAATTTATTTCTGAATTTGTGCGCATTAAACGTCTATACCAATGTCATTAATGTATATTTATCAAAATATGTGGGTACACGGTAGCTCCCGGCAGGCGAGGCATTTTTCCAAACAATGAATGGTTTTAAACAAATATTTAATAATTTTTTCTACTTTAGTTACAATCCTTTCCAGCGCCTCAAAATGGGAAACTGCACTGTCTGCTATCTCCAAACATACCCCCATTCCCCGATTCTCCCTTTCACCGTTTCAGTAATTGTTAATTGCCTACTGTCAACTGTCAACTTTTCCATTAACATCAATAAAATTATCGATCCGCCTATCCCTCTATTTCTTTTTCCTCTCCTTCTCCTTCTCCTTCTCCTTCACCCAATCCCTGTACCATTGTTGAACCGGCTGTCTGTTTACATCACTCTTCTTTTTAGTTTTGCGTGTACGCTTAACCTCATGTTTTTGAAGTTTCTTATGTGACAACCAACCCATAGGAGTAGTAAGGTTCTTTTTGGTCCTGCAATTAGTTAATGGAATGGCTATACTGAAGAAAAATATACCACACAATACTGATAACCTTATTAAGCGGAAAGTTTTGATCAATGGTTGCATTAACCTGAAAAATTCATGTGGGATAAAAACGAGGTAAATTTACCATATAATTTTTCTTAGTAATAGAAAATTACATCCGGTGTACTAAAAATTTTTCAGGTCAGATAGAATATCCAATATCCTGTCCCGAAGATCACCCTGTATCAGGATTTCCCTTTCTTTAACACTTCCTCCAACCCCGCATCTTGTTTTTAAATATTTCCCAAGATTCTTTAGATCATTGTCAGTACCGGTAAATCCGGATATTATAGTAACGGTTTTTCCAGCTCTCATCTTCTTTTCAATCCGAACCCTTAGATTCTGCTGATGGGGTGGTAGTGTTTCCTGTATTTCATCTTCAGCGTATTCATATTTAAAATCAGGATTAGTAGAATATATGATATTTATTTTATTCTTCTTCTTCATGACGGAACGATCACATTCAAAGATGAAGGATTAACTTTTATATGTATTTTCCCCCCCATATTATATGGGTCTCCATCCAAATGGATCAGGTAGGAATTTTGTTTGATTGTAATTTCTTTTCCCCTGATCATTTCATAGTAATATGATCTATCAATTGTTTTGTTAAACAGTCGCCAGGTTAGATAGGGTGATAAGTATCTGGGAAATTTATTAAGAAGGCAAACATCAGCGCATCCATCATCAATAATTGCATCCGGGGCGATTACCGCATTACTTCCATACTGTGAGGAATTGGCGACACTTATCATGAATGCATTCCTCATATATGTTTTCCCATCAACGCAAATCTCATAGTCCTGGGTTTTGTATTTTGGATATTCGATAAAAACTGCTTTAATATAAGATAAAAGACCTCTTTTACTAAATTCGGAAAATTTATGGGCAATGAGGGCATCAAAGCCAACACCCGCAGTTACTATGAATGATTCATTGCTTGTTGACTTGTGATGAGTGTCCGCAGGATTGATTATGACGGTATCAATGGTTTTGGTTTTTAGATTATTTATCAGCTTAATTGCTTTGGAGGGTTTGCCAGGTATTTTGAGATGGCGTGCCAAGCCATTTCCTGATCCGGTAGGAACGATCGCCAGTAAAGCATCTTTTCCGATTAAGGCTCTTCCTACCTCATTAACCGTTCCGTCACCACCAACTGCTGCAACAACATCATAGTGCTCCAAAACGGCTTCATTAGAGAGTTCAATGGCATGCTTTGCAGCTTTGGTATGAATTATTTCATAATCAAATAATGAAAGATCCAGATTTTTCCTGATGGTCTTTTCCGTGATCTTGAATCTTCTGGACCCGGCAAGTGGATTGATTATGAAACGTATCTTCTTTTTCAATATTTTTTGTATCGGAATTTCAATGTCCGCCAGCTGGCGGATTTATATTGAAATTCATCTTTTTGTATTTAATAATCAGCTTCTGGTCACTGGTTTCTGGTTTTTTTTTGTGCGAATTTACAATAGTAATCACTACAAGCAACCAGCAACTCATAACAAATTAACTATTCAACATTTAATATCTAACATCCATTATCCAGTTTACCTGCCGAAGCGAAGCGTAGGCATGGCAACCAGCAGCCAGCAACCAGCAACTGCATCATTTTTTATTTTCTTATTTGCATTTTAAGAAATTATGCTATTTTACAGTAAGTTTATTGTTAATTAACCTGTGATTATAACTTTGAATAACTGCTTTTATCTTACGCTCCAACCGTTTTTTTAATCCGTCAGTAGTTTCATTTCCGGTTGAGGTCATTTGTTTGGACAAAAGTAAATTATTTTGAAGAAAAACATCATTTTTAAAATTATACAATCCAGTACATTCTTCTCCGTCAAAGAGCAGTATATGATATCCTTCAATTATTTGATAAACGCCATTCAAAAAATTAACAGCAGATCCCTGCGCGGTTGAATCAAAAACGCTTTCACCGAATGCGAGAAAAGGGATTTTATAATTCAAATAATCGAGCACTGAAGGCATAATATCTGCTTGTTGAACCGTTTTTTTGTTTACACCTTTCATATTGCTATAATACATTCCCTGGCTAAGTTTGGGTTTATAAAAGATCAGGGGGATAGCGTATATCCCTGCCCTGTTTTTATAAAAAGGCAAGCAAGCGCCTGCAGTATGATCAGCAGTTATTACAAATAGCGTATTACCGAACCATGGCATCCCGGATGCAGTTTTGAAAAATTGCCTCAATGCATAATCGGTATAGCTGATACATTTGTGAATTTTTAATTCCCCTTCTTTGAATTTACCTTCATATCTTTTTGGGATAAAATAAGGATGATGAGAGGTTAAGGAAAAGAGACAACTGAAAAACGGTTGTTGGGTATTGTTTAGGTTGCCGGCAAAAAATTGAAAGAATTCCTCGTCAAATATTCCCCATTCTTCATCGTAATCCTTATCGTTGTTATATTCATTTCTCCCATAATAATGTTCAAATCCGGCTGTTTTGGCAAAAGCATCAAAGCCCATAGTGCCGTTATTTCCCCCATGGAAAAATGAGGTTTGATAACCTCTTTGTTTTAAGATACTGGCTAAGCTGTTAATATCATTACCCGCATAAAAAGATGTTATATATGGATTGTTCATCAAAGTAGGCAGTCCTGCTACAACAGCAGGTATGGCTTCAATGGATGTTTTTCCGTTGGCAAAGCAATTATTGAAAACCAGGCTATTTCCTATTAAAGAATCCAAAAATGGTGTATAGCTTATTCTGCCACCGTTCAACCTTCCTATATACTCATTGGAAAAACTTTCGAGGATGATTATGACAATGTTAATATTTGACCCGCGTGACTGCTGGGCGGTAAATTGAGTGTGATAAGGAGAATAAATGCCGTTTAACTCCTGGTCTGTGAAATATTCAACTTCTATAAGTTCATGCTTTCCCAAAGTATTAATAACCGCAAAAGGTGTATTAAGCACTAAAGGGATATTTCGCGCTGCCGTATATTGCCCGGCAGTTATTATGCCTATTGGTTTAAGCTGCAAACCACCCCTTGCCCCGATAATAAATAAACCTAAGAGCACTATGAACAGCACGCTTCCAACAATAACTTTCCTCCATTCATCCTTCCTTGCCCCTCGTCCCTCGTCCCTCACTTTGACTTTCCTGTATAATATTTCAGCAATCAATATCAATAAAAGCAATATTAAACCCACATGCCAAAAATCCTTTATGTATTGAGGAAGTACGTTAAAAAGATCATCCCCCAGTCCCATGAGAGTAAATACATCTGCCGTTGAGCGTTTGAAATTATATCTGAAATATTCCATGTCAGCACAGTTAGCAAATAATGCAATTGTATTTGTTAAATAAAACAGGATTTTCAGTATTTTTTGATATAAAGGCAGGCCTCTTTGAGGTAAAGGGATCAGGTGAAGTATAATAAACAGGATATTGAAATAAATAATAGCAGATATGTCAAAACGGATGCCATGCAGGAAGATCATTATAAAATCTGCTAAAGAAACACCATGGAAAAATGTTGTATTGAACAGCAAGAACAGCCCTCTGCACAATGTGAACAGAAGAAGTAAGATACCAAGCCGCTTTATAAGAAGGATTGGATGATGAAAATGCTTTTGTATACTCCGAAACATAAAAACTTAATTTAGTTATCCTTCACTGTCGTTATCTAAAACTTCACCCTCTGATTTGGCAATGACCAATGTTCCGCATGTATCGCTGAAAACATTTACAGCAGTGCGATACATATCCAGTGGCCTGTCAATTGCCAAAAGAATTGCCGCACCTTCAACGGGCAGACCAAGGGCGGAAAGGATAGTGAGCATCATTATCAATCCAGCCGATGGAATACCGGCAGCACCAATACTTGCCATTACTGCTGCAATAATAATGTATACCTGGTTTGCAAACGTTAATTGAAAATCACCGGTACTGCTGTAATACTGGGCTAAAAATATTACTCCAATGCATTCATACAATGCCGTGCCATCCATGTTGATAGTACTTCCCAGGGGTAAAACAAAAGAAGACACCTTATTGCTTACACCTCCTTTCTTTTCGACAACTTCGAGTGTTACAGGTAAAGTTACTGAAGATGAAGAGGTGCTGAGCGCTGTCAACAGGACGGTAGACATTTTTTTCATCCACACAAATGGATTGTATTTTGATAGCAGATAAACCAAAGTGGGAAGTGATATAAACATGTGAAAAGAAAGGGCAATGGTCACAACAAACATGAACATCAGTAACGGTTTGAAAGCTCCAAAACCTGTTGTAACCACCACCTTAACGATCAAAGCAAACACACCGTATGGTATAAGTTTAAGAATAAAACCGGCAAGTTTCATCATCATCTGGAATCCGGCTTCAAAAAAATTTATTAATATACTTCCGGGCTTTTCGGGAAGCTGAAGTATAGCAAAACCCATAATAATACAGAAAAAGATAACCTGCAGCATATTGCCATTAAAAGAAAATGCTCCGAAAATGTTTTCAGGTATCATTCTTATAAAAATATCCATGAAGCCCATTTGCTTGCTGAATACTTCAGCTCCAACAGGAGGAAGTCCCAGGCCGGCGCCTATACCGGGCTTGAACAGATTTACAAGTATCAGACCTGTAGCTGCTGCAATAACACTGGTTAGCATGTAATATCCAATGGTTTTGATCCCCATTTTACCTAATCGTCCCAGGTCACCAATATTGGTAATACCGGTGGTTATCGAAAATATTATCATCGGTACTATAAGCATCTTTAAAAGGCGAATAAATATATCAGCTACAAATTTAAATGGAGAGAGAAACATTGCACGCTGACAATCATTTGTCATCCCAACGGTAACGGCAACCTCCCTGCCTTTCATTGTTTTTAGCCGGGCAACAACACCATAGGGTAAGAGTGGTGTGATCTCTCTTATCGTTTGCTCAGAGGATAACAAATAGGACCTCTCATCATGAAGTCCCTTATTAACAATTACTTCCACTATCCTGTCACCGGTCTTGAGCTTTGATTTAGCTGCCGGTGATGATGGTTCAATACCGGTTACAATAAATGCATCTTCATCCCATTCTCCGGTTATCCCGGTATACGTTTCTACTTCTGTTGATCTCTGGATAATCAGTCCGGTAATAACCGCTAAACCCATCGATATTATAATCAGCCAATGTGATTTGATCTTTCTCATTTGTAATATCTCTAAATTATTTGATCAATTCCACGTATCCGTAAGATTCACTTTTATTACGATCCATTTGAGAACCCATTTCGACATAAACATAATAGAAATAAAGACCACACGGCCCAATGTCTTCACTTCCATTTATTCTTCCATCCCATGGCTCGTTTATATCATCTGTTGAATAGACCAATATTCCATCTTCATTTCTTACTTCCATGTAAAAACAACCAATTCCTATACCTAGAGGAATCCATGTGTCATTTTTGCCATCAAGGTTAGGAGTGAAAGAATTTGGGATAATCATGCAACAACAATAAGAAAAAGAAGCAGTGGTTGACCATGAGAAACTAGTTGTTGGTGTAGTTACTTCAACAGCGTATATAATTTCGGCAGTAGCAAATGTATCTGCTATGGAAATGACTATTGAAGAAGTTGTATCTCCTGTTGGTGACCACATGTATGATAAAGCGCTATCAACATAAGCATCAATCAAAATAAACTTATTGTCAAAAACACATACTTTTTCCTGATCGGAGGCGGAAACATAAGTTGTATCAGGGACATTATCAACCGGTGTGCAAGTGATCTCCTCTTTCCTGCATCCATAAGAACAAGCAAGCAGAATTAATAATAACAAAATGTTCTTCTTTATGTATGATCTATTCATTTTTTACACTTTTACCAAATTGAAACCGTAAGCTATATTCTATATATCCTATTTCACTAATTTGCCTTAAATGTTCATGTGCTGGCACTCCATACGTTATCATAAACCGAAATTTTTTCAGGAATAATACCCCAGTATTTATACAGATTGTATTAAGGTCTTTAAATATAAAACCCACAATGTAATTTTTTCTAAAAATGCATAGTACGCTTGGACTAATAGTAAAATAGCCGTAAGATTTTTTCAAAAGGAATGAAGGTAAAATGCTAAAATAATCGCTGATTTTAAAATCGTAACCGCTGGTGATGTAATAATCCCTTGGCAATCTACTTTGATCCCATACTATAATTCCATTTTTAGGTTGATTAATATGAAGCACAGATAAACCAAGATAATAATTATATATAGTGTACCAGATACCAGAGCCAACCTCTAAATTTCCTGAAGTACTGGTGACCTGCGTTTCTTCTGTACCATAAGAGAATCCATAGCACGGATCAATCATATCTTCGTATGTCAATGATCTAAAATTCACAGATTTAATCAAGTAGGAAATAGATGACCCTAATCGCAGTTTGTGTTTTTTGTTTATGAGAAATTTATAAGAACCTGAAATATTAAATGATTTTTTTGTTGTTGCCCCTGCAAGATAATGAGAATAGTATATTCCCAGTCCCAATCTTTTGTTTTTGCCCAATGCCAGATCATAAGAAATAAGATATCTTTTTGTTTGTGGTACCCAGGGCCACCTTTTCTGGTAATTCAAATTTATATTATGCCTTTGTTCAGCGCCTGAATAAGCAGGATTTTCCCATAAGTTGGTTAGAACACTATTTCCAAATTGCTGAGGTGATAGCGGTATTGTATCAGTTTGGGCTGATGTGGTTAAAAAGGAAAAAAGAGGTAAAAGAAGGAAGATAAGGCGTTTCATTTATTTTATATGGTTGTATGGTTAAGTTAAATAGTTCAACATTCGATATTCAGATGTTCAATATTCGAAATTCAAAATAATGAACATCGAACATTTGAATGATGAATTTAGAATTATATCAGCTTTACAGTTTTGTTTCTCATAAAATGATCCACTATGACTAAAGCCGCCATTGCCTCAACAACAGGTACCGCTCTCGGCATCACACACGGATCGTGCCTGCCTGTTCCTTCAATCTCAACTTCTTCTCCTTTGGTATTCACTGTCATTTGTCTTTTCATAATTGTTGAAACCGGCTTAAACGCAACCCTGAAATAGATATCTTCCCCGTTGGATATTCCACCTTGGATACCGCCTGAATAGTTTGTTTTAAAGGAGACCTTCAGCTTTGAATTGCCCTCTCCACTAGATTTGGAATATTTTTCGTGCGGTAGGTCTTGTGAGCCAGTGCTGAGGGTCTCCCCTCCTTTCGGGAGGGGCCGGGGGTAGGCCTCCCCTCGCATCCTGAGCGAAGAAGAAGAAGAAGGGGAGATGTTCATGCTGTCATTATGCTCCGATCCCTTCATCTTAGCCCCCTCAAAACCAGAGCCATATTCAAATCCCTTTACTGCCGGGATGCTCAGCATCGCCTTCCCAAGATCAGCATGTAATTTATCAAACACCGGCTCTCCCAATCCGGCAGGAACATTTTGAACAACACCCGTTACAACACCTCCAATTGTATCACCTTCTTTTTTTACCTGTTCTGTCAGTTTCATCATCTTTTCAGCGGTCTCTTTATCAGGGCAGCGGATAATATTATCATCTATCCTTGTCAGATCAAGATCATTATAATATTTGTCTAACTTAATATCGCCTACCTGTGAAGTATATGCATAGATATTAATATCAAATCGCTTCAATATCATCCTGGCAACAGCACCGGCAACAACTCTTGATACGGTTTCTCTTGCCGATGTCCTTCCGCCTCCCCTGTGATCCCTGTGTCCGTATTTTGCATGGTAAGTATAATCGGCATGGGAAGGACGGAACTTGTCTTTCAAATGTTCGTAATCCCCTGGTTTTGTGTCTTCATTACGTACCATGAATCCAATTGGAGTTCCTGTTGTTTTTCCTTCAAAAATACCGGATAGGAACTCTACCTTATCGCTCTCTTTTCTCTGGCTTGTTATTCCGGATTGACCGGGTTTTCTCCTGTCCAATTCTTTTTGAATGAGATCAATATCAATTTCCAGCCCGGCAGGGCAGCCGTCAATGATGCCTCCAATGGCTTTTCCATGTGATTCGCCAAAAGTGGTTAAGCGGAAGATGTGTCCGAATGTGTTGCCTGGCATGATGATTATAACATAACTTTGTTAATTAATTAAAAAACGAAATAGTATAGAATTGAGTTTTGGATAAATAATATAATGTTGCTGGGTACTGTTTACTGGGTGCTGGGTGGTATGTAATGATTATTATTTTGAGTAAAAAAACCAACAACCCGGAACCA
>JBDRNO010000234.1:0-2161 GCA_043811005.1 Bacteroidota bacterium | reverse complement strand
TATATCAACAGTGCGTATGTAAATTATGTGCGTTGAGTTTGGCCTGAAGAAAGATGCATTGAAGTATTGCTGTCCTTTTCCAACTGTAGTAATGGGATTGCTGTCCACATACAGTTCTACATGGTCGAAGTTTGCATCTGCCGGGTCAGTCCATGTCCAATTGATATACAGTGGACCAGAGATGTAATTGAGGTTAGTAACACCTGGTGGCATTGCAGCGACGTCACCCAGGGTGGGGGTCTCTTGGGTGATATAAAGGCTGTTGCTGGCTCCATTATATTTTATCACAAAATATTCAGATGCGCTGTAAAGAAGGACTGGTGTGAAATTGGTTGATGTATTAAAAACAGATACAACTCTTACACCATTGTCTGCTTCAAATATGATCTTATAAGGTGATTTAGTAATATTCATGGTATAGGTCTTTCCAGCCACAGATACTGGAACAGAGAATTCATATTCCAGCATGTTAACAGTTCCGCTATTTGAATTCGTAAAATTGACCAGCATATCGGCTGAGTTAATCTTTGCGGCAAGTCCGCTCCCGATTATCTTGAAATTCTCTCGCATTGCCGATTTTTCTGTGGACTGAGTAAGTGAATAGAAAGAGATAATCAAAGCTGTAAATACAATGACCGTGATTGCGAACGTAAGAATAAAACCAAGTGATATGGCGACTGCATCATCATTCTTTAAGAAGCTCTTTGGTCTCATAGGTCACCACGGTACCGTAATTGGGATTGTTAAATTAGTTCTTACCCTGCTCATAAAGAATGAAACCGTACCGTAGAGGACGTAGTCTCTTGTCCGGGTGAAGTTTTTGCCGTTCATTGTGGCACCGTTTATGCTGTAATTACCTTTTGCATTTGAGCCATTAATGAAAGAAATTGTATAAGTTGAGGATATATTATTCTTGATCTGGGTGTTACTAATCGTACGGTTCTCACCCGGAGTCGTAAAGTTTATATTCCAGTATTTCGTTGCATTTGTGATATTTATTATAAAAGTTGAAGTTGTGGATATATTAATTATCATATTTGAATTATTAACATTTTCGACCAGCGTCCAGTTCGTTTTCCCGCCTGACAATCCATTTTCAGTGAAATATGCATAACTAGTATTCCAGTTGCTCGTATCCCAGGTTATATTAACGCCCTCGCCGTGCAAAGCATAGAGTTTAGATAGATTACCATTGAAGTCATTAAGTTGTCTGTCAAAATCTGGAATACTTTTGTTAACGTAAGCGCTTCTGAACTCATCTTTTGTGATCTGTACAAGGTTGATCATATCATATTTTGACAATTCACTTCCCCCTCCGATCGCAATATTGACCTGAAAAATTATGCTGTTCAATATTATGGTAGTTATAACAAGGACAACTCCAATAATAAAACCTGCCAACAGCATGAACTGAGCGTCCTGGTTCTTTATTATTTCTTTCATGTTCTCCATAGAACTAATTTAACATCGACTATATTCCAAAGACCAGTCGCAGGATAAATGTCATAAATAGGGTTTGTAGAATTTGGATCACGAATAATATCGCTATCCTGCAATACGATCTTCCTTGAAACTATTACAGCATTATCAGAAGGCACACCCGCATAAATCATCGTCCTTGGGCATGAAACTGAAGTGGTGTTGCTGTTGTTTAGAAGATATGAAACTTCCAACCTATGTGCTATCCCTTTACTAATCAATGTTATATTCAGGATTTCAGTGATATTATTTGAAATATTATTCTCAATATTTCCATCCTCTAAGTATTTTTTACCGCTCCACTGGTATTGATTGCCATCCCAGTTTATTATGTCCTTTTTAAAGTTTGAAATCTCTCCCGGCTCTGTATAATCAAGCGTATTCAAAATATCCTGACCCAGCAATGCAAGCTCCGTTTCAACCTGTACGCTCGATGTAGACGAAGTAAGCGGAGTCATCGAGGTCGCATCAATCGCATAAATTATGACCAATAGTATGAGGGTAGAAGCCGCCACACCTTCCAGGGTGTGCAATTGAGCTTTATCATCGAACATTACCATATCCTCACTGAAAAATAAGCAGTCACATTATAACCAGTGGATGGATTCACAATATAAACAAGCCTTTTTGTCTGTCCGATATCCGCATTATCAGGAAGCTGGGGGCCGCTCCTGTAGGTCGG
>JBDRNO010000233.1:0-6131 GCA_043811005.1 Bacteroidota bacterium | reverse complement strand
AGTTAAAATTTGAATCTAAAATATTAATCGGACAATAGTGTTTAATAATCATTAAATAGTCAGTAAGGTCTGTGGTTGAACCTCAGGGTGATCTAAATACGTCAGTTTGTCATCTGATCAGGTTGCTTTAATTTCAAATTTGTTCATTGCATATTTATGGTTAAGATACGAAAAAAAACTGAAAGAAGTTAACTCTGCCTATCGTCAATGAACGTAAAGATTGTACATTTTTTATCTGAGCATATTCCCGATTTTAATCCCCAGATAAACAGTGCGTGGAGCCATTGGCCCATATACATAGGCAGGATCGCGGTCGATTCCTGAATCAAAATTCGACTGATATGAGTTGAATATATTTTTCATGCCGGTAAACCATTGCAGGGTAGCTCCATTAAGTTTAATGTTGTGCGATAATTTAATTCCCATGTCAAAAAATTGATCGGATTCATGCAATGCGCCAAGGTCAGGGTCAGCTAAGGGGCCGAAATAAGGGACCAGCATTTTGCCGGTATAACTCATTGTAGATGAGAAACAGAAATCTTTTATAAAATCCCAGTCAACAACCATAAATCCATAATTGGAAGGTGTCCGGAAAAAGTTTTTCTGGTTGAATTGCTGCTCCACATCAAACCTGCTCTCCTGAACTGTAAACCCTGAAGTAAGCAAAAAATCTTTCAATGGTTTCAGCTTAACCTCAATGTTTATTCCCTTAACAGTTGCCCCATTTTCGGCGTTCTTTCGTGTATAGAGTACTGTTCCGTTTTCATCAGGGACCCCAATTTCATTTACGAATGGGTCAGTAAGCCGTGTCAGAAACCCCTCAATAAGCAGGCCTGAAGTGACTGTGCCGATCAGCCTGTTAAAGTCCAGCGAAGCCATAAAACTGTGACTGGTTTCCTGTTTCAGATCGGGATCATTAACATTGATAACCTGTCTCGATCCGGATGTTTCAATATGAAGGTCCTCGTCGAATATCTGAGGGGCACGATGACCCTGAGAATAGCTTAATCTTGCCTGTAAAGACCCGAAAATTTCGTACATAAAGTTTATTCGCGGACTAAACACATTCCCTTTTTTAGTTTCGCCATTTTTTGCATTGTCTTTGATCATGTAATTGTCATATCGTCCGCCAAGACCAATTTTTCCTCTATGAAATTTTAGTTCATATTGTGCAAAAACGCCTGAAGTCCTGGACAATTGGTTTGCAACTGTAGTATTATCAGTATGAGGGACACTTACAATCGAATCATTGATAATAATTGCATTATCATAATCGGGGTAACCAAGCTTTTTATCAGCAAGAGAACCACCGGTATTCTCGATTCCGGCAATAATTGATGATTTACCTAAAACAGCTTTATACTGCAAACCAAGATTGTAGGTAAGATCTTTTGAATTGCCGTAGTCCTTGACTGAGCGATTTGCGCCATAATAAGAATCGCGGTTGAGATGCTGGGTAGAAAAGAAAACCGAAAGCAGATCATAATCCTTGAAATATTGTTCAAAGGTTATTGCTCCGGTTTTAATGTCATGCTTAACCGCTTCGGCTACATCCCTTTCATGCAGGGGATAATCCTGCCGGTTGCCACCGTTGCGCTCCTCATTTATATTAAAAAAGTCAACAGCCAGTTTGCTGCGGAAACCAAATCTGTGGAATAACCTTGTGCCGATTGTCAGATTGGTCATCGGCGAGATCTCCGAATAGTCATCATTGTTGGCATCAAAAGCTTTCCGTTCTCTTGTGAATCCATATACTGCTACGCCTGTTTTACTGTCAGCAGAAATAAGAGAGGTATTAAAGTTCGCGGAATAATCCGGAGCCACATCTTCAGAACCGTTCATTCCGATCCCTGCTAAGCCTGTGTTGAATCCAACTTCATAGGAATTAGTAACAGGATCCTTAAGGATAATGTTTATAGTTCCTGCAATTGCATTGCTTCCATAGAGAGCAGAACCACCACCACGTACTACTTCGACGCGTTCAATCATGTTTGATGGTATAAGTTCCAGCCCATAAACCCCTGCCAGACCGCTAAAGATCGGGCGGCTGTTTATCAATATCTGCGAATAAGGACCTTCCATTCCATTCATACGGACCTGCGAAAAGCCGCAGTTCTGGCAGCTGTTTTCAATACGCAATCCCGGGGTAAAGTTCAACCCTTCACTTAAAGTAACAGATTGTGTTGTTGCAAATAATTTGGCAGATATTGTGTTAACAATAGAAGAAGACTCTACTCTTTTCATTTCGCCCCTGTCGGCGGTTATTACAACTTCTTCAAGTCCCATTACATCCGATTCCAGATCAAATTTAATTTCTACTGTTTCGCCTGATTTAATAGTGACTTCTTTCTCCACAGGTTTGAAACCCAGCGATTGTGCCCTTATAGTATGCTTGCCTGCAGGCAGGTTAATTAGTTGGTAATGACCTGTTTCATCTGTATTGACACCCAGGGTTGTTCCTTTTACGCTAACTGTCGCAAAAGGAATGTGGTTTCCGTTACTGACTACATGTCCGATTATATTTGCATCAGTTTTTTTCTGGGAAAAGAGTGATGATGAACAAAATAGAACAATTATTAATACCCATATATTTTTTTCACGATTCTCAATTTAAATATTACACAATGTGATTAAAATGCAATAGCTTCTTGCATAGCAAAATGAGAAAAGGAATTTCAGAAATTCCCAAAAGAGATTTAATTGTGTAAATTTAAAGGTGGCGCTCTGAGTAGATATGTATATTGGCTGGTAAAGTTGGCGGGTACATTTTCATCTGTAATGAAAACCAGGTTATTTACAATCCTACGAATAATTTTCACCCCGTAAAAAAGCAACGGAGGGATGGGAATTAAATTCGAAATCAATTGTATAAGGACAAAACCATTTTTCGAATGTTGGTGTTCAACAGGATTAGTCCCGGAACCGTGACGGGATGGGTGTGAGTGAACAATGGTAACACCGTCGACTTTATGATAATGGGGGAATAGTATGATACTTCCGCAATACCCCAGAAACACTATCAGCAGGAAGTATACATAAATCCTCTTAGGCCAGTTTTTCAAGCTTGCAGTCACAAAAAAAATCATTAAGGCAATACAAATATATAATCCATTTGTTAGTTATCTAAAAATATTTCACGACCTGCCTTCACACGTCTTTATGATAAAGCCCGTAAAAGTATTGCAAAAGCCTTTCCGGCCGAATCCTATCGGGCCTGCCACCCTTAAACTTGAAAAAGTCGAAAATGGCATTTTGTATGTTTCAGGGATTGATGCGTATGATGGTACTCCCGTACTTGATATTAAACCTTATTCGCCTTCAATAGATGGTTATTAATTGAACAATAAATTTAAATGAACATCTGTTTATATTAAAATTATTCAGACTAAATTTGAATGCAAAAGAATCCTTCTCGATACTGAAAAAACATGCAATGCTTTGAGAATAGCAATGACACTTCAGATGGAATCCGCAAGATTGTAAATAACATCAGTAAATATTTGTGTTGGTAATACATATTGATTTCATTCGTTATATATTAGAAATTAACCTTTTGAATTAATCAGATTATGAAGATTAAAATTTTAAACATAGTATTATTTTTAATTTTCAACCTTCCTGCATTTTCCCAAACCGAAAAACTTACAAGTAAAATGGATCCATCTGATGGACCCCGGATCGCTTTTGAAGAAACTGAATATGACTTTGGGACAATTCAATCCGGTGGAAATGCTGTACATTATTTTGTTTTTTCGAGCACAGGGAAAGTCCCTCTGGTTATCTTAAATGTACGCACATCCTGCGGTTGTATGGTCCAGGCATGGCCCAAAACTCCTGTGGGCGCAGGGATGAAGGATTCCTTAAGGGTTGAATACAATACTAAAGTAAAAGGTGCATTCAATAAGACCATAACGGTGCAATCCAATGCAGTAAATGCTATGGTCGAATTGAGAATAAAAGGCAACGTGATCAAAGCGAAATGAAGTCCAATAAAAGTCATATCAGTTACCCTGCAAAATATTTATGCGGAACACCGCTTTCCCTCATTCTCTTTGTTGGATTGTTACAGCGATGTACCAGCGAAAAGGAACCAGATTTACCGGAACCATTGTCAATAGAGTTTATTGCACATGACGTAACAACTTTCCAGGGAACTGATGGTTCGATTGAAATTGAGGTAACAGGAGGAACTCCTCCTTACATTTACAACTGGTCAAATGGAGAGAACACAGAAGATATTGAAGGCCTTTCAGCCGGACTCTATTCGGTAATCGTGAAAGATGCAGTTGATTCCACAGCCACAGGAAGTGTTAAAATTAATCAGCCCATTCCCGAAAATGTAGTCATAGATATCGAAGGAAATATTTACACAACCGTTAAAATCGGTGATCAAATATGGATGCAGCAGAACCTCAGGGCAGAATGCATGGCGCCGCTGCCTCGAAACCGGGGTCTGCACTGTCGGAAGATGGAATACCTTCCCAAAAACCTATGCATTTTCAATCCGTTGTATAAAAGATAAATAAGAAACAGGAATGAAACAGTTTATCACTTTATCAATATTTTTATTCTTGTTGGCTTCCTGTGCTAAAGATGAAAACGGAGGTTCGGAAGATCCTGATCAGCCTCTTTTTTTTGCATCCTTAGAAGCCGAAAAGGATACAATTGAATCGGGCGGATCAACAAAAATTTCTGCAGTGGCATCTGGATACAAGCTTACTTTTTACTGGTCAGCAAGTGCCGGAGATATTCTTGGCTCTGGCAGTGAAGTTTTATATACGGCTTCGCCATGCCACATCGGTAAAAATACAATTACCTGTATAGTTCGTGATGGTAAAAATGTTTCTCAATCTAAAGAGATATTCATTGTCGTTGAATAAACTGGTAATAACATTTTTGCTTGTGCTTGTACTATTCATTGATCGTGCACCGGCTCAATGCCTCTCTTCTGTAAATCCGGTGGGGGGATCAAACAACCTTCTGGTTTTGGAAAAGCAATCTTTAAGAGTCATTACATTTTACAGGTATAATTACGGCAATCAGTATTTTGAAGGAGATAAACGCTCAGATTTCAACCTGATTAAAAACGCAAACTACAATTATGCAGGAAGTATCATCGGATATGGCCTGGCCAATAAAATTACCATTGAAACGGAACTCGGTTATTTTTTCAATAAAACACAGAATTACAACCTTGAACCTGCCTATACTTTGAGGGGCAGCGGTTTTTCAAATGCAATACTCTCGTTCAAATACAGACTGTTTAAGGACGATACTAAGCGATTTTTTATTTCCTCAAGCGTTGGGGCAAAAATCCCCTTCTCCACAAATCCTATTTACCGCGAAGGTGTTGAATTACCAGTTGAAGTACAGCCAACTCTCGGGGCATTCGGGACAGTAGTTCAGTTATTCCTGGTAAAAGAGAAACCGGTTACCGGGATCAGATATTTCGTTACCAGTAGGATGGAGTTAAATTCCAGAAATACTCAGGATTATAAACCGGGAACATCGATTTTTACATCCTTCTTTTTTTCAAAACATTTGATGTTTTCGTGGCTGAAGGGAGACTGGACGACAATTCTGCAGATAAGGAATGAAATCCGGAATAAAGATAAAACAGTCAACGGATGGAAAGAATCATCGGGCAGTACCATATTTTATTTTTCACCGCAGATTAATTATGCCATCAAGGAAAAATGGAACGTTTCAGTAATGGTTGACCTGCCGGTTTATCATTACTTTAATGGCACACAACTGGCAACAAAATATGGCATGTCATTGAATTTTGCCAGAGATTTTAAGCTTTAATATGTAAGTTTGAACTAACCAAAAATAGCTTACTGAACTTCTTTGTTTTTGATGATTGATTTTTATATGAAAAGGAATGACATTAATACATATAGAGGATCATTAAGCAGGAGAGATTTTACTAAGAAAAGTATTCTGGCAATTGCAGCCGCAGGTGCAGCCGGATTAATTGGATATGGGGTTTTCAATACTGAAAAACTAAGAGCTATTAGCAATGTTCGAAGGATGGGACATTGTGCTCCAAGCATTATGCAGACACTTCTCGATTTAAATGATGTTCAAAATACCAATATGGTTCTATATGGCGGAGCAATGGCCGGGGG
>JBDRNO010000232.1:0-2533 GCA_043811005.1 Bacteroidota bacterium | reverse complement strand
TTACACAACTTTGTGGCTGATGAAAAGAGTAATTTCGTATATTCGTAAAAAATTATTCATTTTAATGTTTAATTTTAGCGGTGTTCCCCGATCCCGATAGTCCCGATAGTTATCAGCGATTTTTTAAGGGTAATTTATTTTAGTGTTATACCAAGCGAAATCAGGTTTGCGAAAATATCATACAGAAACGGTGAGAGGGTGAATCGGGGAAACGGAGTATTTATGCTCCTTTTTTACCGTTTCCCCCGTTCGCCTTATCATTTTGCTTTTTCGCATTTTTGTTTACGATCAGTATAGAATTTTATTTAAAGCGAAAATCGACTTTAAAATTGTATAACCAGGGAACTTTGGGATTGATTCCTTCCTTCTCAAGTTTGTTCGGCAAATTTACGTAATGATTCTGCAAATATAAATAATCCGGCACATTATAGAAAGTTACTACAATAGTATCATCCTCTACTCTTAAATCACCATCAAATCCATGGAATATTGTATCTGCCAGATGGCTGGCTGTCCATTTTTTATATGGTGCAGGGAGTTTTTTCCTTAGTTGACAAACAGCTGCCTGAGCAATTAATGCTAATGACATTTTTCCATAACGTATATTTAAGTTCATGGTTGAAGCTCTATTCCATCCCATATTACCTTCAAAATTAAAGAACTCTTCAATGGTCCACCTTTCAGGATAATTCTTAGTAATCATTGAAAGAACTTCTTTGTCAGAAGTACTAATGAAGGCTTTGTAGCGATATTCTGATGCAATCTCACCTTCTCTTTGAACAATTAAATTAAAGGGATGACTGGATTTATTAAACATATATGGAGTTTGAGCAATAGCAAATCCAGCCCATTTTCTATGATATTCTAATGTTTGCATCAGTTCTTTAACTTTTTCAGTATTAGGTACTGGAACAAGAATATTATAAGATGTATTTTGATGAACATGCTTAAGCAGTGCTATTGTAAAATGCTCTGTATCTGCCATTAGTAATCCGTTTTGTTGTGGTTGAATGTTTTTTATCATATCTATCAATTCCAATGTTGCTTCTGTAGCTGTTTTACCAGATGAACCTATTGTGGAACAAAGGGGTTGACCTGTTTGTGTATCAAGACAGAAAAATGTTTGAAGTACCTTATCAGCTTTTTCACCAGGCTTCTTTTTCTTTTTAGGCATTATTCTTTGTGATGCGGTAATTATTCGGTGAGGATCAACGGCTAAAAGATTGCCGTTATAATGACCATTTACTTGCCTTAATTTCCCCAATACTATTTGTAATTGCTTTGCTTCAGATATGGTGTGTGCATTTAATAAATCATGAACTTGTTGATCAGTTACTAAATAAGGTAATCCATTAGCCAATTCAAATCCCTGATGACATATAGATTGAGAAGGGCGTATCCTGTTTACACATAATGCACTTTCATGAACGATTTGCATTGCTATACGAGGTTCAATATCTTGTTCATATTTTCCACTCCAAGTATTTAATAAATCCCAGCTTCCAAGCCGAAGATGTTCTGCTACCAATAGCCATACACCCAATAATGTACCTGAAACTTTTTTGGATAAGATTTCCCTGAAATTTCTTTCATTGCTCTTTGAAGTAACCCGAATAACGCTTGTCTTTCGCTTGGTGATTTGTGTCTCTATTTTTTTCTCTTCCTCTTCAGGATTAAATTTATAGAGGTTTTTTTTTGAAGCCCATACTCCGCTATGGTTCTGGCTACACTGCTTTCACTGATTGTATATCCATCCTGCCTCATCTTTTGTGCTATAACAGCAGGAGATGAATTAGGATCAAGAAAACGGTACCGGATGATTTGATTATTTACTGTATTGCTTCTAACACGATTGGTTTTAGGACCTTGTTTCTTATCTATTAATCCATCAGTTCCTTGTTCCTCGTATGCTTTGAGAAGTTGATAGAAGCGCTGTTCGGTGTAACCGTACTTTTTTAGTGCTTCTGCTATACCAATACTGCATGTTGCTTCAAATAACATAGCAAATTTTACAGCTAATTTGTCATCAGGTTTTATAGGCAATTTTCTTTTACCCTCAATGTAGAGGATTTGATCATGTTTTTTCATAATATTTTTTTAGTTTAACAATACTATAAAAATAGTAATAAAAAAACAAGAAAACTAAAATAATTTATGAAAGTTGTCAACAAAAGAATGTGAATTATTTAGTGGTTAAAAAACGCAAAGGACAATAAGTATTCTTTATATATCAATCTAATACGGGATTATTGCAGAATTACATAATAAACAACAAAAAATGGCTGAATAATATGCTTTCATATTTTATATTAGTATTTAAAAAGAAAAGATGTAATGAAATGATTGTTAACAAAGGAAAGTCTTACTTTTGTATGGAAGAAAATCTAAAATAATAGGGTTTAATAAAATCCCTAACAAATCGGGATCTCTGCTTCGCTTCGTCTTTTTAGAGGGGGAGGGCTAACGCTCAATACATCATCTGGGGTCATCCGCTGGGAAGTTTATTTGATAGAGGGTGGGTTTTGGAAGAGGT
>JBDRNO010000231.1:0-11703 GCA_043811005.1 Bacteroidota bacterium | reverse complement strand
CTGGGAATTAGCATGACAATTCCTGAGAAGGTAAGGTATCAATTCAAATTGGAAGGACTGGATAAAGATTGGTCTCCGGCTACAAAAGAAAGGTTTGCTACCTATTCCAACCTGCTTCCCGGAAAGTATACTTTTATGGTGAAAGCATGTAATAATGACGGGGTATGGAACAAGGAACCAACGGTTTACAGTTTTGTAATTATTCCGCCTTTCTGGCAAACATGGTGGTTCTATGTGTTGATTATTCTGTCAGCGTTTATTTTAATATATATTGTTATTAATATAAGATTGAGGAACCTTCGTAAAAGGGCGCATATTTTGCACGAGCAGGTGAAGCTAAGAACCAGGCTGCTCAATGAAGAGAAAGAAAAAGTTGAGGAACAGAACAAAATAATTGAAAAGAAAAATAAAGATATTACTGACAGTATAAGGTATGCAAGAAGGATACAAGATGCAATTCTTCCTATAAAAGAGAAGATAAATGAAATATTGCCAGAAGCATTTATATTATATAAACCAAAGGCAATAGTGTGCGGTGATTTTTATTGGTTCACTGAAAAGGATAACAAAGTGATCATTTCGGCAGTTGATTGTACCGGACATGGTGTTCCGGGTGCTTTTATGTCGATGGTTGGAAATTCGCTGTTGGATAATATTATTAATAAAAGAGCTGTATTGGATCCTTCTGAAATTCTTAATGAAATGCACAAGGGGGTGGTAGAGAGTTTTGTTAAATTTGAACAGGAGGCAGATACTGTTTTTGGAATGGAGATGGCAATTTGTTCATTTGATCTTAAGAAAATGGTTCTTGAATATGCAGGAGCGGGGCGTCCACTTATCCTGGTGAGAGATAAAAAGTTTGAAGTGATAAATGGGAACAAACTTCCCGTGGGTTTGGTGCTGCCCGACTTTAAGAAAGGCATAGGTGGTGAAAGAATGTATAATACACAAAAAATAGATATTCAAATTGGAGATACAATATATATTTTTACAGATGGATATTGTGACCAGTTTGGAGGCGAAGATGGAATGAAATATATGACTGACAGATTCAACCGATTATTGCTGGATATTCATAAACATAATATGGCTGAACAGGAAAAGATTTTGGATAAAACCATTGAGGAGTGGAAGGGAGACGAGGAGCAGGTTGATGATATCCTTGTGATTGGGGTTAGAATATAGGTAATCGTTCACGGTTTTAAAGTAGTATTGAGAAGATAATTGTCAAAAATAAATTTCATTTGACATTCGACATTTATTATTTAAAATACAAGACTAATCTTCAATACAATGTTCGATATTAAAATTAAAATATTCGTAAGCGTTCTGTGAGCGCTTACGAATATAGCAGGCACTTATAAATTCATTATTGACAACATGGAAAATACAATAACAGAAAAAATGTCTTCATCCATAGCTATGGAAATGGAAGTGAGGTATGGTGCACATAATTACCATCCGCTTCCTGTTGTGTTATCAAAAGGGGTAGGTGTATTCGTATGGGATTTGGAAGGAAAGCGATATTACGACTTCCTATCGGCTTATTCTGCCTTGAACCAGGGTCATTGCCATCCTAAGATAGTTAAGGCAATGACCGATCAGGCGCAAAAGCTCTCCTTAACTTCACGTGCATTCTATAATGACACCCTGGGAGAATACGAAAAGTACATAACAGAATATTTCGGTTACGATAAAGTTTTACCTATGAATACCGGTGCAGAGGGTGTGGAGACCGCCCTTAAGCTTGCAAGGAAGTGGGGCTATAAGAAAAAAGGAATACCTGATAACAAGGCGAAGATCATCGTTTGCGAGAACAATTTTCACGGCAGAACGATCACTGTCATCTCTGCTTCTACCGACCCAGAGGCAAGAAACGATTTCGGGCCATACACACCGGGTTTTGTTACCATACCTTATAATAATACTGATGCCTTGTCCCGCGAGCTTGAGGATGAAAATGTAGCTGCTTTTTTAGTTGAACCGATACAGGGCGAAGCTGGTGTGTTCGTTCCTGATGAGGGCTACCTGTCGAAAACATACAACCTGTGTAAGGAAAAAAACGTATTATTTATAGCCGATGAGGTGCAAACCGGAATTGCCCGTACGGGCAAATTATTGGCATGCGACCATGAGAATGTGAGGCCCGATATACTGATCCTAGGCAAAGCAATCTCAGGCGGGCAATATCCCGTTTCTGCCGTGTTTGCTGATGATGACATCATGTTGTGCATTAAGCCGGGAGAGCATGGCTCTACCTTTGGCGGTAACCCTATTGCTTGTAAAGTAGCGATAGCTGCACTGGATGTAGTGAAGGAAGAAAACCTGGCTGAAAAAGCAGAATATTTGGGGAAAATTTTAAGAGAAGAACTCAGTAAAATAGATTCGGATATGATCACTCTTGTCAGAGGCAAGGGATTGCTTAATGCTATTGTGATCAAGCAGCTAAAAGGTAAGGATGCCTGGGATGTTTGCCTGGAGCTGAAAGAAAACGGACTGCTCGCAAAACCTACTCATGGTGACAAGATCCGCTTTGCCCCTCCGTTGATAATCACTGAGGAACAGTTGAGGGAGTGTGTTGATATTATAAAAAAGACGATTCTTTCCTTTTAGTAGTATCAATTTTAAAACCAGGTTTTCGAAATATTAAAGCGCAATCGGAGAAGGGGAGAAACGGGGAAACGAGGAATGACAAAACGAGTGAAGCCAAGAACCAATGATTTTGTGAAACTCCCCGATTCACCCACTAAAAATAACAATAGAGCGAGTAAATTCCGATACGATTAATTAGACTCTGTCCATAAAATCAAGGTTTGCATAAAATGAAGCACCAAATCACAAATGACAAATCACAAATAAATTCCAAATATCAATTATCAAATGACCGAAACAGTTTTGGTCCTTGAGTGTGTGAGCATTGTGATTTATTTGTTATTTGGTACTTGTAATTTGTAATTTTAAAATTCATCCAAACATTCGGACTTTATAGACGGACACTAATTAGTGTCCGTCCATAATGTCATAAAAATAGCAAAAAGTCCCATCCTGAAACAAGTTCAGGATCAAATTACAAATCTCAAATTACAAATAGGGGATGAAAAGAAGTAATAGGGTAGATAATTTATTGAGGATAGAGGCAAGAATGCGTTTGTACGAAGATACAGAATAACATCCACCGCAAACTGCAGCAATCTTTTACCAAGGTCTCTTTCATACTTCATAGTTCATTTTTTGAGATTTGAGATTTGGGATTTGAAATTTGAAATTTCAATTTTTAATTGTCCTTATGAGATGACGAAACTGAATGTCCTCTTTATTGACACCGTTCATCCCTGTTTACAGGAAGAACTGGAACGACTCAATTACCAGTGCGATACTTTTGCCGGTTCAGGAAAAAAAGAGATCATTTCCATTATTAACAACTACCACGGAATAGTTATAAGAAGTAAGATAAGATTGGATCGGGCTATCCTGGAAAAAGCCACTAACTTAAAATTTATTGCCCGGGCAGGTGCCGGCATGGAAAATATTGATGTAGAATATGCCGAAAGCAAAGGGATAACGTGTATTAATGCCCCCGAAGGAAACAAAGATGCAGTTGCAGAACATGCAATGGGAATGCTGCTCTCCTTGTTCAACAACCTAAACCGGGCTGATAATCAGGTTCGTAAGGGCAAATGGAACAGGGAATTGAACAGGGGTATTGAATTGTCTGGCAAAACCGTTGGGATCATTGGTTATGGCAATATAGGAAGCGCTTTCTCCAAACGCTTACAGGGTTTCGATGTTAAAATATTAGCTTATGATAAATACAAAACAAATTATATAAAACCCCTTAATTTTCAAGTATCAGATATAAAAAGTCGCATTATCGAGACCACTTTTGAAAATATATTTGAAAAAACAGATATACTAAGCTTGCACGTACCTTTAACCGAAGAGACCAAGTATATGGTAAATGATGAATTTATCAAAAAGTTTAAAAAAAATATTTACCTGATAAATACTTCCAGGGGGAAGATAGTTAAGACAGCTGACCTTGTAAAAAATATGCAGTCAGGGAAAATATTGGGTGCCTGTTTAGATGTGCTTGAACATGAGAGCGCCTCCTTTGAAGATCTTAACAGGGTAGGTGTTTGGTTTAATAAAAGGGGGATTTGGATCAATAAGCTCGGTGCAAAGCTTCATAAAATTGGTTTATGGCAACACGCTCACCCTGTTGAGTTCCTCACATGGAGCGATAAGGTTATCCTTTCACCTCATATTGCCGGATGGACAGTTGAATCTTATGAAAAGATCTCAAGGATTTTGGCGGAGAAGATCAAATTGCTGAATTTTACATAGAATAAAATATGTCTTTGTAATTCAGTGTTTAAAAACACTAGGCAGCCAAACAAGCTTACATAGTGATTAAATTTTGGTTCTTAAAAATTCATTATTGATGTTAATTGATAAGTTAACGGTAGGCAGTCGGCAAAAAATAACAAATTGCATACTGCCTACTGTCAATCAGTCCCGATAAATCCCTATAGCTATCGCTTAGGCGTCAACTAAATTTCCGCAAAGCATTGAAAATATTATATAGTAAACCATTAAATTCTAAGTGAGTATTAATTCACAAATCCCAATTAACCAAATCCCAAATAAATTCCAATAACAAAATACAAATGACAAAAACAAGTATTATAGACCTATTATAAAGATTTCAAAATTAGCCTTCCTCCGATTGTGCAACAGCGACCATGGGTAGAAACATTGTTTTGGTTAGTTGTTTTGAAAATTTGGTCATTAGAATTTAGATATTATTTGTTATTTGGTGCTTGTTATTTGGAATTTTAATGTTGCCTTAATAGTTGAAAATGATGTAATAACTTACAATCCTTGATTTTGGGTTGACGCTAATACGATAGCTATCGGGACGGGAGCTACGGATGCCTACTTGCCTGCTGTTGGCAGACAGTTATCGAATTTAATAAAACTTATATCCCCCGTGCCTGCACGCCTGCGTGCTGTAGCACTTCGGTTCGCAAGCACGTTGCTGTTTTGGTAAAGGCAGGCAAGCAGGCGTAGGGCAAGAGACGTATTTCACTCATCCTCCGACCCCAATTCCTCATCCCAAACAGAAGATAATCCTTTTGGTTCATGACTTTTGTAGTTTCATTGGGTTTCATGTAGTACCAAAATGGGTTCTCTTGTACGGAAAGTTATCTGATTGGTAAAGCTTTGATGAAACAAGGATTCAATAAAATTTCTGCCATGCTTAACAACAATAACAAGACTGATATCATTATCATTAACGTATTGACTGATTTCCCGTAACACACTATTACCATGCAATATATCCAGTTTATGCTTGTCATCAGCCTTTATTATATCCTGAATTTGTTGATATTCTTCTTTGTTGCTTATACTAACCGGATCACCATTTTTGGAAACATGAAGAAAATGAATATCGGCATTAAAGATTCCTGCAAATTTTATGGTATAATCCAATAACTGCCTGCTCTTTCCCGTGCTTTGAAAATCAGTGGCATATAAGATTTTATTAACAAGTAGAAAAGAATGATGATCGGGAACAACCAAAACAGGTACTTCAGTTGATTCAAAAAGCGATCTCAATAATATATCAGTTAATTCTGTTGTTGTATTATTATTGGGAAGCGGATAAACGATCAGGTCAATAGCTTCTTCTTTAAGGATTTCAAGTATTTCAGATTTTAGTTTGCCGTATGTAATCCTGTAACCGAATTTCAGTTTCAGATCATCTTCTTTCTTCTCTCTCTCCTGTATATAGAAGCTTTTTAGGTTCATAACATCATTAATTACTTCTATCCATCTATGCTTTAACTTTTTCTTGTACTGTACTTCAGTAATATCATCATCCACATCAAAAGTGAAAGTGTGCAGTATTATCAATTCTGCCAGCGATTCCCTCGCTATTTTGGCAGCGTAAGAGAAGGGGTGTCTGCTGTCAATTCCCATTTTATGGAGAAAAAGTATTTTTTTCATTTTTAATTATTTTTTTTCAAAAATACAAAAATTCAACTTTTTAGAAACTTCTTTCTTAAATATTAGCCACTTTTGGCAAAGAATTAAATTTATTTTCTTGCAAAGCCCTTTTGAAAGAGGTGTGGCTAAACTCCCTTCTTGTTACCTTTTTCTTTTTTGTTAAACAATGATTTTTTTGTTTTTCTAAAATTTAGACGTACTAACAATAAAATGTCACAAAAAGCGAAACATTTTTATATATTATGCGTATAATTACGTAAAGAAAATTTACCCGTCAGCAATGAGATTATATCGTTCCATATTTTTCGTGATCATATCCGTATTACTGTTGTCCTTCAATGGTTTTGACAACAGTGAAAGCGGCAGACATTCACTATTCCATGACCTCCGCTCAAATACTGTAAAGCCAAATAATGAATTTGCCCGTTATTTTTCCAATGCGCCCAAATCTTACAAGAGCAGCCTGGGCTTTTATATAACAGGCGATACTTATTATGGCAAGCATGGTTTGTCTCTTTATCTGGATGGTATGGAAGAAGGATTTAATGATAACGCAAGGGAAAGGGCAATCGTAATGCATGGCGCTGAATATGTGAGTAATAATTTTATTAAAAAGTATGGCAGACTTGGCAGGAGCTTCGGTTGCCCATCGGTTCCAATAGAGCTTCATAAGGAAATCATCCGCACGATTAAAGGAGGAACCTGCCTGTTCATCTTTTATCCCGATCAGAAATATGAAAGTTCATCCGAGTTATTGAATGCTAGGTTTTAATCCTGATTCTTTGTTAATCATTACTTGGGAGTATCTTGATGAATTGATAATTTAATGATATAATCCCGCCTGAAAAAATCCTGAATCCTGTCTCCGCGTTATAATTCAGGGGGCAATGCTGAAAGCCCTGTTGCAATGGCTTTATCCCTTTCATAAACATCTTTCCTGAATTGAACGGATTTACCTTCTTCACCCCATGCAGTCAGGTATAAGACATGGACAGTTACAGTTTTTTTAAGGTTTACAGTAAGCGGCTTGCTGCCGGGAGTTGTGGATTGCTTTATTCTTTCCATGTCCCAACCGTCCTGATTTTGCAGCAGATGTTCAGCCAAATCAAACGGTTTTTGAATACGAATGCAACCCGAGCTAAAGATTCGTTCAGTCTTTTCGAATAACTCCTTAGCAGGTGTGTCATGAATATAAACGTTGTATACATTAGGGAACATAAATTTGATCAGCCCAAGTGAGTTGTCTATGCCCGGCTCCTGCCTGAAAGTGTATTGCCCTGTTTTGGCTACCTGCCAATCAACCGTTTTTGGGTCAACTACATTACCGTCCTGATCGAGTACCTTTATTTTTTTTGGAGCAAGGTAGTTTATATCCTTCTTTACAGCGGGAATAACATCATTTTTAAGTATGCCCGGAGGAACTGTCCAGTAAGGGTTTAACACCAGATAAGTCATGGTGGCGCTAAAGACGGGAGTTTTACGATAAGTCCTTCCAACGGGTTTGCAAACGTTTGTATGAATAGGATAATCGCAATTACAAGCAAAATATTATGTTTAATTTTTTTTATACAGTTTTCTTAAAACCATTTATTCTTTCTGAAATATCCTATCATTATTATAGTAATAACAGCCATCACACCAAGCATAAGGAAATAGGCATATTTATAATGTAATTCAGGAAGGTAGTCAAAGTTTGTACCATATACACCGGCAATAAAGGTAAGTGGTATAAAAATAGCCGCAAATATGGTCAATACCTTCATTACCTGGTTCAACCTGTTACTGAGTGTGGTATGATATATGTTCAATTGGTCGCTTAGAACATCCCGGTAAGTATCTACCGCTTCTGTAGCATGGGTAACCAAATCCTGAAGGTCTTTCAGAAATGGATAAGTACTGTCACTGATGAAATCTGATTCAAGCTTTGTAAGTTGTATAATAAACTCTTTTGCAGGACGTACTGTCTTACGCAGAAAATTTACTTCCCGTTTAAAATTGTGTATTTTTTCAATGGTTCCCTGGGTGGGATTCTTCAAAATTTTTTCTTCCAATGCTTCAATATTTTCACCTAATAATTCAATGCTGTGTATGTAATTGTCAACCACAGTGTCCAATAAAGCGTATGTGAGATAATCTGTTCCATTACTCCGTAATCTTCCCTTTTGTTTTCTGATCCGTTCCCGTACGGGCTCAAATACATCCCCAACAGTTTCCTGAAAAGTAATGACAAACTTATCGGTTAAGATAAGACTTAACTGTTCTGATATAATTCTGTGCAATTTTTTTTCCCATATTAGCATTTTCAATACAATAAATATACTATTTCCAAATTCCTCCATCTTCGGTCGCTGCCCTGTATAAAGCAAATCTTCAAGCATTAAGGGGTTAAGCTCAAATATTTCGCCAACCTTTCTAATAAGTTCAATATCCTGTAAACCATCAATGTTCAACCATGTAACGGTATTGGCATCTTTATACCTGACAACATCATCAAGGTTTTTCAGCTCAACTTCGTTTAAATTCTCCTTGTCATAGTCAATCACCCTTAGCCGTACATAGTCCATCTTTTTCCTGCCAATGAAAACCAATGAACCGGGAGAAAGCCCCTTATTTTCTAATCTTTTTTTGAAGAATCGAGCCATAAACTAAAAGTTTTGGTTAAAATATTTTACAAAATTACCAATAAAAATCAGGACTTAAAATTTGGGAGATAGAAATTTGAAATAAGTGGAAATTAGATGGAATAAATTGAAAAGGTCACAAATAAAAAAAATAACGAAAAAGCCTAATCTTTAATGTAATAAAAATAAAACGTCACATAAAAAAAAATATTTTCCCGGAATAATCCTGTCAATTTGAGAAGCCAAAGCGAAATGGTCGTTAGCGGAATTCTTCTTTATAATCGTTCTCCACAATGCGGGCAAATTGCAAGTTCACCCCCTTCTTTCCTGCGGATGCGTTCCACAAAGCCGGAGGCGATAATGGCAGCGGGCATGGCGATAAGTCCAACTCCGAGAATTGCAATAACAGCGCCAATGAATTTTCCTGCAACTGTTATCGGGTACACATCACCATAGCCAACCGTAGTAAGTGTAATTACAGCCCACCACATTGTTTCAGGAATACTGGAAAACGCCTGGGGCTGCGCTTCATGCTCCACCATATACATTACGCTCGATGAAATAAGCAGCAAAGCCACTACAACCATAAATGTCAGCACCAGCTCTTCCTTCTTTGATCTGACGACTTCCGAGAATATGTGCATCGCTCGCAGATACCGGGTGAGCTTAAATAACCTGAACAGACGGAACAGACGAAGTATTCGCAGCGTTCGCAGATCAACTGTCAATACGAAAGGCATATAAAAAGGCGCTATGGCAAGAAGGTCAATGATCGCCATGGGAGAGACAATATATTTCAAACGACCTGTGACGTGTTTTTTGTACTGCTCATCTTCAACACACACCCACAAACGAAGGATATACTCTACTGAAAAAACAGTAATGGAAAACAGTTCAAATGCATCGAACCAATACTTGTACTTTGCCAACAGAGATGGTACGGTTTCAAGGATCACCGCCACTATGTTGGCTAATATCAGCAGCGTAATAAAATATGCCAGATATTTCCCGGTAGTGCGTTTCTCGTCCGGAGAAATTACCAGGAGATGATGTATGTTTTTCCTAAGCGCTTTCATCAGTAATAAAATTGAATTTATTTTTCAGCCCTTTTTATGTCAAAATTACAAAAGTATTTTCAAAAATGGATGACCTATTCACTTCAAGAGAAAAGACCCTGGTCTCAAACCTTGTTCAGTCTAATTATCTTTTTTATTATTTGTATTTTTATGTTTTTCTTTGCTGAACAGGTGCAACATGCCAGAAATAGGCATAATTGCAATTCGTTGCATACCGGCAACAACATTAATTGATTTTAAAGGTAATATAATAGATTCGGTTAGCCCGTCAATAACATCTTCACTGTCAACCTCACCTTCTTCTTTTACCAGGGATAGTCTATGAATGGCATAAATACCAACGAGGAAGGTTATCAGGAAAAGAAAATCCAGCCCATGGAAATTGATTATAGGCAATAAATATTTTGCTTCTTTTATTAATAGGATCAAGGGAATATCTAACTGTACTTTTGCAAAGATATCACCAAATATCCCCCCGGTAATTGGAGCTAAGGCGCCCATAACTGAAGCAGTAAGTCCGATAACTGTCATATATCCATGCGCTTGTTCTCTGGGTGATAGTTTCAAAGCAATATTCCCAGTGCCAACAGATACCCCGGCAATTGAAATACCGCTTAATATTTGCAAAATGAACAACAATGGTAACGTTAACCGGTGCGGTTCGGGCATGGCGGTAAAAGCCCATGCAACCACCACGATAAGAAACATAGGACCGCTTACCATTAAAATGGATTTATTACTGAATTTATCTGCCATTTTACCCCATATTTTAAGAAAAGTAAGATTAGCCAACTGACTTATAACTATTAATATTGTTACCATGAAAAGAGATAATCCAATACGTTTTAACATATAAACCATAAAGAATGGAGCGCTCATGTTTACGGCAAAGGTCCATAAAGCAAAGAATATGATCAGCATTCTGAAATTATTGTTTTTTAAAGGCGCAGTAAGTAATTCCTTCATAGAGATTTTTTTTGCAAGGTTGAATTTTTTTTCCGGTATTTTGACTATGGCAAAAATTCCGGCAATTCCAAATATAAATCCCAGGAAGAAAAGAATTGAATAGCTTGTAAGTTCCTGATCAGCGAAAGAGGATTTCCACCAGTCAACAAAATATCCTGCAGATAATGTAATAATAAAAGTAAGCGCCATGCCAAGCCTGATCCTCCTGCTGTTTATCTGTCCTATCCGGTCAGTAGGGAGTAAGTCCCTAAGTAAAGAATTCCATGCAGGTCCAGATATTGCGCCTATCATTGAACTGATAAACAAGCAGACAAGAAGAAAAGTAATGCTTCCGGTGAATATAAAAGGGATCAGAATAATCAATATCCAGAATATCCTTGAAAAACTTGCTGCAAATACTGTTATGGCTTTTCTTTCAGGAAATCTGTTAACCAGGTATAAACCGAATAATTGCATGATCTGGCTTAAAAAACCAATACTGGCAATAAAACCGACTTGTCTCTGGGAAGCGCCCATTGCCAGGGCAAAAGCAATAAGATAGATCCCCCCCTGCATAGCTCCCATTCCTGATGAGCAGATACCATCAAAGGTATACATACGTATGCCTTTTTTTACATCCTGATCAGTTAGCTCTTTCTTTGCCGGAAATATCCCTTCGGAAAAAATATTTTGAAACATATTTAATGATTTAAGGCGCTTAAAAAAGTAAACTTACCAAGGGTTGTTCCGAAACCTTTGTTATTGTTCATAATATCGTAACTAATCAGTATAATTGACGTTAATATGTCACCCTTTCGGGTGACCACCAGTTAAGGTGGGGAACTGTTAAAAACGGTCAACATCAGTTAATATTGGTTAATATCGGTTACTTTTTCATTCTTTGAACTTTAGCAGACTCTACTTTACTGATAAAGTTTTCCCGTTCCTCAAAATCAAGCCATCTGAGCAGGATATCAATAGTCATTCCTGCTGTGTGAAAGGAAATGACCTTTTTTACCGAGAGGAAAAAGTCAACAAGGTATATTCCCGAT
>JBDRNO010000230.1:0-24555 GCA_043811005.1 Bacteroidota bacterium | reverse complement strand
TATCAATTATCAAATGACCGAAACAGTTTTGGTCATTGAGTTTTTGAGCATTGTGATTTATTTGTTATTTGGTACTTGTAATTTGTAATTTTAAAATTCATCCAAACATTCGGACTTTATAGACGGACACTAATTAGTGTCAGTCCATAATGTCATAAAAATAGTAAAAAGTCCCATCCTGAAACAAGTTCAGGATCAAATTTCAAATCTCAAATTACAAAGTAGGATAGATAATTTGTTGAGGATAGAGGCAAGGATGCGTTCTAGTTCGGATCCCTCTTTGACCAACTGTTGGCATTTCCCTGTATCCCCATGTTTGAGACGTAGAAAACCCTTGAGAAAAAAATGAGATTCTCGTATTTCCTTTAGAGATATGCTCATTTTCGTTTTTTTATCCGGTATTGTGATGGCGCCCTGAACTTCTTCATAATTAGCTCCTGTGGATGTTACTGTTTTTATAAGCTGGCGTTTATGTCCATTGTTTCCAGAGTATTTTTTACTGTACGAAGATACAGAATAACATTCACCGCAAACTGCAACAATCTTTCACCAAGGTCTCTTTCATACTTCATAGTTCATTTTTTGAGATTTGAAATTTGAAATTTTTGAAAATTTTTGACTTTTCCGTCTAGGCGGATCAGCCTCTGGCTGAATAGACAGACAATTAAATTCTGAAACTATGTCCTTATTTCTTGTGATAGCAATTCTGCCTTTCGTTGATTGAAAAATATATACAAGCTAATGGCTATAATGAAAATATTACTTAATCCCAAAATCCCATTATCCGTTAACCAAGAAGCTAATGTTTTTCCAATTAAATCCCGCCAATTCCCACCAAAAAATAAAAAAACAATAACAGAAATAATGATAATTTTCATATCTCTTCCGTTATTAAATAAATAATTCAGCATGAAAATTATTAACGGAATTGACAATAAAAAATGTTCTGAATCCGTGGATGTTATATTAGGGATCATTGCTAAAATTACCAGGTATTCAAAAACAAAATTAGAATTTATCAAATAGTTATTACCGGGATGTTTTTTTTCTGTCCTCATATCGGCTAAAATAAAAATTAATACTAAACAAGCGATAAAGAAGAGAATATAATAAGCAAGTTCATTACCGGCATCAGTATAAATTGAACGGAACATCAACCTGTAAAGCCAGGAATAGATCGTATCCTGACTATCTGTTAATGAGGTATTATGAGCTGACATAGCAGAAAACCATTGCCTGTGAAGCTCATTATTTTGCTTTATACCGACAAACAGTGCCGGTAAAAGCAATCCTGTAATGAAGGTAACAAAGAAAGTTAAAAAGGACTTGAACTTTTTTCTTAGTAATAACAAAGGGAGCAATACTATAAAGTGAGGTTTTATAAGAATACCGAGAGCTATTAATATTCCGGCTTTATATTCTTTATTTTTTAACAGCAAATGAAGAGATCCTAAAAAGACCAATAACAGCAATATATTAACATTGCCGAGGTGTAATTCGTAGTAAACCTGGAAAGACACGATTAAAGCAGTAAAAAAAAGGATTTTATGTCCCGGATTATTTATTGTCGTTTTGAATAAATATTGAGAAACCAGGGCATTTGCAAAAATTATTGTACAAATGATCAACCCTGCCAGAAGAAAAAAATAAATTATTTTGGCGATGGTAAAAGGCAGGATACTTAAAGGGATATAAATAAGCAATGCAAAAGGAGAATATTTATAATATCCTGAGCCTAAACAATATAGAACTTTATATACCTGTGTTCCGGATAAAAATGAATTAGCTGCAGAATAATAAACCTCAAAATCGTGAAGCCAGAATCGCCCGTTAATATTTTGAATTATGAAAAATACCAGGAAAAATAAAGTCATTACTACAATGAACAGGTTTGGATATTTCCAAAGCTTTGTATTAATAAATTTTCCGTCTGTCATAATGAAGAACTTAACTTTGTAAGTTGATTAAAAAAAGAAATTATACAAAATTGAGTCAAGTATAAATAAGATAATGTTGCTGGGTACTGGTTACTGGGTGCTGGGTGGTATGTGTAGACTATAAGTTTGAGAAAAAACCAACAACTCAGAACCCAGCGCCCAGAATCCAGTACCTGATTGTTAAATTTTAAAATTCATTACCAGTATATCCAGTTTAAACATTGAAATTCCTATACAATTAATTATTAAAATCAATATATTCCTGAAGTAATATTTGAAGATAAGCTTTACCTTGTTTAAGATACGTATCGTTATCCTTCCCGGCAATGTTATTGTTTTTTTTTATTACAACTTTATTTAGTTTGTGGTCGAAAACCAGGGTTTGTCTTTCATTGATCCATCCGAAGCCCTCATCAAAAGCATAAAAAGCAAAAGCAGGTTTGAATTTGTTAAAGAGGTTTTTACTCCAAAAAAAAGTTTCATGTTTTATATCTAATTGTGCGAGTATTGTAGCTGGAATATCTATGTGTGAACCGACTCTCGTGTTTTCTTTACCTCTGAATTCCTCTTTAAGAACATCGCCATATAGCAAAAAAGGTATCCTGTGTCTTTCAGGATGATTATGCGATCTGTTTAACGGGTATTTATGTGCATGATCAGAAACGATGATAAACAGCGTATTCTCATACAAAGCTTGTTCTTTGGCTTTTGTTATATATTGACCAAGACACCTGTCCGTGTAATGAATGGTATTCCTGTATAACTGCGGCAGATCATCTCCCTCAAATCCTTCGTTAACAGGGGCGTCAAAAGGTTCGTGACTTGTAGTGGTCATAATAATATTAAAGAATGGTTCTTGTGTGATTTTCATGTCTTGTATACAGAAGTTGAAAAGTTCTTCATCAAAAGCTCCCCAGCGGGTTCTTTTTTTGAATTCAAAGTCATTTTCTCCTATGATTTTATCAAAACCGGCGAATTCAAGATAAGATTCGGCATTTGCAAAATAAAGGTCTCCTCCATAGTAGTAAGAGGAATTATATCCATTTGAGCTCAATACTTTTACTATGCTTGGCAATTTGTCAAATTTGCCGAATTTTCTGATTATTGTAGTAGTTGGTTGTGACGGGAAACCACTTATTAAAGCTGCTAAACATTGCTCTGTCCTGAAACCGGTTGAGTAGAAATTTGTAAATAAAAGGCCCTCTTTACATAGTTCCGAAAATCCGGGTGAAACATTATTTTCACCACCTAAAGGCTCGATAATGTCTCCGCTCCAGCTCTCAAGTATAATCATAATTATGTTGGGACGGGGATTTTGTAAAATTTTAGTTGTAGTGTCTATAAGGGAGTTATGTGTTTGTTCAACAATTTTCAGCGCTTCATCGGCAGGGAAGTACTGGTATGGATTTTGGATTATTTCTTCTTTTGTAAAAACAAGTTCCATGAAATTCCACATACTGTTAACTGCAGCTACATTTAAAGTATTGTGCTTTGAGAAATATGCCCAGCTTTTGTTGATTGGAAAGGTTTGAAACCCGCCTCTGATACCTGTTAATAAAATTGCTAACAAAATGACCGGGAAAATAATTTTCTGATAAAGGGGTAATTTAAATTTGAAGGAATTATTAATAAATTTTTTAAATACCCATATCCCTGCCATACTTTGAAGAAAAAATATGGATAAAAGCAAGAAAAGCGGTGAAGATAATGTTGATGCGAAAGCTTCATTGGGATACGCCAGGAAGGAAAGAGCTTTTCTGTTTATTTTGCTTCCCCACTCTGAAAATAATCCAATATCAGCAATGTTAATAAATGAACTAAAGACAATAATCGCAAAATAATAATAAAGGATGGCTGATTTAATAAGGTTGGTTTCTGTAAAAAGAAGTATAATCATTAATAAAGTTGGAAGAACCAGGATGAAAGAGGTTGCAGATATATCCATTGCAATAGAATGCAGGTTGCACAGAAGAATATCGTGGAATGTAAACCCTGATATATGATACGTTTGGAAGATCAGGAAAAAAGATCTGTGCAAAAAGAAAAGCAATAACCAGAAGACGAAAACCTTGATAATGTATTTTAAATAGTCTCGGAGTTTCAATGTTTTAGTAAAATTTATTTTAACATCTATGTTTTTGCATTCAATCAACTGCTTCTGGATTCTGGGCACTGGGTTCTGGGTCGTTGGTTTTTTACTCGAGTCCGTAATCAATACATACCACCCAGTACCCAGTAACATTATTTTAACTTGCTTAACGGCAGTCAGGTTTATATTTAACTTAATTTTAAATAATTTTTACAGATGTATTCCTTCACCATAAGCTGCAGCAGCGGCTTCCATGATAGCTTCGCTCATAGTAGGGTGGGGGTGTACTGTTTTAATGATTTCATGTTCAGTTGTTTCCAATTTTCGGGCAGCAACAATCCCTGAGATCAATTCAGTAACATTATAACCGATCATGTGGGCTCCTAACAGTTCACCATATTTAGAATCAAAGATAAGTTTCACAAACCCATCTTTATGACCTGCGGCATTTGCTTTGCCAGAGGCAGAGAATGGGAATTTTCCCACTTTTACGTCATAACCGGCATCTTTAGCTGCCTTTTCCGTATATCCCACAGAGGCAACTTCCGGCTGGCAATAAGTACAACACGGGATATTGTTGTAATCCAATGGCTCAGGGTTTTTCCCGGCTATCTTCTCAACGCAAATAATACCTTCAGCGCTTGCTACATGAGCCAGTGCATGACCTCCAACACAATCACCAATGGCATATATGCCGGGTATGTTGGTTTGGTAATAATCATTCGTTAATATTTTGCCCTTTTCAGTAGCTATACCAACCTCTTCCAAGCCAATTCCTTCAATGTTGGCGGTTATTCCAACAGCAGAAAGGACAACATCTGTTTCAAGGGTCACAGCTTCCTTTTTTGCTTTTACATTCACCTTACACTTTGTGCCTTTTGTATATACTGATTCTACTGTGGCGCTTGTCATGATTTTCATCCCTGTCTTTTTGAATGAACGCTCAAGCTGTTTGGATACATCTTCATCTTCAAGTGGGAGTATACGAGGCAAAAGTTCAATTAATGTTACCTGTGTTCCGATTGTTTGATAGAAATAAGCAAACTCGGCACCAATTGCCCCTGAACCAACAACCACCATTGAGTTTGGTTGTTTTGGCAATACTAACGCTTCCCTGTAACCAATCACTTTTTTACCGTCAATCTTTAAATTCGGGAGCTCGCTGGAGCTTGCGCCAACAGCTATTATTATGTTTTTGGCATCGTACTCTATTGTCCTTCCATTATCGCCTGCCACACCGGTGTCAGTGACTTCAACTTTATTAGCGGCTTTTACCTTCCCAAATCCACTAATAATATCAATTTTGTTCTTTTTCATCAGGAACTGGACCCCTTTGCTCATCCGGTCAGCAGTGTCGCGGCTTCTTTCGATCATTGATCTCATATTGCCTTGAACCCCACTTACTTTAATACCGTAATCTTCTGCGTGGTTAATGTATTCAAAAACCTGCGCACTTTTTAACAGGGCTTTGATCGGGATACAACCCCAGTTAAGGCAAATCCCTCCAATTTCAGCTTTTTCAATAATGGCGGTCCGTAAACCCAATTGGGATGCCCTGATAGCTGCAACATATCCACCGGGGCCGCTTCCGATAATTATTAGATCGTAGTTCATGGTTGTATATTTTAGTAAAGGAATTTGAAAGTTTTAAAAACTTAATTTCGTAAATTAATTAAAAAAAATATAGCCACGAATTTACACGAATTGACACTAATAATTATTATTGTTTAACAACTTAACATTTTCAAAAATATTTTATGTGATAATTCATGTAAATTAGTGTAATTAGTGGCTAAACATTGAAATTCCGATACGTATAAACGAATGACAAAATTAAATAAGCATCCTTTTATTCTAAATCCAGTATGATTTTTAGATTAGTTCTTAACTTTTCGAGATTTGCTTTAGTCAATTTGTCTAATTTTGTGATGAATCGCTTATTATCTATTGCCCTAATTTGATCTGCCAAAATGTCAGAATTTTTCTTCAACCCACCTTTTTTAGCTTTTATATGTATTCTCAGAATATCTGATTTGGGTCTTACTTCACTTGTAATGGGGCAAATAATGGTTGAAGGATGAATATTATTAAGAAGATCTGTTTGGACTACTACAACGGGTCTGATTTTGCCCGGTTCTGTCCCAATTTGAGGATTAAGGTCAACCAACCAAATATCTCCATGTTTCATTTTAGCCATTGTAATCTTCCATTAATGCTTCAAATTCTTTTAAAATTTCCATTGAATTGGAGGCTACCATTTTGGATTCTTTTTCCAATTTTCTTTTCAATAATTGCCTCTTATAGAATTTATTATAGCAATCAACGGCTAAATTGATATACCTGTTTCTGGGAATATTAATATGAGTTAATATTTTTTCAGCTTCCTGATAAATGACTTCATCAAGTTTTAAAGATAAATTTTTCGCCATGAGAATAGATTATTTATTAACGCAAGGTGCCACTTATTACTTTTTGTATAGGAATATATAATTAGTAATAAAGAACTGTTGCTGGTTACTTGGTACTGGTTGCTGGTAAAGTTCCTACAAAACAAGCATTATAGACATAAACCAGCAGCCAGTAACTGTATAAAATTTATTACAGGAGATGATTACCAAATCAGTTTCAATAGGTAGCAACTTAAGTTTATTAGTATATACCGCAAAGATATACTTATTGTTGTAAAAATCATAAAATCTATTTGAAATAATTATAAAAACCTACAAATCATCAATCAGTAAGTCTCTTAAGTTGACAAAAAAATTAACATGTAGAAGATAGCTATTCATTACCAAATTCCCTCAAAATAAAAGAGATATAGAAATCATACAATAGTATTCTACGAAGGACGAAGTCGTTCGCTTCTGGCAACTGGCAAACAAGATTTAATATGAGTTGCCGAAATCTATAAATTTGGCAGGAAGCAAGAACTCTTTCCATCGATATTCACAAAATGACTGTATTAAAATTTAAGAGATCGGTTAGATAAATCAGGTAGTAAACTTAATAATTTTATTGATAGAATTGAACGCGATATAGCGAGTAGCGAGAAGCAAGGAGCAAGCAATATCAACAAGTAGCGGGAACACCTGTCAGTAAAGGAAAATTTTTGAAATTTCGATACATTAAATTATAAATATTCGGATGAAGAAATCCATTTTTTTAGACTTGCTAAAACTGATAGCTCTTTTTGGTGTCGTGTGGGCAATATTTGTATTGTTACCTATTTTCCCGGACAAATCTGACCTTGATCTCTCAATTGAAAAAGAAGAAAAACTTGGCACGTTAATAGTTGATGATATTTTATCCAATGATCCTGCTTTCAATGCTGTTTCCAATCCCACATTAGACTCGGCAATGTCGGTTATTACTAACCAGCTGTTTGAAAACATTGGGCTTACCGATTATGAATATAACATTATAATAATTGATAATCCTCAAGTGAACGCTTTCACCTTACCTGGAGGTTATATATTCGTATTTTCAGGATTGATAGAATTTACGGATTATCCCGAAGAGCTGGCGGCTGTTCTGGCACATGAAATAGGTCATGTGGAAAAACGCCATGTCGTAACAAAATTAATAAAGGAGTTCGGGCTCACTTTTTTATTCACGGTTCTAACAGGTGGTGATGCCGTTATTCTTAGCGAGGTGGGGAAAACAGCTGTCTCCACGGTGTTTGACAGGAAACAGGAAAAAGAAGCTGATCTGCATGCACTGGATCTTCTAACTAAATCAAATATTAGTCCGCAGTCATTGGCAGCTTTTTTTAGAAGATTGAAAAGAGAAGTTGGAAGCTATAATGAGAACTTCGAGATAATAATGACCCATCCTCATGTTAATTCGAGAATAAAAACATCAATTGAATACAAACTGCCTGAAGACTTTAAAGCAATTGATTTTGATCTTGACTGGGAGAAAGTGAAGAAGTCAATTGGTTATGATGCTGAATTATGAATTATAGGCACTAAAAATGTTAACAATAGTTTCACAACTTCTTAATTTTTCTAATACCTGTTATTGGGTTTATTCCCATAAAGTTATTCCCCCGCAATCACCGATATCTCCACATTAACATCCTTTGGCAATCTGACCACTTCTACAGTCTCTCTTGCCGGATAATTATTGATAAAGAAAGAACCGTACACTTCGTTGATCTGTCCAAAATTATCCATGTTTGAAATAAAGATTGAGCACTTTACTACATTGCTGAAGTCCATACCCGCATCGTATAAGATGGCTTTGATGTTCTCCATCACTTGTTTGGTTTCAGATTGAATATCATCCAGCACCAATTCTCCAGAAGCGGGGTTGATGGCTATTTGCCCTGAAATGTATAATGTTCCATTCGACAGTACTGCCTGGCTATAGGGTCCTATCGGGGCAGGAGCTTTGTTTGTTTTGATGATTTGTTTCATAATTTGTGTGGTGACGACTTGGTTGAAATTTGCATTATATTACTAATTAACGCAAGTTGCTACTTAGCACTTTTTATTTGGTAAGATATATAATTACTAATAAAAAACTGTTGCTGGTCACTGGTTACTGGTAAAATACTTATAAAACAAGCATTACCGGCATAAACCAGCAGCCAGTTACCAGCAGCCAGTAGCTGTATAAGATTTTTATAAGGAGATGATTTCCACATCAATTTCTATAAGTAGCAACTTAAGTTAATTAATAGTCATACCATTCGCGTTTCCTCGTCAGTTTCAAATCCTGCAATACTGATGATTTTACATTTAAGCTTAGATTATAACTTTTCCGGAAACCAATTGGTATCCAATTGAACGCCAATTCCCAGCAATGCAGATCGCGGTAAAAATCAATCGAGGTGTATGTCATCTTTTTATTAATAAAGTCATATCCGGAACGAAAGCCAATTTTCCATTTAGGTGTTAATTTAATATCACCATTAAAATTCAAGGATTGTATTATGTTTTTAGAAATTGAATCGGGGTTTGAATTATTACTATAAATGTAATCACTTGTATGTTTTAAAGAATAGTCTATATTAAGCGACCATGGAATATTAAAATCAACATACGCATCCGGATGTTCATTGATCATTTCCAGTTCTTCTTTAGTTCCTTTTTCGCTCTTTTTTTTCTTAAAAATCTCAGGCCCTAAATTCAGGTTCAAGCTAAAGTCCCAGTCAGAATCAGTGATACGCGCAATACGTTTATTTTCCTTCCATTCAAACTTATTCACAGTTACACCATTAGAATCGACCACATAGGGGTCCAATAACGTATAATATTTAATATACAGCCGTTTGAAAAGCCGTGTATATCCACTAATGGTTATGTCTGACCAATTTAGCGAGTCGGCAGCTATATTATAGGATGTTGAAATTGTCAGGTTTTCAATTAGTACGATCTTTTTGGTTTGGGTAATTGTATCTTTTAATGACCTTACTTTCATTTCCAGGTTATTACTTAGGCTAAAGTTTATCATTCCGGATTTACCGCTGGGGGGTGAGCCGAAAATACCATCTTGAAAAATGGAATATGTTCTTGTATTACCCAATGTGTCTGTTTGATATGATTTATAGTAGCCCCATTTATCTGCTCCGAAGTCGGGGCGGTAACTAAATCCAACGCTTGGAGTTAATACATGCCTAATGGCTTTTATTCTTTTACTTTTAAATTGAACCATCCCGTATATTTTCGTTATTAATGAGGAATTGAAGATATAATTACTTGCTCTTTTGAATCCAGACAGGGTATCGGTTTTAATAATTAAACTGTCTGGCATCCAGTTTTTTTCGATGGTGTGTAAGTACCAACGCTCAGTATAATTAAAAGAAGGTGTAAATGTTAAGTATTTCAATATTTTTATTGATGTGCTGATAGGAATTGACTGTTTTATCCCGTTCTTAAAATTAGAGAATTGACTTGTGGAAAATAAGAGAGAATCATGAGTGCTGATCTGGTTTTTTGCATCCATTCTGTAATTCACACCTATCTTCTCGTACCATTTTTGTTGGCCAACCTTATTCCTTTTTTTTAACGGGTAAAACCGGTTAACGCTGAATACTACTTCTGGAATACTCAGATCAACCGTTTTATTTATAGTGTTTTGGCTATGCCTGAGGTTGACGGATAAATTGTAAGGTTTTCCAGTCCATGATCTTGAATAGGAAATGTTTGATTGAAAAGTGTTTGAGAGATAGTCATTAGCCCTGTTTGAGTTATAGGTATTGTAAGTGCTGCTGGCTACGTTAACATTTGCCGAGAACCTGCTGTTTGGTCTTGCCTTTGCATCCTGATCGTGCTTCCATGTTATTTTAAAGTCCTGGTCTTTTGTGTATGTAGGCATTTCTTTTTCACCAAACTTAAAGACCGAATAGCCAATACTTAGATTTCCACTGTATTTATATCTTTTTTTATAGGAAGATATGGCTTTTAGCGCCCAGTTTCCTTTTGAATATGTATCTCCTCTTATTGCAAGGTCCAAATTATCGCTGATACCAAAATAATAGCCGCCATCCTTTAAATAAAAACCAACATTGGGGGATTCGCCATAAGTTGGAAGCAATATACCGGAAGCTTGCCCAGTTTTATTTGGGAAAATACCGAATGGTAAAACCAAAGGGGTTGGGATATCTGCAATTGTCAGATATGCAGGACCTGTTATTATCTTATCATCAGGAATAACTTTTAGTTTAGAACTTTTAATGCCAAAATGGGGATGTTCCGAATCACACGTGGTATATGTTCCGTTTTTAATGAAATACACATCATCCTCATCTTTTTTCGCAGTGTCACTATGTATAAAACCCTCACCTTCCTTTGTGCTTGCTTGGGTGATCAATCCTTTTCTCGTTTCAAAATTGTATGTTATTGTTTTGGCATTAAAGCGTTGACCGGATTCTTCAAAAACGGGCTTGCCGGTTTCTTTTCCGGCACTGTCAATTGACCCTTTTGCAAATAAAATGTTGTTTTTGAGATCAAATTCAATATAGGCAGCTTCTAAAGTTATTGTTTCATAATTTACTGTTGCTTTACCAAAAAGGTACACTTTTTGTTCACTGATATTAAAGCGAATGGAATCTTCGGATGAATATTCGACTTTTGATTTTATTGCGCTTTCACGGGTTTGCCGGGATTTATCGCTGTTAATCCCAGAAGTTGTATCAACCCTGGCAAATAGGTTTATATGCTGGGTAATTGACAGGAATAAAAGAATATAAATTTTTATTAGTAGTTTTGAATGCAATTTGGTAATGGTATTTTTGTAAAATAGTTATGCAACAGTGCTTTTCAGCGTCAAAGCTAAGGAAAAGAACATAACTTTGTATAATTATTAATAATGAAATTATTTTCAAGTATATCAATCAAAAATTAAACCATTAATGAGGAAACGGGTTTTTTTAATTTTTGTTATTATTTTCACGGCTGTATTTATTCCGGTATTGTTGTTAATGCTATCCCAGGCAAACTCTTTCGGAACGGGACAGGTATCTCTTTTTCCCAATGCTGACAATCCATACAAGATCAGGAAGGTTGTAATTGATGCTGGTCATGGAGGCAAAGACCCCGGGTGTATAGGAAGAAGCATGAAGATATATGAAAAAAAAATAACTCTTGCTTTAGCATTAAAGGTGGGCAAATACATTGAAAAAGAATTTGATGATGTTAAGGTTATTTATACCCGTGAGACTGATAAATTTGTTGAGTTGCACAAAAGAGCTGCTGTTGCAAACGACAATAATGTAGATTTGTTTATCTGTATTCACTGTAATGCTGGTCAAAAAAATGTTTATGGAACCGAAACTTATGTGATGGGTTTGCATAAAACAGAGGAAAATTTATCAGTAGCAAAAAGAGAAAATGCTTCAATATTAATGGAAGAAAATTATGAAGCTAAATATGCTGGGTTTGACCCAAATTCGCCTGAAGCAAATATTATATTTGCTCTTTACCAGAATGCATTCCTGGACCAAAGCCTGGAATTGGCATCAAAAATCCAAAGTCAATTTCAACATAGTGCTGGCAGACGAAACAGAGGAGTTAAACAAGCGGGATTCCTTGTGCTTTATATGACAACTATGCCGAGCCTTTTAATTGAGGCCGGGTTTTTGTCTAATGATAAAGAAGAAAAGTACTTGAGTACCGAAGAAGGACAAGACTATATTGCATCAGCAATATTTAGGGCATTTAAGGAATATAAATTTGAAATGGACGGTGTAGCAGCGGAAGATATCAGCACATCTGCTGACACAAAGAATAATCAAAATATTGTGTTTAAAGTTCAGCTCATTACCTCATCAAAGCCAATCCCATTGGATTCACCAAAATTTGAGGACATAGAGGGTGTGCAGGAATATATTTCAGATGGATGGTTCAAATATATCGTGGGTGATGAGAAAAATTTAGTTTCAGCATATTCCCTGCAATCGGAAATTCGTAATAAGGGATTTAAAAGCGCATTTGTTGTTGCTTTTAATGATAATGAAAGAATTTCCTTACAGGAAGCACTTAAGCTATTAAAGTAGTAGTTTTGCAACAAATTTAGATATTTTAATATGTAAAGAATATAACTTTGTAAAATTATTAAAAAAATTAAAAAATGTTTCTCGCAAAGCTCGCAAAGACCGCTATTATGCATATTTAAAAAAAATATTACTGTGTTCTTTGCGCCCTTTGTCCGTCAGCTGGCCGAAGAGATAAAACATTGAAATTCTGATATAATAAATTAATTACTAACAAATTGAAATTGAAATTTTCAAAAGAAATAAAAATCGGAGTATTGGTAACTGCAGCAATTGCAGTGCTGATCTGGGGATTAAATTATCTTAAAGGGCATAATTTCTTTTATCCTAAAAATGAGTATTATGCTGTTTATCAACAGATAGATGGTTTGGTAGAGGCAAACCCTGTTCAGGTTAATGGGTTCCATGTCGGGCAGGTAGACGATGTGTTTTTCCATCCTGATAACTCAGGGAATGTTGTCGTGAAATTTATTATTGATAAGGATGCTATTATATTACCAAGAGATACAAAAGCAAGAATATTTAGCTCAGATCTGCTGGGCTCGAAAGCCGTTGAGCTTATATTGGGTGTGGACACGGTTTTTTTGCAAAGTGGTGATACTTTATTTCCGGATATGGAAGAAAAATTGAAAGATGCCGTTAACAGGCAAATCAGACCCCTCAAGGAGAAAGCCGAAGAACTGATAGCTTCGATGGATTCTGCTGTTACTATTGTTCAAATGGTTTTAAATAAAGATGCAAGAGAAAATTTATCAAAAGGTTTTGAAAGTATTAAAAGTGCCCTTGAGAATTTTGAAAAAACATCTATCAATTTAAATGATCTTATTGCAGATAATAAACAAAGATTAACCGATATTTTTATAAGCATCGAGTCCATTTCAAGCAATATCAAAAATAGTAAAGAAGAGTTGTCAAATGCTATTAATAATTTTTCTGCAATCAGTGATTCATTAGCGAAAGCCGATCTCATCTCTACAATTAATAACGCTAATAAGGCAATGTTACACGCATCGAGCGTTTTTGAAAAAATTGACAAAGGTGAAGGTACTATAGGATTGCTGGTAAACAACGATAGTTTATATAACGATCTGGAACGGGCTGCCTCTAATCTCGATATGTTAGTTGAGGATATACGTCTGAACCCCAAAAGATATGCTCATTTTTCAGTCTTCGGGCGTAAACAGAAGCAATATAATAAACCACCTTCAGATAATAAGAAATGATGTTTGGTTCTTCATTCTACCAAGATTTCGACTTTATGGACGGACACTAATTAACTAAGAACATAACTACGTAATTTGTTTTAAAAAACTAAAATTCCGATACAATTAAATATATCAGTGAAACCCGCATGTTTTAAATCTAAAATGGCAATTAATATAAAATACATTTTAACCTATAATGTTCATTGGTAGATAGATGCGGGTTCACGAATACCTTTAAAAATAAATTATTTTATGAGTAAATCAGTGAAATCTGTGGTTTTTATTAATATTTTTGAAATACGAAGTATTCACGAGGGGTTTTAGTGCGGCATGCCTGTGGGTATGAGTAAATTCCTATACGTTCAATTAATAAACCAATCAACCAATCAACCAATCAACTAATCCATGCTCAAACAATTAATTTTCATACTTGTTATTTTATTATTCCTTGGCATATTCACGTACACTGCGTTAAGGGTTATCTCTTTTATCAAACTTACAAAAAAAGGTTTTCCAATTAAACAGATAGGGAAACGAATTGCCATCACGCTTGGGATAGCTTTTGGTCAGACAAAAATACTGCGCAGACCCGCGATTGGAATTCTTCATGCCCTTGTTTTTTGGGGTTTCCTTGTGATACTTTTTGGTTCTGTCGAAATGATCATTGATGGCATAACTGGGAGTGAACGGGTGTTTTCCCCTGCCGGGATTATATATAATATTTTAATTGCTTTCGGAGATGTTTTTGCTGCAATTATCATTATCGCATGTATTGCCTTTTTGATAAGAAGGCTTGTAATGAAAGTAAAACGTTTCAGCGGTGTTGAGATGAAGCCAAAGTCAACTATTGATGCCTCAATAGCTCTTTTCCTGATACTTTTATTGATGTTCTCTCTTATTGGAATGAATATGGGGTATATTGCGAGTCATGACGGTAATTATTCAGGTGTTTACCCTGTAAGCGGTATGTTTGTTCCTCTTTTGGGTAATTTGCCGGCAGCGTCATGGCATGTATTTCATGAAGTAAACTGGTGGATACATATTGTGTTTATTTTAATTTTTTTGAATATTCTACCCTATTCCAAGCACTTCCATATCATCATGTCACTGCCCAATGTGTTTTTATCCCGGCTTGAGCCCGTGACCAAGCTCAATAATATGGAATCTGTCACCAAAGAGGTAAAGCTAATGCTGAACCCTGAAACGGCTTATGAAGCCCCGGCTGAGGATGCTCCTCCTCCCGACAGGTTTGGTATTAAAGATGTTGAGGATGTATACTGGAAGAATTATATTGACTCACTTACCTGCACCGAATGCGGCAGGTGTACTTCTGTTTGTCCCGCAAATATCACCGGTAAATTATTATCACCACGAAAGCTCTTTATTGATCTGAGAAAACGGATGAATGAGAAAGGACCGGGGTTGGTAAAAGATAAAAACTATAATGACAATAAATCCCTGGTTGGTGCCTACATAACCCCTGAGGAGCTATGGGCTTGTGTAACCTGTAATGCCTGCGTTCAGGAATGTCCGGTTAACATTAATCATGTTTCATTTATTATTGACATGCGCAGAAGTTTGGTCATGGAAGATTCGGCTGCCCCTGCATTACTGAACCAAATGTTTAACAATATTGAGAACAATGGCGCTCCCTGGCAATATTCGCCAGAAGACAGGATGGTTTGGGCGGAGGGGATTTGATATTGAATTGAAACGATTAACAAATTTATGGAAGCAAAAGAAAAACAAATAAAAGTCCCAACAATGGCAGAGATGGCTGCCAGGGGCGAGGAGCCGGATATTCTTTTCTGGGTTGGTTGTGCAGGCGCTTATGATGACAGGTATCAGAAAGTTACCCGTGCCTTCGTGAAAATTCTCGAACATGCCGGGATAAAGTATGCTGTACTTGGAAAGGAAGAAAGCTGTACAGGAGACCCTGCAAAAAGGGCGGGAAATGAATTTTTGTTTCAAATGATGGCATTGCAAAACATAGAGGTTTTGAATTCATATAACATTAAAAAGATCGTTACCACCTGTCCTCATTGCTTTAATATTTTAAAGCATGAATACCCCGGTCTGGGAGGGAATTATGAGGTAATTCACTATTCCACCTTTATACAACAATTGATTGAAGAAGGAAAGATCAAAATAAAGGATGGCGGAGAGTATAAGGGAAAAATCTTCACCTTTCATGATTCCTGTTATTTGGGAAGGGGAAATGATATTTACGAAGCGCCCAGAGAAGTGCTGGGATCATTAAATGTTGACCTCGTGGAAATGAGGCGAAACAGGAGCAAGGCTTTATGCTGCGGTGCAGGTGGAGCGCAAATGTTCAAGGATTCCGAAAAGGGAGATAAAGAAGTGTATACCGAGCGTACCGAAGAAGCGCTGGAAGTAAATCCTGCTGTGATTGCCACTACCTGCCCGTTTTGTATGACCATGCTTACAGATGGTATTAAAGACAAGAATAAGGAAGAAGATGTTAAGGTCATGGATATTGCCGAGCTTATTGTAAAATCAAATGAGCTTTAAGAACATAACTCTGTAAGTTGATTAAAAAACTTTTTCCTCCCGCTAAGATCCTAAGCCCGCAAAAGTTATGACAGAAAACAGAAAAACAAATATCCCTGCCATGAGCAAATGGCGTTTAAAGCTTTTCGAGGTCATCTTCGGGTACGACACGTTTGCCGGTAAGGCCTTTGATGTAGCGCTCATTATTGCTATTCTTTTAAGTGTTTTTGCCGTGATGCTTGAAAGCGTTGAAGCCTTTAAAAATAAATTCGGTTCTCTATTATACTATATAGAGTGGTTCTTCACAATTATTTTTACAATTGAATATATTGCACGTATTATTTCAATAGGAAAACCCTGGAGATACATTTTTAGCTTTCACGGGTTGGTTGACTTTTTTGCTGTAATCCCAACATATTTAAGCATTATCTTCCCACCAATGTCTTTCCTTCTCAACATCCGTACAATCCGCTTGCTGCGAATATTCAGAATATTAAAATTAGTGCGTTATCTTAATGCAGCCAGGATCTTAAGTGATGCCATTATGGCAAGCCGCGAAAAAATAGCTGTTTTTTTAGGTGTTGTATTCACGATTGTGATCATTGCAGGAACTTTTATGTATATAGTGGAAGGACCGGAACATGGCTTTACCAGTATTCCTAAAGGCATATATTGGGCGATTGTAACAGTTACAACAGTGGGATACGGAGACATTTTACCAAGCACTATTTTGGGACAGGTAATGGCAACAATCCTGATGATCATGGGATATGGTATTATTGCAGTACCAACTGGAATTGTTGGTGTTGAACTGTCGCAGGTGAGAAAGATAACGGTGACAACAAAGACCAAAGCATGTACAAATTGTTCTTTAGAAAGACATGATAAAGATGCGGTCTATTGTAAAAGTTGCGGGGCACATTTGTTATAGAGATAAAAAAAATAATTTATTCCCACACAAATATATCCTCTTTCTTCATAGGTCTCTTTTCATCAAACCATTTGAAATCTTTAAATAGCAGGTCATCCGGCTTTAGATCATTCATCGGATATAGAGTGGCACCTGGCTTTGTGAGAAAAGTGATTGTTTCTATCGTATTGTCTTTAACAATTATCAGCATATCGCTGCAATCTGCCTTGTTAACACCAATAAAAAAGCCATCATCTTCTTGTGCGTAATAGATGGTTTGTCCGTTACCGGTGACTTTGATTTTGTGCAGATGATTGTCAATAAAATACCCGGTCATATTCTTGCCTTTGATCTGGTTAAAAGGAGCAGGATCCAGTGATACAACCGCGCTTTCATCCTTTACAATAGTGTCTTCCCCGGTTGAGGTCAATGCTGTATCTTTTTCATAGTTACCAGGAGATTCTACCCGGGAAATAATAAATGCATCATTATACATCCATAAGGAGCTTATTCCTTCATCATTAGTTTTTATTTCAATGTATTCAGCGGTGAATTGATTTTCATCAGACCACAGGACCGGTTTATCATAAAGCTGAATGATTGAGTCACTATAGGCATATATGAGTGAATCGCAACTCCCCTGTAAATCGGATTTGTAGAATTTTACTTTATAATATGCATACATGATCCTGTTTTTACCGGTACTGTCATAAGTTGCTTTAAGCGTATCTGCATGAAGGAACAGGGAATCCTCGTCATATATCTGGGTTAGCATTGCATTTCCGGTAATTATCGTAAGGTCGCTTTCCTCGAAATATTCTGCATAATTGCCGTTTATGATGATGTTTTCAACAGTATCGGTGATTTCAACATTATCAAATGCCTGTCCGTATCCTTTGTCCTTGTCGTAAAACAGGCTGTCGCCAGTTATCGTCTGTTTGCCAAATTGAAGAGTGGAATTTTTATTAAATTGAGACAGGTCATTCCTGGTATCATACCACCCGTTTTCACAGTAGATAATATTGCCTGCCCCGTTATCTCCTTCGGGATTTTTACTTATGATTGTAGTTGGCCCGAAGAAATAAGCAATTTCAGTAATGGTATTATATTTGAGCGTATCGGTATTCATTGTGTATTCGGGATTGAGCAGTACTACACTGTCTTTAAAGAAAAATAACCTGGTGTTTGAATAATAATACCCCTTTATGCTGGACAGATTATTATTTTTATCAATAACGTTTCCTCCATTGTAATAGTTAGCCATGTTTTCATTGATATCGTAGTTGAGATGCTCTGTGGTCAGTGTCATATCTTCTTGAATGAGTTTGACATTCCCATGCAGTTCCGCCATTTTTGTATTTCCATTGTAATTAAGAAGGTCTCCATAAATGTTTAATGTATCGCCTTGATTAATGTGAACTTTGCTAAAAGCATCCAGCGAATTTTTTTCCGGATACATATAAGCGCTGTCACAGTATAGGAGAACATTATCTTGTTTAAAGGCAACATTACCTATTAACCGCCTTATATTGCTACCCAATTGTTCATCATACTCAAGGATGTCGGCATTGACAATCTCGATTTTTGTCGGCTTTTGGGCAAAACAGCAAGTACTATTGAGTAGCAAGTAAGGAATGGAGAGTATTATAATAACGTAATTATGCATCAGTATAAAATTATACGAAATTATCAATTAAAAAGTAATTTTGCCACTAATTACACGAATTTTCACTAATTATATTATAATTTTAAATGAAAATCCAATAGCCAATTATTATGGTATTATTAGCAGACAGTGGTTCAACAAAGGCAGACTGGCGTTTGATTGACGGGCAGAACAAGATACATCATTATAAAACAATGGGTTTTAATCCCTATTATTGTGATACGGAAACAATTTCGTTAGAACTCAGGAAAGAATTGATCCCGGAAATACCTGCCAATGCTGTTTCTCAAATATTTTTTTATGGTGCCGGGTGTTCCAGTAAAGGCAAATGTGAGGTGGTAAGATTGGCATTGGAAGAAAATTTCAAGAATGCCAAAGTTGAGGTTTATCATGACCTTTTAGGCGCTGCAAGAGCATTGTGCGGTCGTGATGAGGGAATAGCAGCTATTCTCGGCACCGGCTCAAACTCCTGTTATTATGATGGAGGAAAAATTGTTGAAAATATTCCTGCATTGAGCTATATTCTAGGCGATGAGGGCAGCGGAGCATACATGGGGAAAGAGCTTATCAGGGCATATTTGTATAAAGAATTACCAGGCGAACTTTCCGGAAAATTTGACGAAAAATTCAACCTGTCAAAAGAAGACATCCTGATAACTGTTTACGAAAAGCCATTACCTAACAGGTTTTTGGCATCTTTTAGTAAATTTCTTTTTCAGAACATTAAAAATCCTTATGTTGAACAACTTGTGTATTCATGCTTTGAGATTTTCTTTAACAGGCATATATGTAAGTATCCCAAACATAAAGATGTAAAGATGGGTTGTGCCGGTTCGGTTGGGTATTTTTTCAGCGAAATATTGAAAAAGGTTGCTGCTGACAAAGGGGTGGTAATTGATAAGATAATCAAAAACCCGGTAGAAGAATTAACACTTTATCATATTAATTTGAAATAGGTTATTTTGCGAAACTTAAATAAGAATTTAACTTTGTAAATTGTGTATAAATTATAGTAATATTTATGATAAATCCATCTTATATGCACCGCTGTATTGAACTGGCAAGGAACCGGCTGGGGTATGTAGCGCCTAATCCAATGGTGGGTTGTGTTATTGTTAATGAAGGAACCATCATCGGAGAGGGGTGTCACCAAAAATTCGGAGAGGCGCATGCAGAGGTAAATGCAATCAACTCTATACCAGATAAAGCACTGCTTAAAACTGCTGCTCTTTACGTGAACCTTGAACCATGCTGTTATTTCGGCAAAACCCCACCCTGCACAGATCTGATCATTCGACATGAAATACCGAGGGTTATCATAGGTTGTATAGACCCTGCTCCCAGGGTCTCCGGTAAGGGAATTGAAAAGCTAAAACGGGCGGGATGCAATGTGACTGTTGGTATCCTGGAAAATGAAGCAAAAGAGCTGAACAGGCGTTTTTTTACATTCCACGAAAAAAAAAGGCCATATATAATTTTAAAATGGGCGCAAACGCTTGACGGATTTATCTCACCTGGTACCGCTTCGGTATCCGCGGTAAAAGAGCATCCGGGAAAAGCCGACCAGGTGTGGATAAGCAATGAGCTGTCGAGGACACTTGTCCATAAATGGCGAAGCCAGGAGCAGGCAATCATGGTTGGCACGAATACAGCCCTGCTTGATGATCCTCAATTGAATGTAAGGGAATGGAGTGGCAATAATCCCCTGCGTTTGGTTTTGGACAGATCAATGAGATTGCCTGAAAAATTGAATTTATTTGACAGGTCTATTCCTACTATTATTTTTACTGCCACCGAAAAAAAATCACAAAGTAATATTGAGTATGTTGTTATTGATTTTAAAGACAATATTGCAGAAAAAATTTTATATGAACTCTACAAAAAAAATATTAGTTCCGTCATAATTGAAGGAGGACGGCAACTCCTGAACACTTTCATAGAAGGCAATCAGTGGGACGAAGCAAGGGTTTTCATTAGCAATGAGAATTTTAAAAAAGGATTAAAAGCCCCTCTAATTTCAGAGGAGTTAATTTCTAAAGATGATTTAGGTAATGACCAGTTATTTATATACAGGAACAGTTGTTAACTATATAATTATATTTGCACATTGTTAAATGATTGTTAGATAGCTAAATTGTTTATTATGTAATCATTTATAATCGGTGTAATCGGTGTTCAAAGAAGAAATAAATATCATTTTCAACTCATTTAATAACCTCAGGGTACTGATCATCGGGGATGTAATGGTTGATGCTTATATGTGGGGTAAAGTTGAGAGGATATCACCCGAAGCCCCCGTGCCTGTAGTTGCAGTTAATAAGAGAGAGAACCGTTTAGGAGGAGCCGCAAATGTTGCATTGAATATTCAGTCAATGGGTGCAATTCCAATTATTTGTTCCATAATTGGTAATGATGAGAAAGGCGAACTGTTCATTGAGTTGCTTAAGGAACAAAATATTACTGCACAGGGTATCATTAAAAGCAAGAGCAGGCAGACTACCGTAAAAACCAGGATTATTAGCAGTAATCATCAATTGCTGCGCGTTGATGAAGAAATTGAGACGGATATTTCAACTACTGAATCAAAACAGTTATTAAATACGGTTAATGACATTTTAAATGACCAAAAGATAGACGTAATAATTTTTGAAGATTATGATAAAGGATTGATCACCCCGGCTTTTATTGATGAAGTTGTTTCGGAAGCTAACAAACGAAATATCCCTGTAGCAGTTGACCCAAAGGAAAAGAATTTTACATCCTATAAAAATATAGCATTATTCAAACCAAACCTGAAGGAACTTAAAGAGGGTTTGAAAATTGATATTGACCATAGAAATATTAACGAACTTAAAAAAGTTATTGACTCACTGCACTCATCACAAAACATTAATACCATACTTTTAACATTATCAGAAACCGGCATTTATGTCAGTAGTGACAATATTAAGGAGGTCGTATCAGCTCATCTTCGTGACATTTCAGATGTGTCAGGAGCAGGAGATACTGTTATCAGTGTAGCTGCACTTTGCCTTGCATCAGGCATTTCCCCGGTTCAAATTGCTGCATTATCTAATCTTGCCGGAGGATTGGTATGTGAAAAAGTTGGGGTCGTACCTATTGATAAAACCCGCTTCCTGGAAGAAACACTTCTGCTTTTTATTCAATAGGCACTTTACCAAACAACGTTTTTTAATAATTAGTAATGTATCAATACTGATTTTACGGTTAAGGTATAGAGGTATAAAGGTATAAGGGTATTAAGGTGTTAGGGTATAAAAATATATGGTTGTATTAATAATATACTCGATTCCCCATATTCCCCCTATTTCATCTATTTCCTCTATTTCCTTTATTCCATCTATTTCCTTTATTCCCCCTATTTCCTTATATCCCTATTTCCTTATTACCTACCAAAGTATCGTTGACACGACACTAGTAATAAAGACGAGTTTATTATCCGGGATTATTCCAATCCATAAACCTGGCGTGGTGCAAGGTGTTTTGGAAATCTATCCAAAAGAGCCAGGCGGACGTTGTAACAGAAATGACAGGCACTGACATATTCAACCTCGTGTTTGACCTCATATTCTTTGGCTAAAAATGCCGGGCCGCCTTTCAGCAGTGGATTGCAAATTGGGTGCAGATCGGGGACATAGTTTTTGACAAGACCGGATAATGGTGTCTCCCACATATTACCCATAACCAACCCCTGGCAAAGGTGAACATATCCATACGGATCAAGATGAACTCTTTTCGGATCTCCCAGGTCTTCCTCCGGGCATTCTCTGAACTCGTTATATCTCCTTTTGGGAAGGCCTTCTGTTAAATTCTCAACTGCTCTTCCCTTGAGCAAAGCTCCGCCACCGATAACAGCACCCTCCCTGGATTTAGTGTCTCCTGCATCAACCACAGGTTTCTCAATACAAATTGAACCTACAGGAATACCAAGCTTTCTTGCAGCAGATAGAGCATTTTTGGCAGGAGTATCTTTTTCATCTTCATAGTGAAATGAGTCGTCACTTATGCTGACATCAGATATCCCCAACTCATAAAGCGGCTTGAGCCAAAGCTCTGCATCCTCCTCCGTAGTTGCCCAATATGCATTGGTCACAACCCCGGTTTTGAATCCCATACCACCAGCGAGCTTGATCCCTTCAAGCATTAACGGGTAGAACAGAAATGACTCCCCTCCTTCAAAATATACCCATTCAATTGTTCCGATCCTGATGACTTCGTCAATAACTTGTCGGATCTGAGCCAAAGTGAAAGTTCCCTTTGCATTGGGACTGCTGTAGACAAAACAGTGGTCGCATTCGTAGTTACATGTATATGTTAGAAGAAAATGTATTCCGGTTAACATGGCGTGGCTTAATGTATTTTTTTTATCAATATAGGTTTTTATGCACCCAAATATCTCCTCACAACTTCCGAAAACTCGTCAAAGATCCCAGGCCCGGAAGAGATTATTTCTTTTCCAAAAATAAAATCATCCTTCCCGCGAAAATCACAAACCTTGCCGCCTGCCTGCTGAACGATGAATGCCCCTGCTGCAACATCCCAGGCATGTAAACTGTATTCGTAAAACCCATCAAACCTGCCGCAGGCAACATAAACAAGATCAACTGCTGCAGACCCGAACCTGCGCACACCATGAGTGTGCTTCATGAAATACTTGAACAGATCCATGCACTCATCCAAAAGAGTGAAATCAGAATGTGAAAATCCCGTAACCAATAATGAATCATCCAGTTTCTTAACATTGGATACATTTATCTCTTTTCCGTTCAGGTATGCTTTGCTTCCTTTCCATGAATAAAAACACTCTTTGAGGTTAATTTCATATACAACCCCCATAACAATTTCATTATCCTTCATTAAAGCAATACTAATAGAATAACATGGAACCGAATGAATAAAATTTGTCGTCCCGTCCAATGGGTCAATGATCCATGTATAATTTTCGTTCTCATTTCCACTTTTTTTCATACTTGATCCTTCAAGCGGAGGATCTTGCTTGCCTCTGAGGAGGGTCTCCCTTCCGCCAGCTGGCGGAGAGGTCGGGGAGGGGCTGCCGCTTGCCACGCACACCGAGCATTCAGGGTCAGGGGGAATGGTATTTTCTTCAGTAATAAAATTCGCTCCGGGAAGTATTTTTTGCAACTCCATGACCAATCTCTCTTCAGATGTCTTATCAACATAAGTGACAAAATCGTGTGTGTCTTTGGTCTTAATGGAATCAGAACTTAACTTATTTACTTCATTTTTTATGAAACGCCCAACCTCATAAGTGAGTTCCCGGGTTTTTTCGCAAATATTTTCAAGGTTCATATTTTGTTGCTTATTTATGTTTCTATCTTTTTTTAATTCTATACCATGTGCAAAATAATAAATTAATTGTAATCTTAAAAAGAATTTTGCCACAAAGACACAAAGTTACACTAAGTTTATAATCTCATTCTTTAATTCTATTATTAATTAATCGCACATTAAAATTTATCTTTGTGATACTTACCTTTGTGGCAAATCTGAAATTAAAAATCGTAAATCTAAGTTGTTTTGAACATTTGAAAATTCTAATTTTGGATTTGTTTCGGATTTTGTTTTTCGGATTTCGCCTGTCTGTCGGAACCTACGGTGTACCCACATATTTTGATAAATATACATTAATGACATTGGTATAGACGTTTAATGCGCACAAATTAAGAAATAAATTTCAAATGTCGAATGTCAAATGAAA
>JBDRNO010000229.1:0-10061 GCA_043811005.1 Bacteroidota bacterium | reverse complement strand
TTGCCCGCAACCGCTCTCCCTCCACGTTTCTCCCAAAAATGCTGTCATTCCGAATGTAGTGAAGCGTAGCGGAAAGAAATGAGGAATCTGTTATCAGAATAGCACCACGTTTCCATTACTCTTACTCTTCAGCAATGATATCGAGTTATAATAATTACTAACCCCGTCCACCAGCTGGCGGACGGGATTAGTCAGCTCTGAATGGTGAAATTTGTCAATTACGCCAAAAAATTTAATAAGGAAAACACACAGTTTGGGGTTACCTATTCTATAATTATCTTTTTATTGATAATATAGCTATTGTTTTGAATTTGCAGGTTGTAGATACCTGTTGAGTGATCAGATAACTTAATCTGTCTAATGTACTTACCACCAACATTTGCTAAATATTCCGAAAAAATTTCCTGACCCAAAATGTTGATAATATTTAATTGCAAATTCTGAGGTTCGGGAATTTCCATCTCAATTGTGAATTCTCCTGCATTTGGATTTGGATAAACAATAATTTCATTCAATGCCTCCAATTCCTCCACACTCGAACAGGTTTCAACAGCAACTGTTATTGATTGAGCAACTCCTGTACAAAGATTTGAATCAATAACAATCACCGTATATGTAGTAGTGGTAGAAGGTGAAACATAATGAGCGCTGCCATTACCCAACCCATTATCCCAAATATATATATAAGGTTGGGTTCCTCCGGTTACAAATGCACTTATTAAAGTACTCTCACCAATACAAATCGTTGCATTATTAGATACTGTAACAATTATGGGATCGGGCTCTGTGATGGTTATTGACACTATTGAGATACATCCACCGGCATCTGTAACCGTACATGTATAACCACCGGCACTTAATCCTGTCACAGTATCATTGTTGGCACAAACCGGATACCATGTGTATGTATATGGAGATGTCCCCCCCGAAACCGTTACTATTGCTTCTCCATCACCACCGCCAAAACAACTTACACCTGTGGTGGAAGCAATGTTCACATCAGGCCCATCTGAATCTACAACTGCTATACTAGCTGACAGCAAGCAGCCATTGAAATCGGTTACTGTAACAGTATAAATTCCAGCAGGGAGCCCGGTTGCAGTTGAATTGGTTTGTCCGGCAGGATCATTCCATATATAGTAATAAGGGGGTATACCACCGGTAACGGTAACTGCTGCAGAACCATCTGAAATTCCGCAGGCAGCAGGATTTGAAGTTAACGACAATGCAATGGGTGATGGTTCGGTCAGGTTAACCTGCGCTGTAGTTGTACAGGAAAACGTATCAGTTACCGTAACGTTGTAAGTGCCTGCACATAAACCTGTTGCCGTTGAATCGGTTTGCGTTGCGGGGTCATCCCATAAATAGCTGTATGGTGCAGTACCTCCTGATGGTATTGCAGTTGCTGAACCGTCACATATGCCATTGCAGGTCAAATCAGTGAAGGTAACAGATGCAGTTAAAGGTTGAGGTTGTGTAACAAAAATACTACCATAGGCAGTACAACCATTGGCATCAGTTACGGTTAACGAATATCCACCTGTTGTTAAGCCGGTGGCGGTTTGAGTAGTTTGGCTACCTGCGCAACCACACCATTGGTATGTATAAGGAGATGTCCCTCCAGATGGATTTACAGTTGCAGTTCCGTCATTGCCACCGTAACAACTCACACCCGGGGTAATAACGGGTGCGATTAAGGCATCCGGTTGAGTTATTGTGATAGTATCAGAATCTATACATCCGCTGGCATCGGTTACTGTTACATTGTAAGTTCCGGCAACCAAACCGGTTGCTGTTACACCGTTACCACCGCTGGGTGACCATAAATATGTGTAAGGAGTTGTACCCCCCGAGGCAGTTACAGTTGCCTGCCCATTACTGTTGCCAAAACAATTCACATCAGCAGAGGATGTAATATTCGCAGCAGGCCCACCGGTATTCCCAACAGCTACACTATCTGATTGCGAACAACCATTTGAGTCGGAAACTGTAACAGTGTAAATACCTGCAGCAAGCCCGGTTGCGATATCGCTTGTACCTCCAACAGGCGTCCAGGAATAAGTATATGAGCCCGTTCCACCAGAAGCGGTAACTGTTGCAGTACCATCAGAACTCCAGCAAGCAGCAGGAGTTGATGCTAACAACAAGGTAATTGGTGAAGGTTCGGTTACGATTACTGATGTTGTAGTTGAGCAAGAAAGCGAATCAATGACTAAAATGTTGTAAGTGCCTGCACATAAACCGGTTGCAGTTGAACCGGTTTGTGTTCCGGGGTCATCCCATAAATAGCTGTATGGTGCAGTACCTCCGGATGCTACTGCAGTTGCTGAACCGTCACATATGCCATTGCAGGTCATATCATTGGAAGTAACAGCTACGGTTAAGAGTTGGGGTTGTGTAACAAAGACGCTACCAAAGGCCGTACAACCATTGGCATCAGTTACAGTTAACGAATATCCACCTGTTGTTAAGCCGGTGGCTGTTTGAGTTGTCTGGCTGCCTGCACAGCCGCACCATAGGTATGTATAAGGAGATGTCCCTCCTGATGGATTTACAGTTGCAGTTCCGTCATTGCCTCCATAACAACTCACACCCGGGGTAATAACGGGTGCGATTAAGGCATCCGGTTGAGTTATTGTAATAGCATCAGAATCAATACATCCATTGGTATCAGTAACAGTTACATTGTAAGTCCCGGCACATAAACCTGTTGCAGTTGAACCTGTTTGTGTTCCGGGGTCATCCCATAAATAGCTATATGGTGCAGTACCTCCGGATGCCACTGCTGTAGCTGTACCGTCACAATAGCCATTGCATGATGCACCGGTAGAAGTAACAGATAAAGATAATTGTGAAGGTTGAGTGATGGAAACACCAACCACAACCGAACATCCATTGGCATCAGTTACTGTTACCGAATACCCGCCTGATGATAAGCCGGTGGCTGTTTGAGTTGTCTGGCTGCCTGCACAACCGCACCATAGGTAAGTATAAGGAGATGTACCGCCTGATGGATTTGCAGTTGCAGTTCCGTTATTGCCTCCGTAACAGCTTACATTAGTTTTTGTCATACTTGCAGTTAAAGCAGGCGGTTGACTTATGATCACCGTATCATTTGCCGTACATCCTGATGAATCTGTAACAATTACTGAATATGTTCCGGCTGTTAAACCAGCGATGCTATCGCTTGAAGCGATAGTATCGCTTAACGAATTTAACCAAATATAAATATAGGGAGTGGTTCCTCCCGAGACAAATACACTAGCTGTCCCATTGCTATATCCATTACAAGTAACATCAGAGGTTGATACATTATTAATTATAGGCATATTCATCAAACAAGAATCAATTGGCATGTACAATTTCGCAATATTACTTGCTGAGTCTCCACCGGCAGTAGTGAATACACCCCCAACATAAAGCTCATCATTATATACTTCTAAGGTACGAACCTGACTATTTAGGCCACTTAGTCCGCTACCTAAAGAATCCCAACTAATTCCGTTCCATTTGGCAATATGGCTAGCTGTAATACCTCCAGCAGTAGTAAACAAACCTCCTGCATAAAGTTCATTATGATACACACACAGTGCAAATACAGTACTATCAACGCCTGTACCAACTGAACTCCACACACTTCCATCCCATTTTGCTATATAATTTTCAGGACTTCCAAGGGCAGTATTGAACATACCACCAACGTAAAGTTCACCATTATACTCTATTAATGAATAAACAGCAGCATTGATCAACCCGGATCCTAAGCTATTCCAATTCACACCATCCCACCTAGCGATTCTATTTACTGTATCTCCACCAGCAGAAACAAATAAACCCCCAGCATAAAGTTCACCATTATATATTGTTAGGGCATTGACTGCATTACTCATACCCGAACCTACTGTATCCCAGCTTAGTCCATCCCATTTAGCAATATAATTAGCAGGTATTAAACCGGCTTGGATAAATACCCCCCCAGCATATAGATCCCCGTTAAATGTTATTAATGAATAAACATTACCGCCATTCATCCCTAGGCTTAAATTTGACCAATTTATTCCATCCCATTTTGCAATACCGTTTGCGGTGTTTCCTCCTGCATTTGAGAATTGGCCCCCTACCTGTAATTCACTATTATAAAAAGCAAAAGAATTAACAGTATTATCTGTTCCAGTTCCAACAGAATCCCAACCTACTCCGTCCCATTTTGCTATATTGTTTGCCTGTACTCCTCCTGCAGTAGAAAATCCCCCACCTGCATATAAAATATTATTAATGGTATCTGTAGCTAAAGCGAAAATAAAATTATTCATCCCTGTTCCAACAGAACTCCAAGTCTGGGCATTTACATTTATCCCTATAATTCCAATTATACCGATTGTAAGAAGTATTTTTTTGTGTATCATGGCTAATGATATTTAAGTAATACATTAAATTCATACAAATATAATAAATAAAAATACATCTACGTTTTATCAAATGTCTGTTATTGGAATAATTATGAAAAAAATCTTTATTTTCTTTATATTTTCCATTTCCATTATACCTTTTTCTATGTGTCAAGACATAAAATGGCAGGAAGGTTATATTATTACAGTATATAATGATACTATCTATGGAATGACAAAAAAAAGAAGAAGTGATTGTTATTCAGAAGTAGGATTTAAAGGTTATGAAGATGGAAAGAAAAAAATTTACACCGCAAGAGAAATAGTCTATTATAAATGGAGTAATGAACTTTATAGATCCGTTTTTATACCATTAAATCTTTTGTTCTGGCAACTAAATATTGGCAGGTATAGTTTTGTTAAAGTTATTGAAGAAGGGAAAATAAGTCTGTATGAAACAAAGTATTTACCTGGTTTATCTTTATCAGGAAAAAAATTCATTGTAAAAATAGATTCCATAAAACCATTAACTGTTAGAACGAAAATTTTTTCAGATAAAATATTCAACAGGAAAAAATTAGCCAATTATCTTAGCGAAAATACAGAGATATCCGATAGAATAAGAAACGAGAAGATATATTTCAATAACTTACCCAATATAATGTTTAACAACGACAAAATTGATTTACCAGCCTTCGCAAAGAAGGATACAATACAAAAAATACGTTACGGTGTCAACATGTCTTTACTATTCACGCCCTATAACTACTATCGCTATTACATTTGTCCAAGTTTCGTGTTAACATATAAAAAGCACTCTTTTTTTATTGGCCCAAAATATGATACAGAATTGGATTTAAATTTTAATATTTTGAAGGAAACAGGAATACAAGGAGGTTATCAAATAAATCCATTCCACATACATAAAAGATTAAACTTTTATCTTGCTTATGATTTTCAAATTATACGAAATAAATATGAATCATTTGGAAATGAAGGTGGCTATTCAGATATTGAACAATATCTTGGATTTGGTTTTAAATGGAATTTAATTGATAATATGTATATTAATCAAAGCTTTAGTTTAGGATTAATTTGGTCTTTGGATTATTATGAAAATGAAATAAACTTAATTAAAAATGATAGATATTATACTGACAAGGGTATTCTCGTCAAGTTTGGAATAGGGTATGATTTTTAATGTAAAGGCCCTAAGGATTTCAGTAAGTGTTTAGCGGTATTGAAGATATCCTATTGTAATAAAGACCCTCAGGGTTTTGAAAACCCTGAGGGTCATACAACCTGCTGCTTGATATTCTCAATAGAAAGCAATATCACCTCATTAGTAGCCGGCAGGGAAAATTCAGGCTCAATTTCATGGTTACCAACGGCAGAAATAGCATCTTTTATCGCCAGCCAGCAGGAGAATGCGAGCATAAGAGGCGGTTCGCCTACTGCTTTGCTGCTACGAATAGTATTGGGATTTGGGACACCTTTTAATATCTCCACCCTGAAATCTTCAGGGATATCTTGTATAGCCGGTATTTTGTATGTATCAGGCGAATGGTTGAGCAGGTTACCTTTTTCGTCCCATTTACATTCTTCGGTAGTGCACCAGCCCACACCTTGTATGTATCCACCTTCTATCTGACCCATGTCAATGCCGGGATTCAATGATTCACCCACATCATGAAGAATATCAATCCTGAGATTTTTATAATAACCGGTGAGGGTATCCAACAATACTTCTGTCACTGCCATTCCAAAGGCATAATAGTGGTACGGACGACCTTTGCCTTTTTCCCTGTCAAAATGGATATTGGGAGTGCTGTAAAACCCGGTAGCGCTAAGACTCACCCTGTTGAGATGCGCAAAGGAAGTTGCCTGGTCAAAACTTATTTTCCTTTTAGGATTTTTGGCATCATAGATATAGTTGTTTTCAAAGACGATGTTTTCTTCTTTGGTTTTTAGATTTAGGAAATCTGCATTTGCTACCACCCCTGCTATTCTTTTCTTCAGCTTCTCAATAGCATTTTTTACTGCCATTCCATTCATGTCAGTACCGGAAGAAGCGGCAGTAGCAGAGGTATTTGGCACTTTTGAAGTATTGGTAGCATTTACTTTAACTCTATCCAGGCTAACTCCAAACTCCATTGCAGCAATCTGACGGATCTTGGTATTCAATCCCTGCCCCATTTCCGTACCGCCATGGTTTACAAGCACTGTACCATCCTTATAGACATTCACCAATGCCCCTGCCTGGTTCAGGAATGATGTTGTAAAGGATATTCCGAACTTAACTGGTGTTATAGCAATGCCTTTTTTATAGAACTCGTTCTGTGCATTGAATTTGTCAATCGATTTTCTTCTTTTTCGATATTCAGAAGATTTCACTAATTGGTCATATAATAAATACAAGCGATTGTTCTCTACAACCTGACCGTAGGGAGTTATATTACGGTCGTTGATACCATAAAAATTCTTATACCTTATTTCAGCAGGGTCTTTCTTTAGGTATCTCGCAATTTTGTCAATAATAGTTTCCATACATGCCATTCCCTGCGGGCCGCCAAAGCCCCTGAGGGCTGTATTGGGTGGCAGATTGGTCTTCCACGGATTACCGGTTATCTGCATATTAGGGATGTAATAGCAATTCTCCGCATGCATCATGGTGCGTTCAAGAATAGCCATTGTAAGATCGGTTGCCGCCCCTGCATCAGCATTCTGTTCAACATCTATAGCAGAAATAACACCCTCATCATCAAAGCCGGTTTTGTATTTAATCAGGAAACGGTGCCTCTTCCCTGTCATTTTCTGGTCGTCATCACGTGAAAGCCGTATCTTTACCGGGTGCCTGGTTGCTTGACAGAGCAAAGCTGTCCAGATGGCTGTATGATTTGCCTGTGTTTCTTTTCCCCCAAAAGCACCACCCATCCTCCTTACCTGCACTTCAACTTCCATTTTGGGGATTTCCAACACCTCTGCTATAAGCGCCTGTGTCTCTGAAGGATGCTGAGTTGAGCTATAGACTTTAATTTCACTGCCCTCACCTGGAACGCCCAATGCAACCTGAGTTTCGAGATACCAGTGTTCCTGGCTACCGATCTTCAATTCTCCTTCAATGATGTGCAGGGCTTTATTGAAAGTTTTTCCTGCATCTCCGCATTCTATTCTCCTTGCCGGTTGAATAAGTTCGCCTTTCTCCATTGCTTTTTCGATGGTTAAGATTGGCTCAAGGGTCAGGTATTCAACTTTAATCAGCTTTTTTGCTTCCCGTGCTATTTCCTCATTTTTTGCAGCAATCAGGAACATTGCCTGTCCAACGAAATTCACTTCATCTTTTGCCAACACGGGTTCATCTTTGATAACAGGCCCCATCTGGTTTTCTCCGGGAATATCTTTATAACATAGAACAGCATGTACACCGGGTAGCTTTTTGGCTTCACCAAGATCAAAGGACTTGATCTTGGCATGAGCATGAGGGCTGTAATAAACGCAACCATAGAGCAACTGTTCATTTACCAATATGTCATCAATATATACTGCTTCACCGGTTACGTGGTATATAGCGCTTTCGTGGGGGGTATTCATCTTTTGGATATTGGATGTTGGATATTGGATATTTGATAACAGAGCAATAAATTTAACGCTTTTTGAATAATGAACATCGAACAATCGAATGATGAATTTTGAATTATATCCCGCCAGCAAGTCATAATTTTTTTTAATTCGTTATTCGATATTCTAATGTTCAATATTCGATATTCAATTTATCCTAAACCGCTGGTGTTTATATAGATTCCTGTTGTCTTGTTATATTTTAACTTGACTCTAATGCGATGCAATCGGGGGACTTCGACCAACAACATCTCTACATTCCCCAAAATCCATTCCCCCATTCATACTTCCTACATCCTACCTCATACTTCATATTTCGTCTCACTCCAAAACTTCAACAACAAATTCCTCGCCATCACTTTTCTTCCCTTAGCACTTGACCTGGCATCTGAAATAGGGGTGAATTCATCATCAATCAGACACATAGCTTGCTCTACTGTTGCCCTATTCCACTGTTTTCCCTTTAGAAATTCTTCTGCTTTTTCAGCCCTTTTGGTCATGGCTGCCATGCCACCATAAACCAACCGGATATCCTTAACTTTATCTACTTTGTCTAATTCAAGGCGGAATCCGCCACTTACTGTTGAGATATCCAGATCTTTTCTCTTTGAAACCTTATAGGATTTAATAATTAGTTCGTTTCCTGGTTTGGGGATGACAACTTTGGTGATAATTTCATCCGGTTTTATTTGGGTTGTGCGGTAACCTGTAATGAAATCAATTGCTTTTACCTCTCTTTTTCCATTAATGCTTTCCAACACAACTGTTGCGTCATAAGCCATCAGTACCGGAGGTGTATCTCCAATAGGTGATGCTGAGCCGAGATTACCGCCCAAAGTAGCTAAGTTCCTGATCTGATTAGAACCAAAAACTGATAGCATTTCATATAAAGCGGGGAATTTTTCTTTGCACAATGTTCTCACATGCTCTAAGCACATTCCTGCCCCGAATGTAACTTTGTTACTGCCTTCGTGAATTTGTTTTAATTCTTTAACACCACCAAGGTCAATGATCCCTGTTAGAAGTTCCATGTTCTTTGTTACCATTAAAGCAACATCTGTTGCTCCATTGATCAGGATGGCTTTTTTATATTGGCTTCTGAGCTTTACAGCTTCCTTTAAATCTGACGGCCGGAAATATTTCTGCACAACTTCTTTACCAACACCTGAGATGATAGGGATCTTATTAATGATAGAAATGTTATCATTCTTTTGATTGATCTTTGACAGCAGTTTGGCTATCTCTGGCTCTTTTTCAGTAAACCGGTCAATACCATTATTTACACATGACATGGCAGCCGCTTTGATTATTGACCTGTAGCCGGTACAGCGGCAAAGATTACCTGCTAATGTATCGTTTATTTCTTGTCTGCCTGGTTTATTGGAATTTTTATAAAGGGAAAACAATGACATTATAAACCCGGGCGTACAAAAGCCACATTGACTTCCATGGGTTTCTACCATTGCCTTTTGAATAAGGTGTAAGTTCTCTGAAGTGCCTATGTTTTCAACAGTGATCAATTGTTTGCCATGGATCATGGGAAGAAAAACAAGGCAGGAATCAACGGCTTTGTATTTTATCTTGTTATTTCCTTCCAATTCACCCAAAACCACTGTACAAGCACCGCAATCGCCTTCTGCACAGCCCTCTTTTACACCTTTATGAGTGGATAAGCAGGCATCCTCTTCAGAATGAGGATGTTCCGCTAATTGCCCTGAGTGATGCTCTTCAGGCAGTAAGGTTTTGAAAGGTAAGCTTCGTAAATAGTTTAAAAGTGTTGTGGTAGGTTTTAAATCCTGTGATCTATTAAAGTTTATATGAACAATTTGATTGTCTAATACAAAGGATATGCTGTTGTTGGTCTTTTTCATCCTTATATAAACCGGCTGTTTATATTCAATGATTTAAGTGTTCGACACTAATTAGTGTCCGTCTATAAAGTCCGAATGTTTGGATGAATTTTAAAATTACAAATTACAAGTACCAAATAACAAATAAATCACAATGCTCAAAAACTCAATGACCAAAACTGTTTCGGTCATTTGATAATTGATA
>JBDRNO010000228.1:0-23486 GCA_043811005.1 Bacteroidota bacterium | reverse complement strand
TCTACTTTACTGATAAAGTTTTCCCGTTCCTCAAAATCAAGCCATCTGAGCAGGATATCAATAGTCATTCCTGCTGTGTGAAAGGAAATGACCTTTTTTACCGAGAGGAAAAAGTCAACAAGGTATATTCCCGATATTACCAGGGAAATGTAAAAGAGATTGATCAGGACAGCGCTTTCAATATGGATTTCACCGAAAAAAAATTTAAGCAGCGATGATTTGAACAGGTAATTATTGATAATAAAAACTGCACCGTTAATGATAACCGGAGCCAGAATTACTTTCCATAGCAACCTGTAAGGAATGATGGTTCGCAATTCACAGGATGTCAGCTCTTCATGCAAAATACTTTTTATAACACTTCCCCAAAAGCTTTTATGTTCGTTCCTTAACCTGTGAGTGGTCAGAATAAACCGCTTGTTTTTTGAGGTAAAGAGAATTTCTTCCCCATCAAATAATTTCATAAAAATTTCGTATTTTTTGTGTAAAATAGCCGATTAATCTTGTTGTTCAAAATTTTTACGAAATTAAACATTTTTGTAAAAGCATTATTAAATAAACCTATTACAAGAATACTTGGAAAGAAATTTGCCGGCTTTTCTGGCTGAAGGTATAGGGTGAGATAAAAAAAAAGGAACAATAACAAGCGTTGTTTATTTATATTGTTAAACTGTTTAATTTTTAGGTCTATTGTTCCAAAGGAATACTTTCCAGGAGTTTTATTTAAATTTTAAAAACATAAAATTGTTTTTAAAACTATATGTAAATTCGCAATAAATGAATATACAAAATCTGATACAGCTTTTCCAACAGGATGAAAAAACCGCACAAATAGTAGAATCTTTACATTCAACGTTTCTGCTTGAAGAAAAAATCCATCCAAAGCAGATACCAGAAGCATCCGGTAAAATAAGTAGTGGTTATGTAAACGAACTTACAACAGGACATCCCTGCTACATTCACCTCAAGGGAATTACCGGTTCTGCTCATACCTTTATTGCATCAGCTGTCGCTAAAGATCACTCCAATACACACCTTTTCGTACTTTCCGACAAAGAAGAAGCCGCTTGCTTTCTCAACGACATGGAAAATTTATCAGATAGAGTGAAAGCCGTGTCACGCCTGCCTGCCGACCTGTCCCGCGAAGCTTTTGCGAAGTGGGAAGCTTCAGCGCAGGCAGGTGACCCCGCTTTCACTGGCGCGGATTCTGTATTGTTCTTTCCCCCTTCTTACAAGCATCCTGATCATCCCGATGAAATTGATAATACAAATGTAGGGCTCAGGACAGAAGTTTTTGTTCGAATAAATAAAAAAAAAGACGCGATGAAGAATACAAGTAGAGACGCGATGCATCGCGTCTCTACTTGTATTCTTCATCGCGACTCTACTTGTATCGTTACCTACCCCGAAGCGCTTAGTGAGAAGGTCGTTTCACAAAAACAATTCAGCGATAACACCATTGTATTAACCAGTGGAGAAAAAGTGTCAATAGATTTTATTACCGAGCTATTAAATGAATATGGTTTTGAATATTCTGACTTTGTTAATGAACCGGGGCAATTCTCGGTTAGGGGAGGTATAGTTGATGTGTTCTCCTTCTCTCACGAAAACCCATACCGGATTGAATTTTTCGGTGATGAGGTAGACTCCATACGAACTTTTGACATTGCCACTCAATTGTCCGTTAAAAAATTAGATCAAATTAATATCATTCCCGATTTATCAATATTCAATAATCAATACTCAATAATCAATCAAGAGTCTTTCCTGCAATTCATCCCGGATAATACAACAATATGGTTTAAGGATTTTCAATTAACCGTTGATAAATTAAAAGAAGCAGGGACGAGGCAATCCCGGGATGTTTCCGGTGCTGACGGGGCAGTCGGGACAAGTTACCTCGTCTCTCCGAACGATTTTATCAATGAACTCAAGAAATTTTCTATAATTGAGTTTGGAAATCAATTTTTCTTCGACCCACATATAACTATTAAATACAATATCTCTCCACAACCTGCATTTAACAAGAACTTTAAGCTCTTAACCCAAAACCTTAACGAAAATATTAAAAAAGGATTTAAAAATATTATCCTAACAGATAGCTCAAAACAGATCGAGCGTTTGTATGCTATATTTGAAGCCCAACCCACCTCTCCCCCTACCACTCTCCGAAGGAGAGGGGAGACCAATCTCTTTGGCTCTCCCCATTGGGAGGAAAAGCCAGCTATCAAAGAGTCATCTACATTCGAATGGGAAGGCGAAAGCGGTGGCTCTCTCTCTCCGCCAGCTGGCGGAAGAGCCGGAGAGGGATTGTTTACTCCAATCCTGCTTTCTCTACACGAAGGTTTTATTGATAAAGACCTGAAAATTGCCTGCTATACCGATCACCAGATCTTTGACAGGTATCACCGGTTCGGTTTAAAAAGAGGATTTGGTAAAAAAGAAGCTATAACCTTAAAAGAGTTCCATAACCTTAAGCCGAGTGATTTTGTCGTTCATATTGATCATGGCATTGGGAAATTCGAAGGGCTGGAAAAAATTGACAATAACGGTAAACCACAGGAAGCTATACGGCTGAGCTATAAAGACGGAGATATATTATATGTGAGCATCCATTCGCTGCACCGCATCTCAAAATATTCAGGAAAAGAGGGCTTTCAGCCGAAATTAAACAAATTAGGGTCCGCCAACTGGAACAAGCTAAAACAAAAGACCAAAAAAAAGGTCAGGGATATTGCTAAAGACCTTATTAAATTATATGCTAATAGAAAATCGCAGGAAGGATTTGAATTTTCTCCTGACACGTATATCCAAAATGAATTAGAAGCTTCCTTTATTTATGAAGATACCCCCGACCAGCTAAATACAACAAAAGATGTAAAACAGGATATGGAATTGCCAGTGCCCATGGACCGGCTGGTTTGCGGTGATGTGGGATTCGGAAAAACCGAAATAGCCATCAGGGCAGCGCTCAAAGCAGTTGCCGACAGCAAACAAGTTGCAGTACTGGTGCCAACTACAATCCTCGCTTTACAGCATTATAAAACCTTCCGGGAACGGCTGGAAGAATTTCCCTGCAATATTGATTACCTTAACAGGTTTAAAAGTGCAAAACAACAGAAAGAAACATTAAAAAAATTAGAAACCGGACAAATTGACATCATAATAGGAACCCATAGGTTGATTAGTAAAGACGTGAAATTTAAAGACATTGGCTTATTGATCATTGATGAAGAGCAAAAATTTGGCGTTGCAACAAAAGAAAAATTAAAATCCCTAAAGGTAAATGTTGACACACTTACATTAACCGCCACTCCTATACCCAGAACATTACAATTCTCATTGATGAGCGCAAGGGACATGTCAATCATCAATACACCTCCTCCAAACAGGTATCCCATTCAAACCGAATTGCATTCATTCAACGAGGAGGTGATTCGCGAAGCAATCTTATATGAAGTTTCGAGAAACGGGCAGGTGTTTTTCGTTCATAACCGCGTTCAAAACATTGAAGAGATTGCCGGAATGGTCAGGCGGGTTTGTCCTGAGGCGAGAGTAGCAATCGGACACGGGCAAATGGAAGGCAGGAAGCTCGAAAAAGTAATGATAGATTTCATAGAGCAAGAATACGATGTTTTGGTTGCAACAACCATCATAGAATCGGGACTTGACATACCTAATGCAAATACCATCATCATTAATTACGCCCACCAATATGGATTGAGCGATCTGCACCAGATGCGCGGAAGAGTGGGAAGATCAAACAAAAAAGCATTTTGTTACCTTTTAGCCCCGCCTGTTTCAACGCTAACGAATGAAGCCCGTAAACGCTTACACGCAATAGAGGATTTCTCAGAACTGGGAAGCGGGTTTAACATAGCCCTGCGCGATCTCGACATAAGGGGAGCCGGTAACCTGTTAGGAGCAGAGCAAAGCGGCTTTATCAATGAACTGGGTTTTAACATGTACCACAAAATATTGGATGAGGCAGTACAGGAATTAAAAAGCAAGGAATTTGAAGAACTGTTTAAAGAGCCGGAAGACAAAGGACAACTAACAGATGAAATTGATACCAGGCAAATCCCTCGCCCCACTGTCCCCCGTCCCTTTATAAAAGATTGTCAGATTGATACCGACATGGAGATATTAATTCCCGATGATTATGTTAACAACATCACCGAACGCATGAGCTTATACGAAGAATTGAACGGTATTAAAAAACCCGGGCAGAAAGGAACAGAGGAAGATGAACTGTTCAGCTTTAAAAATAAATTGATTGACCGTTTTGGTCCTTTACCTAAGCAAACAGAAGAACTGCTAAATACCATGAGGTTGCGATGGTTATCCGAAGAAATTGGTTTTGAAAAGCTCATTTTAAAACAGGATAAACTGATCTGTTATTTTATAAGTGACAAGGATTCACCCTACTATCAATCCGACCTTTTCTTAAAAATACTGGATTATATCCGGCAACATCCCGCGTCATGCAGGATGAAAGAATCCAAAAACAAGCTAAGTCTTTCCTTTGACGTAGTTGACAGCATTGATAAGGCATTGGCTGTGCTGAGACCTGTTTTATAGTATCGGAATTTCAATGTATATATGCTGATTATTTCTCTTTTATCGAATATTATTCATGGTATTCATTGCGCCCTTTGCGCCTTTGCGAGATCAAATAGCTGGAGGAGAAATTCAAATTTATTGAAGCTACCGAAAATACTCATTCATCCTCTGAAAAAAACTTTTATCCCTCTTTTGCGGGTTGGGCTTGAAGTTGTCTGAATCCTTTAGATTCTCGAGTATTTTCTTTTCCTCATTGGAGAGTTTTTGAGGGGTCCAAACATTTATATTCACAATAAGGTCACCTCTGCCATATCCGTTCACTGCAGGCAATCCCTTTCCTCTTAGCCGTAATAATTTCCCTGATTGAGTTCCTTCCTCAATTTTGATTTTTGCTTTTCCTTCAATGGTGGGTATTTCAGAAGTAGCACCAAGAGCGGCATCGGAAAAATTGATATACAGGTCATAGTATAAATTACTGCCGTCTCTTGAGAGCCAGGGGTGTTCAATTTCTTCTATAACAACAATCAGATCACCCGGGATTCCTCCCCTTGAGGCAGCATTGCCTTTGCCACTAACTGAGAGTTGCATCCCATCTTCAACTCCGGCAGGGATGTTTATTTTAATAGTTTCATCACCTCTTACAATTCCATCGCCATAGCAGCTTTTGCATTTGTTTGTGATTACTTGTCCTTCACCCCCGCAACCAGGGCAGGTTGAAGTGGTTTGCATTGTTCCGAGAATGGTATTGGACATACGAGTTACCTGCCCGGTTCCATTGCATGAAGAACAATTACTAAATCCTGAGCCGTTTTGAGCGCCTGTACCACTACATGAAGAGCAGGGGATGTATTTTTCGACTTTGATATTTTTTTCAACACCACTGGTAATTTCCTCAAGAGTGAGCTTAACCTTTATCCTCAGGTTTGAGCCCCTGTTAACTCTTCTTCCTCTTCTCTGGCTACCCCCAAAGAAGCTTTCAAATGGATGTGAGCCACCGAATATATCTCCAAACTGAGAGAATATGTCTTCTACGCTGAACCCACCGCCAAAGCCCCCTCCTGCAGTACCTCCAACCCCCGCGTGACCAAATTGATCATACCTTCCCTTCTTTTCAGGGTTAGAGAGGACCTCGTAAGCTTCAGCTGCCTCCTTGAACTTGTCTTCTGCACTCTTATCATTCGGATTCTTGTCGGGATGGTACTTTAATGCCATCTTTCTGTACGCTTTCTTTATCTCCGCCCCGGAGGCATCTTTTGAAACTCCCAATACTTCGTAATAATCCCGCTTGTTCATTTAATGATTTAGTGATTGGTTTGTGTATTGATTGATTGGTTGATAATTATACCCGATGCTAATATACTAATTATACGAATAACAGCAAATAGGTAGCGTGAAATATTTGTATCATTAGTATTCATTCGTCCAGATAGCTGTCGGGATTGGCATCGGAGTAAATTTAGTATATTAGCATTGCATTCACCAACAAACTAATTCCCTACAACAACCTTCGCATACCTGATTACCTTATTATTAAATAAATATCCCTTTTCAATAACATCGACAACCTTTCCTCTGAGTTTTCTGGATGGGGCGGGAATTTTGGTTATCGCTTCATGCAAATCAGTGTCGAACTTTTTTTTCATTGAATCCATGTTTCCCAAGCCCTTTTGAGCAAGGATGTTTATCATCTTGCTATAGACTAACTTCACTCCTTCTTTTATAATCCCAACGTCATTCGTTTCCTCATTTGATTTAAGTGCTCTCTCAAAATCATCTATAACCGGGAGCAAAGCGATTACAATATCTTCTCCTGCTGATTTATAAAGTTCGATCCTTTCCTTCGTGGTTCTTCGCTTATAATTATCAAATTCGGAGTATAACCGAAGATATCTATCGTTTAATTCATTATATTTCGACTGCTGATCATCAGGTATGTCTTCTTTTTTATCCTCTTCAGCTTCTTGTTCCGGTTCGCCTTCTGCTCCTTTATCCTTGGTAGTGGCTGTAGCTTCTGGCTCAATGGAGGGCTGTGTAGTATCCTCCTTTTTATTATTGTCTTTTTTCATTATTTTAACGTATAGGAATTTAAATATTTAGCCACAAAAGCACCAAGACACTAAGTATCACAAAGATTTCTTAGTGTCCGCCAGCTGGCGGATGTCTTTGTGCCTTCGTGGCAACTTTTTTTTAAATAAACTTATTAATTACTTTAATTTATATTCAAATAACTTGCCAAATAATTAAAAAAGACAAATTGTCATATTAACAAAAAATTGAATTAATACTATTACCCACAAAATATGTTAAAACAATAACTAATAATGCAAGAAGTAAATGTTCAGTAATTACTTTAAAAGGTTTTGTTTTTTGCTCAACAGCAATATAGTAACTGAAAATTCCCAGCAAAAGTAATCCCCAAATAACACTTATAATTGTTGCAATGTCTAATGAGAAGAATATTAATGGTATAATAAATGAAATAGCGCATATCAGCTTTGAAAAAAAAGTTGATATGGTAGAAATCCATATTTCTTTATGTGTATGAACATTTTCTGACTCTTCAGATATGTGTATTCCCATTGCATCCGAGAGTGAGTCGGCAATAGCGATGGTTAGCACTCCACCCAATACAACCAGCTTTGAGTGTGTTCCGGCATATAACCCAATCATCAGACCCAATGTTGTGATAACCCCTGATGTGATCCCGAAGCTTAATCCTACTTTAAAAGAATGGTTCATGTTTGTATTTAAATTGTATAGGAATTTCAATAATTTGCCACTAAAACACCAAAGTGCAAAATTCCACGAAACCCGCATCCGCCAGCTGGCGAACAAATGATGATAAAATAATGTAATATAATTGAATTTATCATATCTATTAAAACAAAATGCGGGTTCACGAATACCTTTAAAAATAAATTATTTTATGAGTAAATTATTTTACAAACCTTTTTATTTCTTGACCTAAATTTATTATAACATTTTTGTGAGATTTAGTGTTTTCGTGCTTTCGTGGCATTTTTATTAATCAATTTACAAAGTTAGGTTCTTTTTTTATAGAAGCAATTGCATCAAGCACTTTTTCTGACGTAATAGGCAGATCAAATATCCTTACACCGATAGCATCAGCTATAGCATTAGCAATAGCTCCGAGAACGGGAAGTGTAGCTCCTTCACCCACTTCCTTTGCACCGAATGGTCCTTCGGGCTCGAAGCTGTCAACTATTGTTGAATCAATGACAGGCATATCTGCAGATGTGGCTATGATGTAATTGTGCAGGTCGGCATTGAGTAATTTCCCCCGTTGATCAAATACTTCATTTTCAAACAATACTTCGCTCATTCCCATCAACACCGCTCCTTCTACCTGCCCCTCAACTGCCATTGGGTTGATAGCCGTACCACAGTCATGGGCATCCCAGAAATTGAGAACCTTCACTTTTCCAGTTTCCATATCCACTTCAACTTCGCAAACACTAGCTGAAAATGAGAACGCTGGTGAAGTGCCAACGGCTGCACCTTTATATGTTCCTCCAAGTCCCTTGGGTGGCGAGTAATGACCTCTTCCGATCAAGGGACCTTTTGACGAAAAATAAAATGTAGCTGCTTCTTCCCAGGGAATGGATTTCTCAGGAGAATCTTTTACGAAAACCTTATTATCCCTGGTTTCCAGTTTGTTTTCATCCACGTTTAATATTCCTGCAGCAGCGGCAATAACCTGTTTTTTTACTTCTTCACCAGCCATCTTTGAAGCATTACCTCCCATAAGGGTGACGCGGCTGGAATAGGCGCCAAATCCCAAAGGGGTTAGATCACTGTCTGCAGAAACTACGCTGATCCTGTCAAAAGTAATCCCCATGGCTTCAGCAGCAGCTTGAGCCAGGACAGTATCCGAACCCTGCCCTATATCGGCATCACCTACGAACAGCACTGCCTTTGAGCCGTCTTCCTGTACCTTTATCGTGGCATTGGAATGAGGAAATTTTGACCTGTATATCGGGTATCCCGCACCAGACACAAAACCACCGCAGCCGATCCCTATGCCCCTTCCCATGGGAAGCTTGCCTTTCTTCTTGTCCCATCCGGATTTTTCACGCACTTTTATAAGGCATGCTTTAAACTCGCAGGAGTGAATATCGAGGTCATTGCATGTGCGGTACTCCGGCTCCATTGCATTTTTTAAACGTATATCAATATGGTTCACCCCGATATCATCTGCGATCATGGAGAGAAGAGACTCAAAAGCGAACCTCGGGTGGGGTGTGCCATGTCCCCGCATAGCCCCGCATGGCGGAAGGTTGGTGTTCACCCGGTAACCGTCATATTTGTAGTTTGAAAACTTATATAATGTGGGAAGCATGGAACCGGCATAATATGTTGTTATAATGCCAAAACTTGAATAAGCGCCACCTTCCAAAACTACTTTCTGCTGAACAGCAGTGATCGTACCATCCTTTTTAACGCCTATCTTCAGATCAATATACTGTTTATGACGTCCCCTGCCATAGAGGTACATCTCCTCCCTGTTGAACCGCATTTTTACAGGGCAGCCCGTCTTCTTAGACAGGAAGATCGATAATACCTCAAGAATATTTGTAGCGGCTTTTGCCCCGAAACCACCACCGCAATTGGTCATAATAACCCTTATATCACCTAAGGGAATGCCGAGAATGAGCGAGAGTTGATGATGAACGTAATGAACAACTTGTGTGGAGGTATGGAGAGTTACCCTGCCGTGGCGGTCCCACTCGGCTATGGCACAATGGGGCTCCATAGGGTTTTGATAAATACGGTTTCCGGTAAAACGCTCTTCCCTGATATGATCAGCTTCTGCAAAACCCTTTTTTATATCCCCGAAATGGTGGTCAACGCGGGTGTTGATGTTATTCTCATACTTGTCGTCAAACAGCCGCGGAGCTCCGTCTTTCATTGCTTCTTCAGGGTCAAAGACCGCAGGCAGTTCCTCGTATTCGACATCAATCAGTTTTATTGCCTCATAACATGTTTCTTCATCAATAGCAGCTACAGCAGCCACTACGTCACCAACGTACCGAACCTTGTTCTTTGCAAGAATATTCTCATCATAGCGTGGTGGAGAAGTCCCGTAAGTGATATCCGGCACGTCAGCGCCTGTTAGCACAACCTTTACCCCGGGCAGGGATTTTGCACGGTCAGTATTGATAGATTTGATATTTGCATGAGCCACCGGGCTGAGCAGAAGCTTGCCGTAGATCATATTAGGAAGGGTAATATCATCGGTATACAAAGCCCTGCCGGTTGCTTTATCGGGAGCGTCTTTTTTCGGCAACCGTTTTCCTACAACCGACAGATCCATAGCGGATTTTTGGGGCTGGAACGTTATTTCTTTTGGCTTTTTTCCCTTGAGATATGCTTTGGCAGTTTCAACAGCTTCTAATATTTTTGTATAACCAGTACAGCGGCATAAATTCCCGCTCAATGCCTGCATTATTTCTTTTTCTGTTGGGTCAGGGTATTCATCAAGGAAAGATTTTATACGCATGATCATTCCCGGAGTGCAATATCCGCACTGGATCGCGCCATTTTCAACAAATGCCTGTTGAATAGGATGAAGCCCTTCTCCACTGGCAAGGTCCTCAATAGTGGTTACGTTTTTACCATCTGCTTCGAGGGCAAGGACAAGGCATGAGTTTACTGCTTTGCCATCGAGGATGACAGTGCAGGCTCCGCAGTCACCAAGCTCGCATCCTTTCTTGGTACCGGTAAGACCAAGCTCTTCTCTAAGCACGTCCAGCAGAGTTGTCCCCGGTCTTACCGCCAATTCATGATCATTGCCGTTTACGTTTATTTTGATCAGGTGTTTCATGTAATTCACTGTATAGGAATTTTGATGTTATTTCTTCTCACATATAAGATTATGTGCAGGGACATGAAGTGGTAGGACTACTAAACTATTTTCTTCATTACAGAAGGTTTTCTGCTCGTATGAACAATATTCAGTATCTGAACCTCTTTTTGTTCAACTTTATAAACTAGTTTGTAATGCCATTTTACAAAAGAGCGATAATTCCCGGGTTTATCAATTAGTTGTTCTTCTTTTGAATATCTTTCCGGAAATTTACTTAAACTTTTAGCTTCTTTAATTAAAGTTTTCTTTACCTTTTCTGCTGCTGAAGGTGAGTCCTCTTTTATATAATCTACAATTGTTTTCAGAGATTCTCTCGCTTTATTTGATATAATTACCTGGTATGTTTTCATTACCACTTCTTTGATTCTTTTTCTAATTCCTCCATAGTAATGTATTCACCCCTTTCTATCTGTGCCTCTGCTTCCTCTATCTCTTTGATATATTGTTCTTTAGTTAAAGGTATACCATCTGCTGTATACGCAACAATTTCATCTTTTCTATATGCTTTAGCTAATGCATGAACGATCTTTAAAAAGCGTTCATCTCTGGTGTTCTTAAAGATGTTCAATAAATCTGTTCTTATTTCTGCTGTGCTCATAATAATAATTAATTGTATCGGATTTACAATGTTTAATATATTTTATTTTATAGATAATTTCTTTTTAAAATCAATTTACGTAGTTATATACTTATGTTTCTGCAAATTTAACGTTTTTTTCTTTTTAAAAATATTCTTTATGCCTTATTTTATTTCCCCACTACACCTGCAACACTCCCCCATTCAGGAAAAACACTAATATCAATATCAAAAATATATATTCCCCAAAAGTAAGTGATTAAAGTCACAACTATTATTCCCACGGTATTAAGTAAAAAACCGGTTTTAACCATGTCTATGATCCGTATACGGTCTGTGCCGAACACAATAATATTTGGAGGAGTAGCTACGGGCAGCATAAAAGCTAATGAAGCAGCCAGAGTGGTTGGTATCATAAATAATAATGGGTTAACTTCTCCGATAACAGATAAGCCGGCAAATATCGGCAGCAGCATTTGCGTAGTAGCTGTATTTGAGGTTAATTCTGTTAAAAAAGACATCATGGTAACAATAACCAAGATCACAGGAAAGGGATGAACTGCTGATAATCCTTTTAATTGCTCACCAAACCATAATGAAAGCCCTGATTCAACAAATCCTTCGGCTAAAGCAAAACCGCCACCGAAAAGAAGAATAATGTTCCATGGTAGCCGTTTGGCTGTTTCCCAATCCATTATCGTTGTTCCTTTCAGTGACCTGGAAGGGATCGCAAATAGTATTACAGATATTGCAATAGCTACAGTACCATCGTTTATGAACTTTGGATTTCCAAACAGAGAGGACCAGCCAGGAATGAAAAATTCTCCAATTATTATATTATTCCTGAATATCCATAAAAGTGCCAGGGTGATAAAATGGATAAATACTATTTTTTCCTCAAAACTCGCTTTTCCAAGTTCTTTATATTCTTTTCTGAAAGTATCCTGACTCAAAACCGGCCAATGGTTTGTGGGTTTATGTATAAAATATATCAATATCCATGCGAATATGAACATAAAAACAGTTACAGGCAGAGCAAATGCGAACCAGCTTGTAAAAGAGATCTCAGGTGCAGAAGGAAACATAATAGAAAAAATTCTTGCAAAAGCCAGATTGGGAAATGTCCCTACCAGCGTGGCAATACCTCCGATTGTTGCTGCGTAAGCAATTCCCAAAAGCAAGCCAATCGAATATTTTCTAACTTCTGTCTTACCAATACTTTCCTCTAATTTATAAATTATTGATAATACAATAGGTATCATCATCATTGTTGTGGCAGTATTTGAAATCCACATTGAAAGAAAAGTGGAAGCAAACATAAATCCCAACAATATTCTTCCGGGGCTAACTCCTACTGCAATCAATATTTTTATAGCAATCCTTTTATGAAGGTTCCATTTCTCCATGGCTAATGCCATGAGAAATCCGCCGATAAAAAGAAAGATCAGATGGTTGAAATATGCGACAGAGACAGTTTTTCCATCAACAATACCGAATAAAGGAAAAAGAATAACAGGCAAAAGCGCGGTAACGGCTAAAGGAAGGGCTTCGGTGACCCACCATACCGCCATAAGCAGAGCTATGGCAAACGTATATGTTATTTCGGGTTTTCCCTGTTCCAGATCGGCAAATAGTATAATGAGAAGGCAGATAATTGGAGTACCTATCAGGGATACTGTTTTTAGCTTACTGCTTTTTGTTTGAGAAGTGGAAGACATAATTATATAAAATCGCTTTTCAGGCAGAGAATATTATTTAATAAATCACAAATCTCAAATAACAAATCCCATACGCCAACTGGCGGATCAATAGTGAATTTTCAAAAGTCTAATGCCCACTAATCTTCGCCCTCTCAATTGCCTTAATCACAGCTCTTTGAGTAAGTATCTTAATCAGGTTCCTCCGGTATTGTGCACTGCCTCTGATATCATCAACAGGAAGCGAATCTTCGGCAGCTGCCTCTCCTGCTTGTTTAAGAATTGGTGATCCTTGGGAAAGCTCGGAGATCTTCCTGCCTGTTATTATCCCGTTCGCCTTATTGCTGATCTTTGGAGTAGGGGCAACCGCACCTGTTACAACACATGCATCGGTACAGGTATCACCATCCAATTTGATCATTACAGCAACCGATGCTACTGAAATTGAAGCAGCTTCCCTTAATCCGAATTTCTCGAAACATGTACCGGTTAAAACTAAACCCTCAGAAAATGTTAAACCCTCAGGGTTTTCAAAACCCTGAGGGTTTGGTTTGGGAAGTGGTACGATGATCCTTGTCATGATTTCCCCCTTCTTTAGAGAAGTGTCTTTGTGAAAGATGAAGAAATCTTTTAAAGAGACAGTCCTTACCTTAGAAGAATTGACAATTTCAACTTTAGCATCAAGAGCAATTAAAACAGGCCCCATATCACAGCAAGAAGCCCCGGTGCATAAATTCCCTCCTATTGTCCCGGTATTACGTATCTGTTCGGTGCCGATTTTTAAAGCTGCTTCAGCTATAGCCGGGAAGGACTCTTTTACAACATGATAACCAGACACATCATTATGAGTAACTGTTGCACCGATGTACAGGTTTTCGGTATCTTGATCTATTGATTTCAATTCCTTGATATCTGCCAGGGAAACGATATCATTATGATGCCGGAGACCCTGCTTTATCTCAACGAGTATATCGGTCCCACCCGCTATTGGCGCTGCATCTTCACTCTTCTCAAGCAAACTGCATGCTTCTTTTAATGTTTTGGGTTTGTGATAGTTGAAATCTGGTATATACATCTTGATATTGAATTAACTAATGTTTAAAAAAAAGCATTTGCTTACAAACTCTCAATCACTTTTTTTAATTTACAAAGTTATGTTCTTACTGCCGGAACAAATTTATACAATTTATCCGAAGCTCTCACTTTTTCAGGAACCGGCATTGAGAAAACATCACCTTTTATCACTCTTTCAACAGCAGTGTCGTCTATCCTTATTTCTTTAACATCAGATTGAATAACTCCCGTTGTTGGTCCGGTTATGAGTACCTGATCACCTTTGGATAATGAATTTGTTTCAACTTTAAATTCTCCCACTTTAACTTTATCAAAGTATTTAATTCCTCTCCCGATGTAAATTTTTCGTTTTATTGCCTGTGAGCCATAAGTTTCAGTCCACTCGCCCATCTTTTTCCCAAGGTAATATCCATCCCAGAAACCACGGTTGAAAACCGTTGACAGGGTTTTTTCCCATCTTTTTATTTTTCCAGCCGAATAAGTGCCGGTAAAACAAGAATCAACCGCCTCACGGTAGCATTGAGTAACTGTTTTTACATAATCCGGTGAACGTCCCCTGCCTTCAATCTTTAGAATATCCACTCCCGTTTTAATGATTTTATTAAGGAAACCAATCGTACATAAGTCTTTTGGCGACATGATATATTCATTATCTATCAGCAATTCATGTCCTTCTTCTTTATCCTTAACTATATATTCCCTCCTGCAATCCTGAAAACAAGAACCCCTGTTTGCCGAAGCATTATGCGAATGAAGGCTTAAATAACATTTACCTGAAATACTCATGCAAAGAGCTCCATGTGCAAATATTTCAATCCTGACAAGTTCACCCGATGGTCCCTTTATCTGTTCCTTTTCTATGGCTTTTATAATGGCTGCAACTTGTTCCAAACTTAATTCTCGTGCAAGTATCATTACATCTGAAAACTTCGCATAAAATTTTACCGCTTCAATATTGGAAATGTTGCATTGTGTGGAAACATGAACTTCCATCCCCACTTTATTGGTATAGTTGAAAACCGCATGATCAGAGGCAATAATAGCTGAAATGTTATTTTCTTTTGCTTTATCAACCACTGATTTCACCAGGGAAATATCCCGGTCGTAAATAATGGTGTTGAGGGTGATATAACTTCTTACATTATTATCCTGACAAATTTTAGATATTTTAATCAGATCATCCAGAGTGAAATTAGCAGAAGACCTTGCCCTCATATTGAGCTGCTCCACGCCAAAGTAAACAGAATCCGCCCCTCCCTGTATAGCAGCCATCAGCGATTCATAAGAACCGGCAGGTGACATTATTTCTATGGTCCTGTTTTTTTTCATTTCTGCTCAAAATCGTGCAAAAATATAAAAAATGTCCCTATACACATCTATCCTGAATTATTCCTAAAGTGGAAAATTTAAAAATCCCATAAACAAGAACGGACAACCCGACTACCGATAACTGTCTGTCCCGTACCGGGGGTCGGGAAGACCTGATAAACTGGAATTATTCCTTTTAATAACTGAACTTTTTTTTTATTAATAAAGTAGTTATATTTGTTCGTTTAAATAATAAGAAATTATCAAAAACCCAATGTATTTTTAATGGAAAAATAATACTAATAAAATTATTATTAACCAATACCGATCCCGTTAGCTATCAGGACTGTCGGGAGCTAAAACCAAAACAAAATGAAGAATACAGTAAAAACAACAGCAATTATAAGAAAAGGGAAAATTGCCGTAGCACTTTTAATCGGTATAATCTTTTCGAATTTGAGTAATTTGTGTTACTCACAGGTGGGTATTGGCACAACAACGCCTGATGCCAGTGCAATTTTAGAATTACAATCAACAGATAAAGGAATTTTAATACCGAGATCCGATACAGATTCAATCGCAGTCCCTTCAATTGGATTGCTGATATATCAAATAACTGATAACAAATTTTATTATTTCAATGGTACTATCTGGGTTTCTGCTCTCGGGTCTCCTGGAACTGATGGAATTAACGGAGCAACAGGTCCAACTGGCGCTGATGGTATTGCTGGTGTAGCTGGAGCAACAGGTCCGACAGGGGCTGATGGCATAGCAGGTACAACAGGAGCAACAGGTCCGACAGGCGCTGATGGTATTGCAGGTACAACGGGAGCAACCGGTCCGACAGGCGCTGATGGTATTGCCGGTACAACTGGAGCAACAGGTCCAACAGGCGCAGATGGTATTGCAGGTACAACGGGAGCAACGGGGCCAACAGGCGCTGATGGTATTGCAGGTGCAATAGGTGCAACAGGCCCGACGGGCGCAGATGGAGCGCTGAATGCCTGGTCATTAACAGGTAACGCAGGGCTTAATATAGCAACCGACTTTGTTGGGACAGGCGATAATATTCCGTTAGCATTCCGCACAAATAATTTGGAGAGAATGAGAATAGACCCCATCGGCAATGTCGGCATCGGGACAACAACTCCTGATACAACCCTTCACGTTGCAGGTGCCATAAAGCTTGTGGACGGCACACAGGGAAATGGTAAAGTCCTTACCTCTGATGCCAATGGGCTGGCTTCATGGCAAACACCAACTGCCGGCACAGACAGTGTTATGTACGCTGATAATACCGGATATGCTGATTCCGCAGACTTTGCCTGGGATGCCGTATACGCTGATACTGCGGACTTTGCCGGGAATGCAGTTTGGGATCAAAACGGAGATACCATTTATTATAATGACGGCAATGTCGGCATCGGGACAACAAACCCTGACGCTGAATTGGAAGTGGTTAGAGAGAATGGTATACCTTCCATTTATGTAACTGGTTATAATGCAGGATATTCACCAGGTATATTTATGGGAAGAAAAGCTAATGGCACTGCTGCATCTCCAACCGCTGTAGTAGCGGATGATGCACTTGCTATTTTTGGCGGTTACGGGTATGGGACAACAGGCTGGGGTAGTTCCTCAAGAACCAGGATGTATATCAAAGCAGCCCAGGACTGGACAGATAGCACACGGGGATCATATATACATTTCAATACTGTACAAATTGACAGTATAACAGCTCGAGAGAGATTGAGGATCACAGATGCCGGCAATGTAGGTATCGGGACAACAAGCCCTGACGGCAATATGGAAGTTGTTGCAGATCAAGGTGTACCTGTCATTAATGTAACAGGCTATAGGGATGCGTTTTCAGCAGGCAAGTTTATAGGCAGAAAAGCGCGTGGCACAGAAGCATTGCCAACCGCTGTACAAACGGATGATGCACTTGCTTGCTTTGGTGGCACAGGGTATGGGACATCAGCATGGGGTACTGCAAGAACGAGGATGTATATCAGTGCAGCCCAGAACTGGACGGATGCCGCACATGGTTCATATATATATTTCACTACCATACCGATTAACAGTGTAACAGCTATAGAGAGACTGAGGATCACAGATGCCGGCAATGTTGGCATAGGGACTTCGACTCCTTATGCGTTATTACATGTTTCAGATACAAATGCAAACCCTGTTTTTTTTGAATCATCTAATGATTTAGGTGTGCAGATATTATTAAGTCCTACTGCTGTAGGCGGAAAAAATTACAAGTTACTATCAACTGCCGATGGTAATAGTTTTGGGGGGAGTAAATTTGCTATATATGACCCGGATAATGCGACAGCACGTTTAGTTGTTAATAGCACCGGCAATGTCGGTATCGGGACAACGAATCCTGGAACGAAATTAGACATTATTGAAACCGGCGATAATACAACCACATATCCCGTAAGGATATACAATGATGACGAGCCAATTGATGCTGAAACAGGTCAAGAGGTTGCTCTCAAATTTGCTCTGAATGGAGTAATTGGTGGAACACCTGGAGTACGTGATGCAGCGTATATTATTGCTGGTAAAGATGCAGATTTCGTTTCAAATGATTGGGCAGATGTAAGAGGTAATTTACGTTTCTACGTTGCAGATACTGGTTATCCAAATGAAAAAATGAGAATCGACGGTTCCGGCAATGTCGGCATCGGGACACCAAGTCCCACTTCAAAGCTGCACGTTACGGGTTTGCAGGTACATGCTGATAATGCAGCAGCCATAGCAGGCGGTCTTACAGCAGGCGCCTTTTACAGAACTGCGTCTGGTGTATTAATGGTAGTATATTAACCTAAAAAGGTTTGAAAACTAATAGGAAACACAACAAAAAAATAAAAACTTAATTTAGCAATGGATGAAAATTTTTCCCGATATTAATAGGCGCAAAATTAGATTAACCGATGAACGCGAAGAGCACTTTTTGGAAGTTCATCCCGAAATGAACGGGCAGATTGATAAAATTCAGGAAACATTAGAAATACCCGACAAAATAATAAGGTCAAAAACTGCCAGTAATATTGAAATGTTTTACAAAAATTACAAATCAACACCTGTTACTAATAAATTTCTTTGCGTTATCGTAAAAGTTATCAAAGATGACTTGTTTATCATAACGGCATATTTTACTAATACAATTAAAAAAGGAGAGGAATTATGGATAAAGAAATAAAAATTTGGTACGACAAGGAAGGCGATTATTTAGAAGTGCTTTTTAAAAAGAAAAAAGGATACTTTAAGGAAACAGAAAGCGATGCTGTGATGGAAAAAGTGGATGAAGCCGGGAATATTATAGGTTTTTCTATTTTAAAAGTCAGTTCGCTTGCACAACAGCCGCTATCTGTTAAGCTGAAAAAAGCTTCCTGATACCCGCTATCCATAGTTTGCCAGCCAGAGGCTGCAACCTCTAGTTGAAAACTGTGGAATTAATAATTGAAGAAAAGACTTCCAAAGTTTTTCCGCCAGAAGCGAATCAGCATTTAGCTGACAAGACTTCGGAAGTCTGATAAAATATTTAAATACCGATACAATAAAATATGAAACACTCAATATTCGTATCATCATTATTAATTAGTATATTAGTATCTGGGTTATCTAGTGCCCAGGATGCTACAAATACCGGCACACTATATGTTACACCCGGTACAGATTTCTTTTTTGGAGGAAACTTCACCAATATGGCAAGCGCTGTCACTGAAAATAATGGTTTAATACAAATAGATGGCAACTGGATAAACAATGGTGTTTATATGGATACTTCAGGAGCAGTTATATTATCCGGAGCGGATCAAGATATTACAGGGACAGCTTCTACAACATTCAATAATCTCACATTGCAAGGGACTGGAATTAAAACAATAACACTTTATTCAACTGTTTCAGGCGTACTGTCTTTAAACAACAGGGAGCTTGCCACGGGTGCAAATACCCTTTTCGTAGTTAACGCTGATACAGGCGCTGTAACACGTACATCCGGTTTCGTGAGCAGCCTGGGTAACGGCTGCTTATCAAGAAAAACAAACAGCACGTACAATTACCTGTTCCCTGCCGGTTCATCACTCGGCACACAGCGATACAGACCGGTTGTTATCACTCCAAATTCATCTTCAGCTCACACTTTTACTGTCAGGTTGGCAAATGCAGATGCCACGACCGATGGCTTTGACAGATCTTTAAAAGATTCTTCATTATCGTTAGTGAACCCTGATTATTTCCATATGATAAACAGAACATTGGGCACAAGCCCGGCTGACGTTTCCATCTATTTTGATGATGTTCTTGATAGCGCATTCCGGGCAATTGCACATTGGCAAACACTGCCAATGTGGGAAAATACAGGTACGGTTACCACTGTAAACTCTATTTCACCGGCATTGAGCTTTATCACCAAAGCTGCCTGGGATGATTTCTCATATGATCCTTTTGCCCTTGCTATCATTCCTGATGTGGTAACTTTAACCGTTTCCAATAGCACAGTATGCGATGGTGATCCTGTTGTTTTTAATGTTACTAGCGGTTATACAAATTATGCGTTTTATGTTAATGCATTATTAGTGCAAAGTGGTTCCGGTAATATTTTCACATCCTTAAGTTTAAATAATGGAGATACCGTTTTTGTAGAAGCGATAGATGGTTTGGGTGATACAAGCGTTAGCAATCAGGTTGTCATAACAGTAAACCCAGTCTACAATACCTCAGCATCAGTAACTATTTGTTCCAATGACAGTATTCTTTTAGGTGGAGCTTATCAGGATACAGCCGGTGTTTATTACGATACATTCGCATCTGTAGCAGGGTGTGATAGCATGGTCACTACTACACTATCGATTGATCAGGTATACTTAACACCTTTATCAGTATTAATATGTACGGGTGACAGCATATTCATCGGTGGCGCATTTCAAAATACTTCAGGAACATATTATGATACTATACCGGCAGCTAACTTATGTGATAGTGTTATTGCAACTACATTAACCGTAAATCCGGCAATAACAACAAGTGTTTCCGGTATTGATGCCAGTTGCAACGGAGTGGATGATGGTTCAGCTACAGTGAATGCAGGCGGGGGAATTCCACCCTATACTTTTCTTTGGTCTGATGGTCAAACGAGTTCAACTGCAACAGCGCTTGGTAGCGGTAATTATACAATTACAGTTACAGATTCAAGCGGTTGTACTGCTACCGATGGCACTAATATTTCAACTTCAAATAACATGACAGCCATCATTACCGGTGTTACAAATGCATCTTGTCTTTCAGTATGTGATGGAATAGCTTCTGCCTTTGCAACGGGAGGTACAACCCCATATAGCTATCTTTGGGATGATCCGGCAGCACAGACGAGTTCCATTGCAAATGACCTATGTGTTGGAATAAACAATGTAATTGTAACGGATGCCGTAGGTTGCTCGGATACGGCTATTGCAACAGTCGGATCATCTCCTGAAATAGAGTTGGCTGTCAGTATTAATCCTTCCACTTGTGGCAATGCAGATGGAAGCGCTACTTTAAGTATAACCAATGGCACAGCTCCATATACCTATTATTGGTCGAGCGGTGATACTCTTCCTACAGCAGATAGTTTATCTTCGGGTATATATATTTCAACAGTAATTGATGACAATGGGTGTTCCGCTTTTACGATTGCAACAGTTAGTGATATGAACGGTCCTGCAATCAATGTGCTGACAACCACAGATATAACCTGTAATGGTGGTTCGGATGGATTAATAGGCATCAGTGTTACAGGAGGCACACCCCCTTATATATATCAATGGTCAAACGGAAGTTCATCGAATTTTATTTATAACCTCGTTGCCGGGCCTCATGAACTTACGGTTACCGATTCAACGGGTTGTGTTGCAAATACCAGCATAACACTTACGGAACCCGATGCGCTGATTTTAACAGTAACTACAACTGATGCCAATTGCAGCAATGCAGACGGAGACGCCACTGTAAGCGTAAGTGGAGGTACCGGTGCTTATACATACTTATGGTCTGATGGAAGCACTAACGCAACAGCAACCGGCATAGCAGCAGGTATCTATACCATTACCGTTACAGATGCCAACGGATGTTCTGGCTCGGCTAATGCAGCCGTTAGCAATTTTGGAGGAGCAACCATTACGATCGACTCTATCATTGGCGGTGGTTGTGGCGTTGAATTAGGCTCTATTTATATCAACGTATCAGGCGGTGCTACTCCCTATACTTATCTTTGGTCAAACGGCTCAACGGATGAGGACCTGGTTGATGTATCTTCTGGTTCTTATAGTGTGTCGATAACAGACACCAATGGCTGTATTGCAACAGCAAACGCTTTAATCTGGGGCATCCCTGCAACAGAGCAGGAGATATGTCTTGTTACCGTTGACAGCGCTACTGGTAGAAATATTATAGTATGGGAGAAGTTACAAGTGCAAGGAGTACAATCTTACAACATCTACAAAGAAAGTACACAAGCCGGTTTATATTATTTAATAGGAAACGTACCTGTTGACAGTTTGAGTCAATTCATAGATTCATTGTCAAACCCCCTTCAGCAAGCTTGGAGATATAAAATATCAATAATGGATTCTTGTGGCAATGAATCGGAATTAAGCCAAGCTCATAAGACAATGCACCTGACCATAAATTTAGGTATCGGGGATAATATAAATTTAATTTGGGATCACTACCAGGGATTTTCTTTCCTGACCTATTATATTCACAGATATTCAACGGCTAACGGGTGGGAAGAAATAGATTCCATAGCGAGCAATCTCACTTCACGTACTGATTTTTCACCACCAGCGGGTAATCTGTTTTACCAGGTAGTAGTAAAACATCCTGATGGTTGTGAAGCTACTATTAAGACAAAAGATTACAATTCATCCAAGTCTAATACATCGTCAATTAGCACAGCAGCAGCTCCTGCACCAGATTTTGTTGCCGATTATACAAGTATTCTGGTTAACGATGCTGTAAACTTCACTGACCTGTCAATGAATGACCCAACATCATGGTTATGGACGTTTACAGGGGGAAATCCATCGAACTCTACTGACCAGAACCCCATTAATATTATATATAACGATACCGGATGTTATGAAGTAACTCTGGTTGCAGCCAATATTATTGGATCGGATTCATTAACAAAGACCTGTTATATTAATGTCATCCAAACCGGATTAGCCCCAGCGGCAAACTTTACAGCAAATTCAACCAGTATTGTAGTAGGTGGCAGTGTTAATTTTACTGATATCTCAACTAATAGCCCATCATCCTGGTCATGGACATTTCAAGGAGGAAGCCCATCAAGCTCAACCGTGCAGAATCCCGCCAATATTACTTACAGCACTGCCGGATTTTATGATGTCAAACTGGTAGCAACCAATGCCTTTGGCTCGGATTCATTAACAGAGACAAATTATATTGAGGTCAGCCCGGTAGGTATAGGTGAGTTGCAGGTTACAAGTTACAGTTTGCAGGTTTATCCTAATCCTAACAGGGGAATATTCAATTTAGATATATATTTGGAAGAGAAAGAGGATGTAAAGGTTGAGATATTTGATATGCGGGGTCAGGTGATTTGTTCTGGGCAAACGGGTAGGATATCTGGCTTATTTACTAAAGAGATAGACCTTTCGGATTATCGTGGTGGTATTTATCATTTGCAAGTAGTAACCAAAAAAGGAGTTATTAATAAAAAAATAGTAATTGAATAATGCTCATGTCAATAAGCGTTGGTTCTCCCTTCCGCCAGATGGCTGAGAGGGTTGGAGTGAGGCTGTTATCCCAATCCAAACATGGGAGTGTTTACAGTAGAATGGAAAATGGAAATTGTCAAAATTGAGGATTTATGATGTGTTGGGGAGGGAAATATATCAATCCGAAATCCACAATCCGCAATCTGAAATAGATCTTTCCGGTTATCCGCCTGGCGTATATCATCTGCAGCTAATCACAGAGGATTTTCCTATAAATACTAAGTTGATTATTGAGTAATATGCAAGTCTTCCCAGTGGTATCTGTTATTGAATTTTCTCCAAAAAAATCAATTAATCCAATTGTTTTATTTTTACGATAATTTATAGTATCGGAATTTACTCACTCTATTATTTTTTTTTAAAGGTGTTCCCCGATATACATCGCATTAGCGTCAACCAAAAATTAGGAATGATAGATGTGCTATGCAATTGCTCAAGATTAATTAGGTACTTAAAAATTATTATTGATAAAATATTAACGATAATTTATCATTGATCATTCCGGTTTATCAGTTGTCAGTTATCGGTTACCGGTTATTCAGTCAGTCGGTTTTACTGTAAAACTGATAAACTGGAAACCGATC
>JBDRNO010000227.1:0-30823 GCA_043811005.1 Bacteroidota bacterium | reverse complement strand
TTACAACAGGTTGAGTTATCATATCCGTGCATCCATAGACGGAAGTTACAGTAAGTGTAACATAAAAAGTATCATGTGTTGCGTATAGATGAGATGGGTTTTGGTTATTGTCAATGGGCGATCCGTCACCGAAATCCCATTGCCAGCCGGTTATCGTCCCGCTGGCAATAGTTGAAATATCAGTAAAGTCAGATATTTCAAATAAGCAAACATTATCGTTTGCAAAATTGGCAACGGGTAAGGGGTGTACTGTTACTACAACTAAATCTTCAGAAGTACAACCAAGAGCAGCGGTAATTACTTTATAAGTAGTTGTACCAGGATTAGTTAAAGTTACAGTAGGATTTGATACCGTTGTGCTGCTAAGACCTGTAGCAGGTGACCAGCTGTAGGTATATCCGGGAGTGAATACAGTACCAATATTACCCGTAGCGTTAGAGCAAATAGCGATGTCTGGACCTGCATCAGAAACTGGAATAGGATTAACAGTAATGGTAACCGATCCGGTTCCTCCTGTACAGGATGTGCAGGAGGTAGATCCTATTACACAGGACGGAATTTGGTTAGTGGTTACACTGTATATACCTGAAGTGTTAACAGTGATGCTTTGCGTAGTAGCGCCTGTGCTCCATGAATAAGAAAAAGCAGCGCTTGAAGTAAGTGTAACAGAATTACCCTGACAAAATGTTAGGGGACCGCTTGCTGTAATAGTTGGGATGGCAGGAGTAGATAAGGTATAAATACCCATTTCAAAGATAGCAATCCAGGAAGGTGAACTAATTGATACTATCCTTACTCCTCTTACATTGGTTAAAGGGGAACTGCTATAGCACCTTTCAATTAATTGTCCAGTAACATAAAATCCAGTCATTACATCAACCAGTGTCCATGTAATCATATCAGGTGAGGTGTATATCTCATGATAGACATTTCCGTTTGGTGTCATATCAAACATTACATTAATATTGTTAATGGTATATGTTGAAAGCAAATCAACTTCTATTGATTCTGGTGCGTAATCACCTGAATTCCAGGCATCACCACAGCTCCCGTTAACTGCTTTGTCGGGGGTGTTAGAGAGCCAAAAACCGCTTGTGGTAACGGGTTTGTTTAAAGCCACGTTATTGCATTGCGCAAAAATATTTGCGTAATTACAAACAAAAACAAAGGATAAGAAGTGTAAAAAAAATTTCATATTCTGAACTTTGTAAATTTAAGCCAACTTCAATAAGTCACATATTCTCCGGTTTTACAATTAACAGCGTGCAAACTACCATGCATTTGTAATGATGTTAACTTCATAATACTTTAACGTCTGCTAAGATATTGTATTTAAACTACATAGTCAAGCAATGCTAATAATTTTCCTGACGTTTTCCTGATTTATGTAAGTTGAAAAATTTACATAAGAAAATTTGTATATTTACACCGTTATACTAATCGTAAAGCGAAATGTGAAAAAACAAGTGATGGGTGAAACGCTGAACCGTGGCGTAAATTCTCCGTGTCCCCGATTCTCCCATTCACCGTTTCTGTATGAAATTTTCGTTAACCTTTTTTATTTGGGTATAAATCCCTTTTTATTTTTCAATTTTCAATTCACTATCATTAACCCTTTAAATATTTAGAATTATGAAAAAGCTAATTTTAATTTCAGGTATTTTGCTGGTATCGGTGTTTAGTACAGATGCACAGGTAAATTTCCAAAAAACTTACGGTGGAGAACTTAAAGATGCCTGTGCTTCTATGCAGCAAACTAGTGATGGTGGTTATATTATGGCAGGAGGGACAGAAAGTTTCGGATTTGCAGCAGAAGATGTATATTTGATTAAAACCGATGCCGATGGCAATACACTATGGTCAAAGACCTATGGCGGGTCTTCTGGCGATGCGGCTTGGTCAGTTCAGCAAACTTATGACGGAGGGTATATTATAGCCGGTGTAACAGAAAGCTTTTACCCGAATAAAGACGTTTATGTGATCAAAACAGACTCAAATGGCGCTAAGCAATGGTCAAAGATATATGGTGGTTCAGGAGATGATGTAGGAATGTCTGTTCAGCAAACCATTGACGGTGGGTATGTTGTTGCAGGAACTACATTAAGCTTTGGGGCAGGTGGGGATGATATTTACCTGATAAAAACCGATGCCGGCGGGGATACGCTTTGGACAAAAACCTATGGCGGAACAACTGAAGACAGGGGCTTTTCCGTTCAGCAAACCACTGACGGGGGATATATTATCACAGGTTCCACTAGCAGTTTCGGAGCGGGAAACCGTGATTTTTATCTGATAAAAACCGATGCTAGCGGTAACGTACTTTGGACAAAAACGTATGGTGGAAATGAATTTGGGAAATGCAATACCGTAAAGCAGACCGATGATGGCGGGTATATTTTAGCCGGCAAAACACTGAGTTTTGGATTGTGGCCTGGAGTGGCACCTGATATATATGTTGTCAAAACCGATACTGTTGGGGATACACTTTGGACAAAAACTTATGGTATTACAGCAAGTGCCAGTGAGGCATATTGCATTGAACAAACGGCAGATGGAGGTTATATTATAGCTGCTGCTACTTTGGGCTTGACAGGAGCGGATGGTTATTTACTGAAGATAGATAACAACGGCAATATTCAATGGACAAAAATCTATGGCGGAACTGCTGACGATATCTTTTTCTCAGCAAAACAGATAACAGGAGGAAGGTATATCGTTGCTGGAGCTACAGCAAGCTTTGGTGGAGGTGGTGGCGATGCATATATGATTAAAACCGATGCCAATGGTAATATCCTATGTACAGATCAAGCCCCACCTGAAACCATTACGGGAAATCCATCAACTATAATGGGTACAACTGCAACAATAATTGGTTCCGGATCAGATATCCCCTTTTTTCTCGATTTTACTACTAATCCACCCACCCAAGAAAAGAACATTCCTGTTTTGCCTTTATCCATTTGTCTTGTCACTGTTGACAGCGCCACCTCCACAAGAAATGAAATTGTTTGGGGAAAACCACTGGTAACTTATGTTGATAGTTTTAGAATATATAGAAATATAACAAACACTTATACATATATTGGCAGCGTACCTTACGATACACTTAGCGTTTTTATTGATACAACCATCGGAATTAACCCCCAAATCACTTCTTATAGATATAAAATATCATTAATTGACTCATGCGGCAATGAAAGTGAATTAAGCGATTATCATGAAACCATACATCTCACCGTATACCAGGGATCACCACCAAAAATCAATCTTGTATGGGATAATTACGAAGGGATTCCTTTTGCCTTTTATTACATATTAAGAGACAGTATGGGAACACACGTTTGGGAAGTGATTGATTCGGTGGACCTGGCTAATACCACCTATACTGACTTAGATCCGCCAAGCGATCCGAGGTATGTGATACAAGTAGTTCATCCTGATGGTTGTACAGCAACCAAAGAAAAAAATTATAATTCTTCATTATCCAATAGATCAACAGCTATTTCAGCCCCGCTTCTTTCAACTATTGTAACAGTCCATGATGCCGGTCAGGATAGCTGTAACGGAAGCGCAACGGTATCAGTAACCGGAGGCATACCCCCATATTCTTACTTATGGAGCACATCCCCTTTTCAATACGATTCAATTGCAACCGGACTTTGTCCAGGTAACTACAGTGTTCAGGTAACCGATGTTTTTGGAAATACAACTACTGCTACGGTTACGGTTAGTGAGCAGGTGGGAGTGGATGAATTGTCCGCAAGCTGGAGGGCGGATTTTGGATTGCGGATTTATCCCAATCCGGGCAGGGGGGTGTTTACAGTGGAATGTCAAATTGATGATGCTTGCCCCGTAGGGAAGAATGACCGTATCGGGGGGAAATGGGAAATGTCAAAATTAAGGATTTATGATGTGCTTGGGCGGGTTATTTGGTCAGTAGGCAGTTGGCAATTGTCAGCAGGTAATAATAAGATTGAAATAGATTTGAGCCGCCTGCCGGCAGGGGTTTATCATTTGCAGGTAATAACAGATAAAATTTTAGTTAACAGAAAAGTTGTTATTGAATGATTAATAAGGGGTTCAAATTTTGAACCCCTGTGAAATAAAAAAGTAGTGATTGAATAAGTAAGTGATTTACTTTTTATACTTTTGGAGTTAATTAACAAACCATTAGTAATTAATTGCAAGAAGTTAATCCTCCGGTATTATTAAACAAAACATGAAAAACCGGTTATTGTATCTCCTTTTTCTCACCTTTTTATTTCTTTTTTCCTTTCCTTCATTTTCCCAGCAAAACAAAATTGACAGCTTATTGAAATTACTTGATACCGCCAAAGAAGACACCAACAAGGTGAACATCCTCAATGACCTTTGCAGTGCTTACCAGAACAGTGATCCGGAAAAAGCAAAAAAATACGGCAAGCTGGCATTATCCCAGGCAGAGATGCTGGAATACAAAAAAGGGATAGCCCGGAGTTATGATAATATGGGTAATATCCATAAGAATCAGGGCAATTACGACAAAGCCCTGGAATATTACCTTAAGTCGCTGAAGATCATGGAAGAAGCAAATGATAAAAGGGGAAGAACCAACAGTCTGGGCAATATTGGAGTTATCTATTATTATCAAAAGAACTACGATAAAGCGCTTGATTATTTCATTCAAACATTAAATTATTACAAGGAAATGAACGACAAAGGAGGGCTTGGAAGATCTCTTGATCTTATAGGTGTTATATACAAACATAATGGTGAATATAACAAAGCAATAAAATACCACCGGCAATCGCTTGAGATAAGGGAAGAGATCAATGACAAGGTAGGGATAGCGAGCTGCTTTGAAAACATTGCCATTGCCTATGCAATGCAGGATGAATATAAGGAGGCAATAGAAAATTTTAAAAATTCACTCTCCCTTAGTAAAAAAAGCGGTAATAAGCTGCTTATGGCAAAAACCCTGGGCAACATCGGTGAGCTTTATTCCAACTGGGCGGAATACCTGCAACAACTTGATCCTTCGAATCTTTTTATTCAGGAGAGTTTAAAGAGCGCTGTGGAATACCTTCAAAATAGCTTAGAGATGGCAAGGGAAATAGATGCAAAAAACGAGATAAAATTCGCATATCAGAATATTGCGGAGGTTTATTCAAAGCAAAAGGATTTTAAAAAGGCATTTGAGAATTACAAAATGTATGCCGGCATAAAGGATACTATATATTCGGAAGAAAGCTCAGGCAAGATAGCAGAGATGCAAACGAAATATGAGTCAGACAAAAAAGAGAAAGAGAATGAACTGCTAAGAAAGGATAAGGTTATTCAGGATTCTGACATAAAAAGGCAAAGGATAATTATTGTCTCAGCTATTATCGCTTTTATCCTGGCTATTGCACTATCCATGCTTTACTTTAACCGGTATAAGCTAAAGAAGAAAACCGGCTTGCAATTAGAAAGGAAAAACGCTTCAATAATGCGCCAAAAGGAAGAAATAGAAAAAATAAATGTTGAGCTGGAAAAACTATCTATAGTAGCAAGCGAAACGGATAATTCCATTTTTATCATGGATGCCCAGGGCAATCTGGAATGGGCAAATGAGGGTTTTACAAGATTGTCAGGGTATTCATTAGAGGAATTTATTGATGAAAAAGGTAAAAACCTTGTTGAAATAAGCGGGAATTCTGAAATAGGATCATTGTTAGATGAGTGCATTAAAAAAAGACAAGCTGTTGTTTTCGAGTCAATAAACAGGGCAAAAGATGGTACGGAATATTGGGCTCACACAATGATCACTCCGATAATTGGTAAAGGCGGCAAGATCAATAAGCTGGTTGCTATTGATTCAGACATAACAGCTCAGAAAAAAGCCGAAGAAGAAATAAGGGAAAAGAACCGGGAGATCACTGACAGCATCCGCTATGCACAGAACATACAAAGTGCGATTTTGCCAACCGATGAACAAATACAAGAGCTATTGCCAAATAGTTTTGTCTTGTTAAAACCACATTCAATTGTAAGCGGTGATTTTTACTGGATGACAGAAAGGGATGGAAAAGTGTTTTTCTGTGCAGCAGATAGTACCGGTCATGGAGTGCCCGGTGCGTTAATGAGCATGATAATTTCATCTTTGTTAAACGAGGTGGTGATTGAAAAAGGAATAATGAAGCCGAATGAGATATTTCATGAAGTAAGAAAGGGTATCATAAAATCATTAAAGCAGACAGAAGAAGGTCAAAAAGATGGTATGGATGCGGTGTTATGTCTTTGGGATAAGAAAAATAATACATTAGAGTTTGCAGTGGCTAATAATCCCCTGTATTTGATCAGAGGGTGGGAACTCCATGAGACAGAGCGCGATAAACAACCTGTGGGTTATTTGACAGGTGAACACAAACCCTTTACTCACCATGAGATAAAACTTCAAAAGAATGATACTATTTACATCTTTTCAGATGGCTTCCAGGATCAATTCGGAGGTCCAAGAGATAAGAAATTCGGGCGCAAGCAATTTAAAGAAGTACTGTTATCCATACAGCCAAAATCAATGGAGGAGCAAAAGGAGGCTTTAGACAAAGCGATTGAAGACTGGAAAGGAGATAGTGAACAGATTGATGATATTTTGGTTATTGGAGTGAGGTTTTAGGTTCTTAAAAATCAAAGCTTATTTCCGACAAGTTTGTCGGGATCGATAATTTTTTGATGCTAATAAACAAGTTGACAGTTGGCAGTATGCAGTTGGCAAAAAAACAATAAATTACCTACTGACTACTGTCAATCCGTCCCGATAAATTTCGCATGGGCGTCAAGCTAAGGAGTTAGAAAACAAACAATGCAACATCTACTGAGTAATAAATTAAGTGCTTTTTGAATAATGAACATCGAACAATCGAATGATGAATTTTGAATTATATTCCGACAGCCAAGTCATAAGTTTTTTCATTCGTTATTCGATATTCTAATGTTCAATATTCGATATTCAATTTATCCTAAACCGCTTGTTATTTCTATAGATTCCTGTTGTTATACAACATTTTAACTTGACGCAAGTGAGATAGCTATCGGGACGTGGCTAAATATTGTCGCCAGAGGCGACCCGCCTTTGGCAGGGAATTCCGGCACATTAAGCAAAATTAAATCAAAACGCCAACGACTTCCCCTGGTAAAAGTTGAGCACTTTCGTCTTAAAAACATAATCATACTTTGCCTGTAGCAGATCCGATTTTGCCTTCACAAGTTTATTCTTCGCATCATTATATTCAACAGAAGCTAACATACCAACGTCAAATTTTTGTTCCGTATAATTAAATGCTTCCAGTAGTGCAGTGACGGTTTTTTCAGTTGCATGGTATCTTTTTAATGCAGCTCTTGCATTTGCATGAGCTTGCTGAATATTTTTATTTAACTGATTTTTCAGAAGCTGAAGGTTGTATTCTGCATTTTTTATAGCAATTTTCGCCCTGCTGATGGATGTTTTGACCAGTAATCCATTAAATATCGGGATACTAAGATTAAAGCCAACTGACTGGTTAATATTATCATTCACCTGGTCGCTGAAAGGGGTTGTTTCATACATATAATTAAATGAGGGAGTAACAACTTCAATGTTTGTAGTTGTATATCCAATGGTAGTAGAATCGCCTGTTGGACTATACCCTAATAAATTTTTACGGGCATTCGAATAACCGGTACCATACGATCCGGCAATCGTTAACCTCGGGCTCCTTCCTCCTTTTGCGATCAGCAAACTTTTTAATGAACTCCCTACTTTGTATTCTGCACTTTTGATCTGTGGTTGTGTGCTGAGGGCTGCTCCGTATATCTGACCGGGGGTACTCAATATCATTGCCTCCTCAGATATTTCTATATCGGGGTTCGCTATTTTAAAATCACTCAGGGGGTCCAGGTCAAGCAATTGAATTAGATCGAGATACGACATATCCAACTGATTCTCTGCATTTACCAATTGCAGTTCGTCCATGGCTACCTGTGCCTCAATATCCAGTAAGTTCCCTTTCGCCAAACTGCCGGCTTCAACTAATTTTTTTGTTCTGCCAAGCTGCTGTTTGATAATGCCCACTTGGTTTCTCGCTATTTCAACAAGCTCTTCATTAAACAGTATCTGCAAGTAACTGCCCGCGATGGCAAGCGAGATGTCATTCCTGGCCTTGTCAACGTCATACCGGCTCGCCAGCAGATCCAACTGGCTTTGCCTGATGGTATTGAGTGTTTGGAAACCATTGAAAAGAGTAACACTACTGCTCACCGAAAAGCTGTTTGATAAAACCCTCTCGGCAGCAAATTCATTGGTAAAAGGATCAACTGTACGACCGAAATTATATATGTGAGAGATATTCGCATTTAAACCTGGCAGTGCATTTGCTTTGTTTCGCAACAAAGTAAATTCAGCTAATTCATTGTTCAGCTCATTCTGTTTGATGCTAATATTGTGCTCAAATGCATAATCAATGCATTGCTGGAGAGACCAGGGTTGTGCATGGCAGTAAAAAGCAAAAAGAATAAAAACTATTAGGATGGATAACTTGCGCATAGTTGAATGTTTATAGTATCAACGGGTATAAAACATCAAGATTTCCCTTATCGAATATTAATTTTCCAAAGCTACAAAAATTTTAAAATATAAGTTATTTTTGAAAGTTGAAGAAAATTTTTACATTTACATCTATGAAAACGGGACTATATCTATTTCTCATTTTTATTATTAACTGCCTTTTTCTATCAACAGTTAAATCTTTTGCCCAACAATACAACTTCAGATCATATACAGTGGAAGATGGCTTGGCTCAATCTACGGGAAACGAGATTATTCAAGATAGAAATGGATATCTGTGGATTGCTACTTCAGGAGGTGTATCCAAATTTAATGGTTTAAGTTTCCAAAATATCACAACACTTGAAGGACTTATTAATAATAGAGTATTATCAATAATAGAAGACAGTGAAGGATTTATCTGGCTTGGGACCAGTGAAGGAATTTCAATAATCAACCCGAACTTTTCATTTAAAACAAATACTCTGAATATTATAAATATTACAATAAAAAATGGTCTTATTGGAAATTCGGTCAGAGCTATTTTTATAGACACAAAAGAAAATATCTGGTTTGGAACCACTAATGGAATATCAAAACTTGATTCTACACAAAGTAAATGGGAGCAACTGAAACAATTGGCTAAATCTACTATTGACTTTGAACATTTCACCACAGAAGACGGGCTTGTTCATAATACAATTAATCACATAACCGAGGATAGCCGGGGCAACCTTTGGTTTGCAACCAATGGTGGTGTTTCGATACTCATCCGTAACGTGAGCATAGGTCCTTATGATTATTTTGAAAACTTTACAACTGATAACGGGTTGAGCCATAATGTGATTTATGCAATTTTTGAAGATAAAGACGGGATTATCTGGATTGCTACTCAAATGGGATTATTAAAAGTTGCCATTTTTACAGATCAGGATACACCTTCGGATAATGACTATGTTTCCGGTACTATAAAAAGCATAGTGAATTTTGATGATTCACTTTCTGTTATCATTTCCAAACCCACCAAAATTCTTTCGATATTACAGGATCAGGAAGGTGATTTATGGTTTAACAGAAATAAATATGACAATGAAAATAATAAATATTTCAGCATGAATAGCGGGTTAGAGGGCGGTTCAGTAATTTCATTATTAGAGGATAGGGAAGGAAACATTTGGTTTGGTAAAACCGAGGGAATATCAAGATATAGTAGTAATCCTTTTAAAACTTATAATATAGAGCACGGTGTATCTTATAATGAGATCAGGGCAGTAATAGAAGATAAAAAAGGCAATATCTGGTTAGGAACAGCAAAAAACCTATCAAAATTTCATCCAAAAAACACGGAAGAGAATCTTCTTAGATTTGGAAAAGGATTTGAGATTTTTTTTAGAAAAGATGGTTTGGTTCATCTTTCAATATGGTCGTTGTTGGAAGATAAATATGGTAATATTTGGATTGGAACGGGAACCGGACTATCAAAATATATTCCCCCTTCGGCTGAAGGTGAAAAAGGCAGGTTTAAAAATTTTATTGAAAAAGATGTTTTGAAAAATGTATTCATGGCACTTTACGAAGACACGAAAGGTAATTTGTGGGCTGGTACTTTCGGGGGTGTTTTAAAACTTGAATTGAATGAAAGAGAAGAAATACCTGTAAAGAATAGATTTTATACAACAAACGAAGGACTCATCAATAATCGTATTTCTGCAATATATGAAGATAGAGGTGGTAATATTTGGGTTGGAACAAGTGGAGGTCTTTCCATGTTCAGATTTTTAGAAAACGATTCTATAATTATTGAAAATTTTACAACTAAAGATGGTCTTGTGAATAATAAAGTGCTTTCAATTGCGGAAGACAATAAAGGAAATCTCTGGTTTGGCACTGGTAGGGGTATATCAAAATATACCTACCAGGTTTACACAGGATCAAGAGGAATATTTGAAAATTTCACTGCAAAAGAAGGCTTAAGCTCTGATACTCCATATCTTTTGATCTTTGATAATGAAGGGTATCTATATGTTGGCACAAATAAAGGGGTGGATAAATTTGACATTAATGTAAGACCTATTAAAAAAATAAAACATTTCGGAAAGCTGGAAGGTTTTTTTGGCATTGAAACCAATCATAATGCCGCTTGCAAAGATCAGGATGGAAATATTTGGTTTGGAACAGTCTCCGGGGCTATTAAATATAATCCTAAGTTAGATAAATCCAATACTGTTGAACCTCTTACTCATATCAATAATATTCAACTTTTTCTTGAGAATTTTGACTGGTCGGGTTTTTCTGATACTATAAATTTTAATACCGGATTACCTGAAGGATTAATTCTTCCTTATGATAAAAATTATTTATCTTTTCATTTTACCGGTATAAGCTTAACCATCCCCGAGAAAGTAAGATACATATGGAAAATGGAAGGTTTTGATGAAAACTGGTCACCAATTACTCAAAAAACAGATGCTACCTATTCAAATTTACCTCCTGGTAAATATACATTTATGGTAAAAGCGTGTAATAATGACGGATTATGGAATGAAAAACCTGCTAAATTCAGCTTTATTATCACACCCCCTTTCTGGAAAACCTGGTGGTTTTACTTGTTATGTTTTTTAGCCGGTAGTGGCGGTATATATAGTTTTATAAAAATGAGAGAGAGAAATCTACAAAGAGCAAAGAAGATATTGGAGCATAAAGTCAAAATTCGTACTGAAGAAGTAGTTAGACAAAAAGAAGAAATTGAAAAACAAAAAGAACTTGTTGAAGAAAAAAATAAAGGCATAACCGACAGTATAAATTACGCAAAACGAATTCAGGAAGCCATTCTGCCTTTATCCGAAGAGATAAAAGATAAATTACCGGATTCATTTATACTTTTCAAACCAAGAGATATCGTAAGCGGAGATTTTTATTGGTTTTACAGCAGCCCTACCCCCGACACCTCCCCGACCTTGCTTCGCTCGAAGCTACGCGAAGGCGAAGAGGGAGGGGAGAGCAACCGCCCAAACCCTCAATATCAGACTGCTGATCCAGGATTATATGAAATGATGAAAGAAAAAGCTGAAATGATTGACATTGAGCGGAAGGTCTCCCTCTCCGCCAGCTGGCGGAAGGGCTGGGGTGGGGCTGTTATCATAGCAGCAGCGGATTGTACGGGTCACGGAGTGCCCGGAGCATTTATGAGTATGCTGGGTAATGCTTTTCTCAACGAAATAGTTAATGAAAAAGGCATCATAAGACCTAATGAGATACTTGAAAAACTCAGAGAAGAGATCATAAAAGCACTAAAACAATCAGGAGAAAAAGCAGGAAGCAAGGATGGAATGGATATTGCTTTATGTCACCTCTCCCCAGCCCTCTCCGAAGGAGAGGGAGAGCCAGCGCGTAAGCCCTCCCCCTCTATCAAGTCGGAGCCCCGATTGCATCGGGATAAACTCCGCGGAGATCCCGATTTATCGGGAACTGGGCCGGGGGGTGTGTCAAAAACTTCAAAATATACCCTTGAATTTGCAGGAGCTAATAACCCTTTGTATATTGTGAGAAAGGTATTGGATGAGGAACCTGGAATATGTGAAAAAAATCAACCCCCGTCCCCTCCCGACTTCCAGCCGGGACTAGCTGTCCACTATCCATCGTTCCTTTTAGAAGAAATTAAAGGAGACAGACAACCTGTAAGTATATCCAGCGGACAATTAAAACCTTTTACTAATCATACAGTTGAATTACATAAAGGTGACACCTTTTACATCTTTTCAGATGGCTATATAGACCAGTTTGGAGGCGCTTTCATAAATAAAGAAAAATATGGTGGAGTTAGTAGAAAATTTATGTCAAAACGTTTTAAGCAATTGTTGTTGGATATTCAAAAAATGAGCATGGAAGAACAAGAGGAAGTTTTAGATAAAACCTTCGAAGACTGGAAAGGAGATGAGGATCAAATTGACGATATATTGGTGATTGGAGTTAGGGTTTGACGTTTGAAATTTTATAGGTTTAAGTTTTTGTACTTTTTTTTGTGAAAAAACGATATGTTTTGCATCTATTAAAAGAACAGAACTTCGTAATTTGATTAAAAAAAGAAATTATATGAAATTTAAGTAAGTATAAATAAGATAATGTTACTGGGTACTGGGTACTGGGTGGTATGTGCTGACTACGGGTTTGAGTAAAAACAACCCAGAACCAAGAACCCAGAGCCTTGAACCTGATTATTAAATGCAAAAAGATTAATGCTGAAACAAATTTTATTAAAAGTATTAAAAATTCGATACAATAAACAACACCAATGATGAGAAAAAAAATCTTTTTCGCCATGAAGATCAGTCTTGTGATCCTCATTGTAGGCGGTTTTACACTCTATAATAGCGACTCTGACCCACAAAAGCCATTGTTGATCTTCCCCCAGGGAAGCACTTATGAAAAAGAATGGGCAAAAGTGGATTCTCTGCAAAATAATGGGCTCACCCGGTCTGCATTAGAGGTTGTAGATGGTGTACTTAGAAAAGCAAAGGATGATAATAATCAAGCACAGATAGTTAAAGCCCTCATCCATAAGGTAAAGCTTGAATCACATATTGAAGAGGACTCTTATGTTAAGGCAATACATAAACTGCAGCAAGAAGCCGATAGCTCACTTTACCCGTTAAAACATGTCTTACATTCGATAGTTGCCGATATCTACTGGCGCTTTTATCAAAATAACAGGTGGAAGTTTTACAATCGCACCGAAACGATCAACTTTATACCAGAAGACATCCGTACATGGGATTTAAAGAGATTACTAAATGAAGTGATAAAAAACTATGAACTGTCATTGCAAAATGAAGACTCTTTAAAGAGAACTCCGATAAGTGCGTTTGATGATGTTTTGATAAAAGAGGCGAATTCAGGCAAATTTCGTCCCACACTTTACGATTTCCTGGCACATCGCGCAGTTGACTTTTACATGAACGAAGAGCCCAACATCACCCGCCCTGCATACAAGTTTGAATTGGATAAGGAAGTATATTTTCTTAATTCACAATACTTTGTACGGCTTGAATTGTCTGCAAAAGACACCATATCATTAAAGTTCCGGGCTATCACTCTCTTACAGGATCTATTGGCTTTTCATCTGTTGGATGCCGAACCCACAGCTTTAATTGATGCTGACTTAAAAAGGTTAAGGTTTGTTAAAGACAATTCCGTTGTTGAATCAAAGGACTCGCTTTTCCTTTTGGCATTGGAACAGCTTCAGAAAACTCATGAAGATCATGAGGGCTCTGCTGAAGTGGCTTATGAAATTGCAAACCTTCATAATGAATGGGGAAACAAATATGTCCCGATACAATCAGATGATCATAAATGGGAAATGAAAAGAGCTGTTGAGATATGTGATTCAACAATTAAAAAATTCCCTGAATCTTATGGCGCAAAGAATTGCAAGAATCTCCTTGCCCTGGTAAACCAAAAATCCCTCTCCTTTACAGCAGATCAGGTAAATCCTCCGGGCAAGCCCTTCCTTTCCCTGTTGAAATATAAAAACATTGATAAGGTCTATTTCAGGATAGCAGCGATGGATTTTGATAAATACAGGAAATCGGTCAGGAGAAAATATGGCAAAGACCTGATGGATTTTTATAAATCCCTGAAACCATTAAGTGAATGGACTGTTGAGTTGATTAATGACGGTGATTACCAGCAGCACTCGGTTGAGTTGAAAATTCCTGAGTTGGTTTTAGGGCATTACGTTATCCTTGCCGGTACCGATGAAAAATTCAGCTATGATGAAAATGCAATTGCTTACAGCCCTTGCTGGATTTCTAATATCAGCTACCTGACAAGGCAGATGAATGATGGGAGCTATGATGTTTATGCTTTCCACAGGGAAAACGGAGAGCCGTTGAAAGGCGTCTCAGCACAATTGTATTATGAGAAATATAACTATATCCTAAGGGAATATGAATGGGAAAAATCAGGCAAATATGTTACCGATGACCAGGGGTATTTCACGGTTCCTCCAGCATCAAGATATAACAACTTTTTCATTGACTTTACTCTCGGAGAAGACCGGTTAAACACAAATTACTCTTATTACCAGTATAAACCATACAGGGATGCAAAAAAACGTATAGTTACACATTTCTTTACCGACAGGTCAATATACAGACCAGGGCAAACTATTTATTTCAAAGGCATTATCCTTGAAACTGATGTGGAAAATAACGAAATCAAACCCGGTTTTTCTACAACTGTTATGCTTTATGATGTCAATTACCAAAAGGTCAGCGAATTGAGATTGGTCTCAAACGAATACGGAAGCATAAGCGGAACATTTACTGCTCCTACATCATCTCTGAATGGACAAATGCATATCACCGATAATCATGGAACAGTTTATTTTTCAGTTGAGGAATATAAACGTCCCAAATTTGAGGTAACTTTTGACACAATAAAAGGAAGCTATAAATTGGGGGAGAAGGTAAATGTTAAAGGGCTTGCCAAAGCTTATGCCGGCTCAAATATTGATGATGCGGAAGTGCAATACCGGGTTGTCAGGATCGCTACATTCCCTTACTGGTGGTATTGGTGGAGAGGTTATTATCCGTCATCACCCGAAATGGAAATTACCAACGGTGTGGCCAGGACAAATGAGAAAGGCGAATTTGAAATACAATTTACAGCAATTCCCGATAAGAGTATCCCGAAAGATTATCATCCTACTTACACTTATACTGTATATGCCGATGTTACTGATATTAATGGAGAAACCCACAGCGGCACTCAATATGTGAGGGTTGGCTATACGGCACTTGTCATAAATATTGACATCCCCGGTCAACTGAACAAAAAGGAAAAAAAAGAGTATACAATCAAAACAACCAACCTGATGGGAGCAAAAGACCCGTCACAAGGCAATGTAACTATATGCAAACTAAAAGAACCGGATAAAATTTTCAGAAAAAGAAAATGGGAAAGACCGGATAAATTCATCATGACAAAAGAACAGTTCTATAAACATTTCCCTAAGGATGTGTTTGATGATGAAGGCAACATGTACAAATGGGAAAAAGGAGCCAAGGTTTATGATCAGCCGTTTGATACGGAAAAATCTACCGACTTGATACTTAATAAATTACCCGAATGGGACCAGGGATATTATGTGCTTGAAGCCATAACCAAAGACAAGTTTGGAGAAGAAGTAAAAGAAATGAAATACTTTACCATATTTTCAGAGACTAATAAAGGAATGCCCACAAAGGATATTAGCTGGTTCACTTCATTGAAAATTGAAGGGGAACCAGGGGGAAAAGCAGCGTTCCTGGTTGGCTCTGCAGAACAAAATGTTAAACTCCTTTATGAAATAGAAAATAAAGAGAAAGTGGTTCATAAGGAATGGATCGTGCTGAACAATGAACAAAAGAAAATTGAAATTCCCATTGAGGAAAAGCACAGGGGCAGCTTTGCAGTACACTTTGCATTTGTGAAAAATAACAGGGCTTACAATTACGACCAGGTAATCACTGTTCCTTACACGAACAAAAAACTGGATGTTGAATTTGAGACTTTCCGCAATAAACTGACCCCAGGACAAAAAGAAGAATGGAAGATAAAGATAAAAGGACCCAAAGGCGAAAAAGTTGCCGCTGAAATGGTAGCATCCTTATATGATGCTTCCTTAGACGCCTTCCGTTATCACAACTGGTACTTTGACATCTACCGGCACTATTACAGCAACCTCTACTGGCAGAGCGTTCAGGCGTTTAATGTAATAAATTCCAACTTATACCAAATAAATTGGAATGTCTATCCCGGTTACCTGTCAAGATATTATGACCGTTTGGATTGGTTTGGATTTGAGCATTATGGATATTATAGAAACCGATATTCCGTTGCAAGGGGCGGAGCGGATTATATGTTAGAGGATGAAGCAGATTATGAAATGGCTGCGACAGAAGCAAAAGCAGCCCCTGCACAAGAAAAAAGCAAAGACAAAAGCGGTAAGAAAGCGGAAATTTCAGCTAATGCTCAAACAATAACGGCTGCTGACGCAATTAGTGCAGGGGAATCAATTCCTGAAATAGCAGGATTGAACGGCAGACTGGCTGATAAAACCGGGGAATTAGCTTTAATAAAAGCCAGGACCAATTTTAGCGAAACAGCTTTTTTCTATCCACACCTTGAGACCAATGAAAATGGAGAGGTCATCATCAAATTCACCATACCCGAAGCACTTACCAGGTGGAAATTCATGGGATTGGCTCATACCAAAGAGCTGGAGTTTGGGCAACTCATAGAAGAGGTTGTTACCCAAAAAGAGCTGATGGTCATGCCAAATGCTCCCCGGTTCTTCAGGGAAGGGGATAAAATGACATTCACAGCCAAGATCAGCAACCTTGCTGAGAAAGACCTTATTGGCGATGCCCAACTGATGTTTTTTGATGCAATAACAATGAAACCGGTTAATTTCTTGCTCTCCTCTTCTGCAGGAGAGGGGCCGGGGGTGAGGTCCTTTGAGGCAAAAAAAGGACAAAGTGCAGTTGTCAAATGGGAAATCCAAATCCCTGATGACATACAGGCAGTAACATACAGGGTAGTGGCAAAAGCAGGCAAGTTCACCGATGGGGAAGAGATGGCATTGCCTATATTAACTAACAGGATGATGGTAACCGAATCTTTGCCCCTGCCGGTTAAAGGTAAGCAAACCAAAACTTTTAAATTTGAGAAACTCATAAACGCCCAAAAATCACTAACGCTTAAACATCATAAAGTAACACTTGAATACACTTCCAATCCTGCATGGTATGCTATCCAGGCATTGCCCTACCTCATGGAGTTTCCTTATGAATGTTCGGAGCAGATCTTCAGCCGTTTCTATGCTAACAGCATCGCTTCTCATATTGCAAATTCAAATCCCAGGATAAAAAGGGTGTTTGAATCATGGAAAGAGCAAAGCCCGGAGGCATTTCTCTCCAACCTTGAGAAAAATCAGGAGCTGAAATCACTGATGCTGGAAGAAACACCATGGGTGCTTGATGCAAAGGATGAATCGGAAAGGAAAAAGCGGGTGGGTATCTTATTTGACCTGAACCGCATGAGCAATGAATTGGGGATGGCGCTCAAAAAACTTGAAAAAGCACAGGTATCCAATGGCGGTTGGACATGGTTCCCCGGAATGCCTGATAGCAGGTATATCACACAACATATTGTTACAGGGTTCGGGCATCTGGATAAATTAGGGGTCAAGGAGATCCGTGAGAACAAAAGGGTGTGGAACATGATGCTCAAGGCAGTACCCTACCTTGATAACAGGATCCGTGAAGATTATGAATACCTGCTAAAGCATGATTATAACCTGGAAGAAAACAACCTTGGCTCTACGCAGATACAATACTTATACGCAAGAAGCTATTTCAGGGATATTCCCGTTGCAAGCAGGAATAAAAAAGCATTTGATTACTACTTTGGTCAGGCAAAAAAATACTGGCTGGAAAACAACCGGTATCTGCAGGGTATGATCGCATTAGCTCTTTACAGGTACGAAGAGAAAGACCTCCCAATGGGCATTATCAAGTCATTAAAAGAAAACGCCATGTTCTCCGAGGAAATGGGCATGTACTGGAAAGATATGAATTACGGCTATTACTGGTACCAGGCGCCTATCGAGACACAGGCGCTGCTGATAGAAGCATTTAGTGAAGTAGCTGATGACCAGGGATCTGTGGAAGATATGAAAGTGTGGCTGCTAAAGCAAAAGCAAACACAAGACTGGAAAACAACAAAAGCCACCACAGAAGCATGTTATGCTTTATTGTTAAGAGGAACAGACTGGCTGGCAAGTGATGAACTGGTTGAAATTTCACTTGGAGATATGAAAGTTGATCCCAGGAAGATGGATGATGTTAAGGTTGAAGCCGGAACCGGCTATTTCAAAACCTCATGGAGCAAAGGAGAGATCAAGCCCGAATGGGGAAATGTTACTGTAACTAAAAAAGATGAAGGCGTGTCATGGGGCGCTTTGTACTGGCAGTACTTTGAGCAACTGGATAAGATCACTCCACACGAAACACCATTGAAGCTGAAGAAAAAGTTGTTCCTTGAAGAACAATCTGATTACGGCCCTGTTATCACCCCCGTTGATAAAAAAACACAATTGAAACCGGGTGATAAAATAAAGGTGCGTATTGAACTGAGGGTTGACAGGAAAATGGAGTATGTTCACATGAAAGATATGCGGGCTGCGGGCTTTGAACCTATTAATGTTATTTCACAGTATAAATACCAGGATGGACTGGGATATTATGAAAGTACAAGGGATGCTGCAACAAACTTCTTCTTTGATCATTTGCCCAAAGGCACTTATGTCTTTGAATATTCATTGCGGGTAACCCACGAAGGAGACTTTTCAAATGGTATTACCACTATCCAGTGTATGTACGCTCCAGAGTTCACCTCTCATTCGGAGGGGATAAGGGTTGTTGTTGGGGAATAAAGAATTGTCTTAGCCCCGACTGTATCGCACGGGCGTCAAGTTAAAATGTTGTATGACAACAGGAATCTATATAAATAACAAGCGGTTTAGGAAAAATTGAATATCGAATATTGAAAATTAGAATATCGAATAACGAATGAAAAAAATTATAACTCGGCTGTCGAATATAATTCAAAATTCATCATTCGATTGTTCGATGTTCATTATTCAAAAAAGCGTTAAATTTATTGCTCTGTAGATGTTTCCATTGTTTGTTTTCTAACTCCTTAGCTTGACACCTATGCGATTGTATTGGAATAAACTGTGCGAAGATTCTACTTTTAGTAGGGGTGAATTTGGGATTGCGGTTTGGTATTACTTGTCATAATTCAAATTCTGCCTCAACCATCTCTCCACCGCCTCAACATCCATACCTTTCCTCTTTGCATAATCCTCAACCTGGTCTTTGGTTATCTTGCCTAATCCGAAGTATCTGGCTTCCGGGTGAGAGAAATACAAACCGCAAACGGATGCAGTTGGGGACATAGCAAAATTTTCCGTTAAAGTAATACCAGTATTTTTTTCTGCTTGTAACAAATCAAAGAGTGTTCTTTTCTCAGTGTGGTCCGGACAGGTAGGATAACCCGGAGCGGGGCGAATGCCCTGGTATTTTCCTTTGAGAAGAGCATCAACATCCAGGTCTTCATCCCTTGCATATCCCCTGAATTCCTTCCTGACCTTTTTGTGCATTAGCTCGGCAAATGCCTCTGCCAGGCGGTCAGCAAGCGCCTTTAGCATGATAATGTTGTAGTCATCATGCTCTTTCTCAAATTTCTCTATCCATTTTTCAATGCCAAGACCGGTTGTAAGGGCGAATCCTCCTAAATAATCTTGTTGGGAAGTTGCAATAAAATCGGCAAGGGCTAAATTGGGCTGACCTTCCGGCTTTCCTGATTGCTGCCTCAGGGTGTGGAAAACCGTCAATACATCTTCCCTGCTCTCATCAGTATATATTTCTATATCATCACCCACAGAATTTGCATACCATAGTCCGATAACTGCCTTTGCCTGAAGCCATTTTTCGTTTATTATCCTATCCAAAAGAACCGTGGCATCATCAAATAATTTTTTTGCCTGGCTGCCAAAAGATTTATCCTCTAAAATATCTGGATATTTCCCTTTCATCTCCCATACTGTAAAAAACGGTGTCCAGTCAATATAATTACGGATCTCATCAAGAGAGTAATCATCAAAAACTTTTATGCCTGTGAAAGTTGGTTTATAAATTTTTGATTCAGAAAGCGAGGTCACGTGACCTCGCCTTCGGGATATCCAATCAATCACCAATTTATTTCCCCGCGCCTCTTCAATGCTCAAATATTGTTTAGTTGCTTTTTTTCCTTCATGCTGTTCTCTTATCTTGCGATACTCTGCATTGATCTCATTTTTATATTTTTCCTTTGCCTTTTCGCTTAACAAATTCCCAACAACCGGAACTGAGCGGGATGCGTCCAATACATGAATTGTGCTTCCACTGTAGTTAGTTGCAATTTTCACGGCAGTATGTGTTCTTGAGGTCGTTGCCCCGCCAATCAACAGGGGGATCTTGAGTTTTTCCCTCTCCATTTCCACTGCAACATTTACCATCTCCTCCAACGAAGGTGTGATCAAACCGCTTAAACCAATGATATCAACATTTTCTTCCCTGGCTTTTTGCAATATCTTTTGAGAAGGCACCATCACACCAAGATCAATAATTTTATAATTATTACAGCCCAAAATTACCCCTACTATATTTTTGCCTATGTCATGCACATCTCCCTTTACAGTTGCTAATAAAATTTTTCCTTTTGAACCGCTTCCTTTCTTTTCCCCTTCAAGATAAGGCATTAAATAAGATACTGCTTTTTTCATTACCCTGGCGCTTTTCACCACCTGGGGCAAAAACATTTTCCCGGAACCGAACAGATCACCTATTACATTCATCCCATCCATCAAGGGTCCTTCAATAACTTCCAATGGCTTGTCAAATTTTTTTCTCGCTTCTTCAATGTCTTCTTCTATGTGATCATCTATTCCCTTTACCAATGAATGTGTTAATCTTTCTTCAACTGTTCCTTTTCTCCAACTGTCGTCTTTCGCCTGCACTTTTCCTTTTCCCTTAACTATCTCTGCGAATTCCAGCAATCTCTCGGTAGCGTCTTCCCTCCTGTTTAGCAGAACATCTTCTACTTTTTTCAATAGATCCTTGGGGATTTTATCATATACTTCAATCATTCCCGGGTTTACAATTCCCATATCCATCCCGGCTTTTATGCCATGATATAAAAACGCAGAGTGCATTGCTTCCCTCACCACGTTATTTCCACGGAATGAAAATGAAACATTGCTCACTCCCCCGCTTACCCTGGCATAAGGCAAATTCTTCTTTATCCATTTAGTTGCTTCAAAATAATCAACTGCATAATTGTTATGTTCTGCAATACCGGTTGCTACGGGAAAAATATTGGGGTCTAAAATGATATCTTCGGGGGGGAAATTCAATTCTCCAGTGAGTATTTTATATGCTTTTTCACAAATTGAAATTCTCCTTTCAAAAGTATCGGCTTGTCCTTTTTCGTCAAAAGCCATAACTATTACAGCAGCGCCATACCTTCTTATTTTCCTGGCTTGTTCCTTAAAAACACCTTCCCCTTCTTTCATACTGATAGAATTAACTATGGGCTTTCCCTGAATACATTTCAACCCGGCTTCAATGACAGACCATTTTGAAGAATCTATCATGATGGGTAATCTTGCGATATCCGGCTCCGAAGCTATGAGGTTAAGGAAGGTAACCATGGCTTTCTCAGAATCAATAAGCGCTTCATCCATGTTGATATCAATTATCTGAGCTCCTCCTTCTACCTGGTGGCGAGCAACTGATAATGCCTCTTCAAATTTTTCTTCTTTTATCAATCCGGCAAACTTCCTTGAGCCGGCAACATTGGTTCTTTCACCAATATTGATGAAATTACTGCCTTTATAAATAGTCAGTGGCTCCAGTCCGCTGTATCCCGGTAATCTTTCAATTTCGGGTGGTTTGCGGGGAGGGTATTTTTCAGCCAGTTCAGCGATGAGCTTGATATGCCCAGGTGTAGTACCGCAACAACCTCCAACAATGTTCACAAACCCGTTTTTCAAAAAATCCTCAATCTGGGCAGCCATGCTTTCAGGTGTTTCGTCATACTCGCCAAACTCATTGGGCAACCCTGCATTGGGATGAACACTAACAAAAAACCTTGTATTCTTAGAAAGCGTTTGAATATGAGCTCTTAATTGCTTTGCTCCGAATGAACAATTAAGTCCAACGCTTAACAACGGGAAATGTGCAACGGAATACAAAAATGCCTTCACTGGCTGCCCTGACAATGTTCTCCCGCTGGTATCAGCAATAGTTCCTGAAATCATTACCGGATATTTCCTGCCGGTCTTTTCAAAATACCGGTCAATAGCGTATAATGCCGCTTTGGCATTTAATGTGTCAAAAACCGTTTCTACCAATAGTATATCAACACCTCCATCTATTAAAGCACTGATTTGTTCGGTACAGGATTCAACTACCTGGTCAAAGGTAATTGACCGGTATCCCGGATCATTTACATCCGGAGAAAGAGATAATGTTTTATTGGTAGGACCGATAGACCCGGCAACAAACCTGGGTTTACCAGGGGTTTTTTTTGTAAATTCTTCTGCAGCTTCTTTGGCAATTATTGCCGATTGGTAATTCAGCTCATATACTAATTCCTCCAAATGATAATCTGCCTGGGCTATATAGGTACTGCTGAAAGTATTGGTCTCAATAATATCCGCTCCTGCTTCAAGATATTCCTTGTGAATCTTCCGGATTATTTGGGGTTGGGTTATGGAAAGCAGGTCATTATTTCCTTTTAATGGATGGGCAAAGTCCTTATACCTGTCACCACGATAGTCTTCTTCCTCTAACTGATAGCGCTGGATCATGGTTCCCATAGCGCCATCCAGTACAAGGATTTTAGTTTCTAATATTTCTTCTATAATTTTGAATTGGGGTATATATTAATGTATCGGCAGTTCAATATTTTAAGTAAACTTTTATTAAAATCTATCCTTTGTGTTTTCAATAAACAGCTACTGGTTTCTGGTTACTGGGTTCTGGGTTGTTGGATCGTCAATTTTTATTTCCTGTATTTAGGGACAAAATTAGTAATTTTTTAGTTATATTTTGACGTTTTTTTATTCCCGGGAAATATATTAGTTATGTAACTCAGAAATTTCTTAATGTTACCAACAGCATATTTAACTTAATACCTGAATCCGGCAACCCGACAATCCGAAAACCGATAACTGACTACTGATAAACCGGAAGGATATAAGTTGGATTGGTTTGTTGTAAGGTTTATATATACAAAAGATGAAGTTATAATCTTACCCTTCCTTAATATTCGCCTGTGCAGCGGCTAAACGGGCAATTGGCACTCTATATGGTGAACAGCTTACATAGTCCATACCTGCCCTATGACAAAATTCTACAGAACTTGGTTCACCGCCATGTTCACCGCAAATACCTATTTTAATATCAGGACGTGTACTTCTGCCTTTTTTAATAGCCATTTCAACCAACTGACCTACACCTTCCTGATCAAGAACCTCAAAAGGATCATGCTTTAGGATGCCTTTTTCGAGATATACAGATAAGAATTTCCCTGCATCATCTCTTGAATAACCAAATGTCATTTGAGTTAGATCATTTGTGCCGAACGAGAAAAATTCTGCTGTTTCAGCAATTTCATTTGCTATTAACGTAGCCCTGGGAATTTCAATCATTGTGCCAATAAGGTAATCAATCCGGTCATTTTTTTCTACAAATATTTTTTCTGCCGTAGCCATTACAATATCTTCCTGCATTTTATATTCTTTTGCTGTTCCGGTCAATGGGATCATAATTTCAGGAACAGCTCTAATGCCTTTTGCTTTCAGGTTAAGGGCTGCTTCAATGATTGCACGAGCCTGCATCTCTGTGATTTCAGGATAAGTATTGCCCAAACGGCAACCTCTATGTCCTAACATGGGGTTAAATTCATGCAAATCATTAACTTTTTGTTTTATTTCTTCAATTGTAATGCCCATTTCATCTGCCATCTCTTTTTGATTTTCTTCTTCATGGGGAATAAATTCGTGTAATGGCGGATCAAGAGTGCGAATAGTTACCGGAAGGTCATGCATTGCTTCAAAGATACCCTCGAAGTCTTTTCTTTGCATAGGTAATAATTTATCCAATGCTTTTCTTCTTCCTTCCTCATTACCGGCAAGTATCATTTCACGCATCGCTTTTATCCTGTCTCCTTCAAAAAACATATGTTCTGTACGGCAAAGCCCGATACCTTTAGCGCCAAAATTTCTTGCAACTTTTGAATCATTTGGAGTATCAGAGTTTGTTCTAACATACATTCTTGAATGTTTATCAGCAAGCTCCATTAATTCACCAAAATCACCACTTAATTCAGGGTCAACTGTTTTTAATTTATCTTTGTAAACCTCGCCTGTTGAACCATTTAATGAAATCCAATCACCTTCATTGTATATTTTTTTATCAATAGTCAAACATCTTGATTTGTAATCAATTTTAATGCTACCTGCACCGGATATACAGCATTTCCCCATGCCACGTGCAACAACAGCAGCGTGTGAAGTCATACCACCCCGGGCAGTGAGAATGCCCTTGGCAATATTCATGCCTTTTAGATCTTCAGGAGAAGTTTCAATACGTACTAAAATAACATCCTTTCCTTCATCTACCCATTTCTCTGCCTCATCGGCAAAAAATATTATTTGCCCCGAAGCAGCGCCTGGCGAAGCAGGTAACCCTTTTGCCAATACAATGGCTTGCTCAATAGCGCTTGTATCAAAAACAGGATGTAATAATTCATCTAATTTATTAGGTTCCACCCGCAATACAGCAGTTTTTTCATCAATCAAACCTTCTTTATACATATCCATAGCTATCTTAACCATGGAAGCGCATGTACGTTTACCATTTCTTGTTTGAAGCAACCATAATTTTCCTTCCTGGATAGTAAATTCCAGATCCTGCATGTCTTTATAATGAACTTCTAGTTTTTTCTGAAAATCAAATAATTCTTGATATAATTCAGGCATAGCCTCTTCAAGAGAAGGGAACTTTGAAATTCTTTCTTGTTCAGGGACGTTTGCCAACTTTGCCCAACGGATAGAACCTTGTTTAGTGATCTGCTGAGGTGTCCTGGTTCCTGCTACAACATCCTCACCCTGTGCATCAATCAAATATTCACCATTGAATAAATTTTCTCCCGTACCTGCGTCCCTTGTAAATGCAACACCTGTAGCTGAAGAATTACCCATGTTGCCAAATACCATTGCCTGAACATTAACAGCCGTACCCCATTCATCAGAAATATTATTAATTTTTCTGTAATAAACAGCTCTTTCAGTTTTCCAACTATCAAATACAGCAAGGACTGAACCCCATAGCTGTTCCCATGGATCTACCGGAAAGTCATACCCTTTAACGTCTTTTACTGCTTTTTTAAATTTGATCGTTAATTCTTTTAAATCGTCTATTGTAAGGTCTGTATCGCTTTCTATGCCTTTTTCTTCTTTAACTTTATCAAGGATCTCTTCAAAAGGGTCAATATCTTCTTTTGAAGCAGGTTTCATGCCAAGCACTACATCACCAAACATTTGAATAAATCTTCTGTATGAATCCCAAACAAATCTTTCGTTTCCTGTCCTTTTTATTAATCCTTCAATAGTATCATCGTTTAAACCGAGATTCAGAACAGTATCCATCATGCCGGGCATAGAAACCCTTGCACCTGAACGGACAGAAAGCAAACAAGGATTCTCTTTATCCCCAAACTTTGTCTCCATAATATTTTCAACATGCCGTATTCCTTCATTAACCTCAGTTTTAATCAACTCTAATGCCTTTTCTTTACCTAATTTGTTGTATTCATTGCAAACTTCAGTTGTAATAGTAAAACCAGGTGGTACAGGTACACCTATTAAATTCATTTCAGCTAAATTAGCTCCTTTGCCTCCTAATAAATTCTTCATTTCTGCTTTGCCTTCTGCCTGTTTGTTGCCAAACAGATAAACATGTTTTACTTTGGTCATAATTTTTTCCATTTTATGATTTGTTTAATAAATATACCTGTTAATTAAATAATATTTTCCCAAAAATAACAAAAAATCTTGACTTGTTATTTTGTTATTAAACAGATTTTTTACTAAAATTATCGTTATTTGTACAATAATAAAAAAATGACAAACAAAAAAGTAAGAGTGCGCTTTGCTCCCAGCCCAACCGGTCCGCTGCATATAGGTGGTGTGAGAACTGCATTGTACAATTATCTCTTTGCCAAAAAGCATGACGGGGATTTCATATTGAGAATAGAAGACACCGATCAGGCGCGTTATGTGCCGGAGGCAGAAGAGTATATCGTTGAGTCCTTGAAATGGTGTAATATAAATTTTAATGAAAGCCCCGGACATGGTGGTAATTATGCCCCATACAGGCAATCTGAACGAAAGGAGATGTACTGGCAATATGCCGAACAGCTCGTAAATGACGGACATGCTTATTATGCTTTTGATACACCTGAAGAATTAGATGAAATAAGAAAGCAGTTAAAGACTTCAAAGAATGTTACTTTTCAGTACGATGCCTCTACCAGGAATTCATTGAAAAATTCCCTTTCCCTTTCAGAGGATGACGTTAATAAGAGATTGCAAGCAGGAGAATCCTATGTGATCCGGATCAAAATTCCGGAAAACCGGGAAATAAGAGTCCGGGATTTGATCAGGGGATTAGTTGTTGTACATTCTTCAATAATAGATGATAAGGTGTTGTTCAAATCAGACGGAATGCCAACCTATCACCTGGCAAATGTTGTGGATGACCATTTAATGAAGATATCTCATGTAATAAGAGGGGAGGAATGGCTTCCGTCCACACCTTTACATGTATTATTATATAGATATCTTGGCTGGGAACAGGAATTGCCTGAATTTGCCCATTTGCCGTTGCTGCTCAGACCTGACGGAGCAGGCAAGCTGAGCAAGAGAGATGGCGATCGCCTGGGTTTTCCTGTGTTCCCGTTGGAATGGACAGATCCTGAAACAAGTGAAATATCCTCTGGCTTCAGAGAGATTGGCTATTTCCCGGAAGCATTTGTCAACATCCTTGCTTTTTTGGGCTGGAACCCAGGCACAACACAAGAGTTGTTTAATATGGATGAATTGACTGAAGCTTTTTCGCTGGAAAGAGTGGGTAAGGGGGGGGCAAAATTCGACCCTGAAAAAGCCAAATGGTATAACCAGCAATATCTGAGGGCACAAAGCAAAGAAAAATTGATTGAGCTTTTTCAACCATTGCTGAAAGAAACAGGGATCAAGGCAGATAATGAGTATGTTGCCAAAGTTTGTGAATTGATGAAAGAAAGAGTCACGTTTGTAAAAGATATAATTGAACATCTTTATTTCTTTTTTGCTCCTGAAATTTACGATCAGAATGTTATAAGAAAGAAATGGAGAGAAGAAACACCTTCAATAATCAATAAATTAAAAGAATTGTTAGAAGGTATTGATGATTTTACAGCAGGGAAGATTGAAAAAAAAATCAATACCTTTTTAGAAGAGAAAGGAATTGGCTTTGGCGCTGTTATGCCTAATTTCAGGGTGCTTATTACCGGCACCGGATCAGGACCGTCAATGTTTGATATTGTCGCTTTGTTAGGTAAGGAAGAAACGATTAAGAGAATTAATAAAGGTTTACAGCAATTAAATAAGGAAATCAAACCATGGGAAAAATATCATTAGAGGGAATGGAGTTTTTTTCTCATCATGGTTATTACGATGATGAGCAGGAAAGGGGCAACAAATTTGTTGTTGACCTGTATATTGAAACCGATTTTGCCGGAGCAGCCAAAACCGATGAACTTTCAAAAACCATCAGCTATGAGGAGGTTTACGGGATAGTTAAGGAACAGATGGCAATCCGTTCAAAATTACTTGAGAATGCAGCTCAAAGGATTGTGGATGCCCTGAAGTTAAGATACCCGGAGATCATCTCAATTGAATTAAAACTCTCCAAATTAAACCCGCTGCTTAAAGGAATGGTTCAGAAAGTAGGTGTAACTATTAAAGTGTAAAGCACATGCGGGTTTCACTGATTTTAATCTGTGTCATCTGTGAAATCTGTGGTTTCATTTACTCATACCGTATAGTCATGCGCTCGAAAAGCCCCTCGTGAATACTTCGTATTTCATTAATAAGTTTGCAAACTCATTCAGTTTTGGTATATAAGGGATTTGGGATAAAGTTTTATAGTAAAGAATATTTTCATTATTTTTGCAAAGCAAAATAATATTGCACCAAATAAGATTCAAAATATTCAATAATCAATAAACAATTAACAATTAACAATTAAAAGGTACCGTGGCCGAGTGGCTCAGGCGGAGGTCTGCAAAACCTCATACAGCGGTTCGAATCCGCTCGGTACCTCAATGGGGAATCCCACTTACAATCCCTAAAGTTTATTATAAACCCTTATATATCAATTTTATACAAGGGCTTTTTTTTAGGGAGTAAAATTTGATAAAGGTTTCCTAATCTTTGAAAGTTTGGAAACCTAAACAGAGAGGATGATATTAGTACCTTATCAATAATATCTTGTCAATATTCCCGATCCGCCAGCTGGCGGATCGGGACAGGTTGGCAAAATATTTAAATGGTTTTCCCGCCAAGCCCGCCTAGCGTGAGTTTATTATAAAGAACAAATTTAATCAATTTTCAAAAACCGCAATCCATTGATAAATCAATGATTGCGGTTTTTTTTATGCGTTATTTTTATGTATACTCTAATCAAATATTTATAAAAATATTTGTATATATTATAAATAATGTTATATTTGCAAAATTATTAAATAAGTATACTCTAAATTATACAAAATGGCAACTATTCAATCAAGAGTCACCAGGGGATATAAATACTGGTATATAGTGGAATCAAGACGAGTTAATGGTAAACCCAGACCAATTGTTTTGACTTATCTTGGGAAAGCTCAGGATTTATTAAAAAAACTACAAGGATTAACAGATGGAATAAGACTCAAATCCTATTCGCATGGTGCAATTTGTGCATTACTCAGTACAGCTTACAAATTGGATATACCAATAATTATCAATAAATATATAAAATCTTCACGAAGATACATAGCTGAAAAGCCCCTCAGAAACAACTTAACTGCCGGAATAACTCTTTTATTAGGAGCTATTGGCAGGGTTTGTATGCCAACAAGCAAAAGAGGATGGTGGAACTGGGCTAAAACTACTTCTGTTGAATATTTGCTAAGATGTAGTTTGAGCAAGATTGACAGTCAACATTTTTGGGATTTAATGGATTGCTTACCAGAAAACTCCATCGAAGATGTTGAACAGGAAATATTGAAAAAAGTTTGGCAAACATATGATATAAATACCGATACCTTGTTTTTTGATACTACTAATTTTTTCACATACATAAATACTACCAATATCCGATGCAATATTGCCCAACGTGGAAAAAACAAACAAAAGAGATATGATCTGAGGCAAGTTGGGTTAGCATTAGTAGTAAGCCGTGAAGATTTTATACCATTATTACACCATACATATGAGGGGAATATGAACGATACGCGGGTTTTTAGAAAAGTGGTTGAAAAAATAAAACGAAGAATAATAAGTCTGGGATTGGAAATAAATAAACATACTTTAGTTTTTGATCGAGGCAACAACTCTAAAAAAAATCTTGCCATAATAAAGGAATTAGAATTACATTATGTCGGAGCGCTTACTCCTTATCACCATCAACAGTTGATCAGGGAAGCCGAGAATAATTTTCAACAAGTTGATATAGATGGGAGACCTTTAGATGCTTTCAGGGATAATAAAATAATTTGGGGAGCAGCAAGAACAGTAATTGTATTTATTTCTGATAAATTGAAAGCCGGACAGATAAGAGGTATCTATCAGGCTCTTAATAAAAAAGAACAGCAATTAAAAGAACTTCAGGAAAAATTTTCCAATCCAAGAGCAAAAAAACGAAAAAAGCAAGAATTGTTAAAACAAATAGCCGGGATTATTAAAGGTCAATTCATAAATGGTATAATAGAATGGGAATTAAAAAAAGCCGGCAAGGATAAGCCTGGAAAATTTCAATTAAAATTTTCCATTAATTACGAAAAGTTACAGGCAGTAGAAGATCGTTTAGGCTTTAGGATTATTATGACTAATCGTCATCAATGGAATACTGAGGATATTATTAAAGCTTTTCACGGTCAAGCAACCATAGAAAATGCTTTTAAAAATATAAAAAATCCCAATCACCTTGCATTAAAACCTCAATACCATTGGACTGATCAAAAGATCAAGGTGCATTATTTTATTTGTGTACTTGGTTATTTATTATCTGCGCTTATTTGGAGAGAAATAAGATTAAAGTTAAATTTGAAATGTAGTTTAGGCTCTTTATTAGATATTCTGAACAATATCAGATTAGGAACGTTGCTGGAAGAATCAAAGACAAGTGGCAAGATGAAGGCAATATACAAACTGGAAGAAATGACAAAAGAGGAAAATGCAATAATAGAAGCATTACAGATAAAAGATTATCATAACAAGAGACCAAGATTTAAAGGAGTTGGTGTATACAATTAAAACTGTCGCTAACTATTGATATTAAATTGATTGCGGAGTTTTTTCCTAAATTTGTAATAAACTCACGCTAG
>JBDRNO010000226.1:0-6123 GCA_043811005.1 Bacteroidota bacterium | reverse complement strand
TCTCTCATACCAGCTTTGACCACCATCATCACTCCGGAACATTCCACCAGGATAAGCAGTTGCGTAAATTCTGTCAGAATTTTCAGGGTCAATTTCAACCTGAATTCTGGAAACATATACTTTTGGTTTGTTGCTCCTGCTTTGGTCCCAGGTGATTGAATAATCATCATTAATAATTCCTGCATAAACTCCGCTGCCGCCTGCAGTTACGTAAATATAACCCTCTTTGGCAATAACTGAAGCTATACCAAAACTCGGTAAACCTGTATTTTCTTGCTTCCAGCTTTTTCCGGCATCATTGCTAACAAAAAGACCCTGCGAGCTTGAGGCTACATACAAAACATTTGGGTTCTGCGGATCAACCTCAACCGCCATAGTTGCATGCTCAGTTTCAAGCATGCGCGTCCAGCTTTCTCCACCATCAGTTGATTTGTAAGCTCCGCATGCATCCTGCTCTATATTTTTGGGCAGACCAGTGGGGGCAATTATATATTCAGGCAGTAATTCACATAACCCCGCAGCATACAAAGTGTTGCTGTTGGAATAATCCACATCAATATCATAATACCCGAGTCTCGGAAGCCCATCTTCTTTATCATCAAGCCTTTCCCAGCTATCTCCACCATCAATACTTTTGAAAACTCCGTAACCATGTTTAGAAACATAAATTGTATTTGCATTATTAGGATCTACTTCTATTTCAACTGCAGATTCTGCTATGCCCTCACTCATACCTGGCAAAGTTTCACTTAAATTTTTTACCATCTCGCCATCTGTAATCTTTACTACCAAACCAGCTGCTACACAAAACGGAATCCCAAAAGTAGCTGCATAAATTGTATTTGAATTATTAGGGTCAATTGCCACAGCACTTGTCAGAACATTAGTTCTGTCAAACTCATAATATTCTCTCCAAGTAATCCCGCTGTCTTCTGATTTGTGTATAACTGGTTTAACTCTGTCACATGCGTAAATAATGTTTGGTTCTTTTTCAGAAACTGCCAAACAAGTTGGTGACTCTGGCGCATTCTCTAACTTCACCCAATTACTTCCGGCATCAGTACTTTTGTAAGTTCCCCCGCCCCATGTGCCTGCATAAATTATGTTTTTATTTGTCGGGTCAATCTGAAGCTGTGAATGGCGCATAATTGTTGTAAATGTCAGTGCATCATTTAATTTATCCCATGTGTTTCCCTTATCATTGCTCACATAAATAGTGCCGTCCTCCCCGACAACGCCAGCATATATTCTATTTGGGTTTTGCTGGTCAAACCTAATTGATGTTATTCCCGCAGTGTTCTCAAACCTGAACAGCTCAGTCCAGCCTGCATTTTCTTTTTGGTTTTTATTATATCTCCAAACAGATGAATAGTTCTCAAATATTTTTGGCGAATATGTTGCATAAATAATGCTGCTGTCTTCAGGGTCAAACTCAATATCATATGTATAATCAGGGGAGTTAGTGAGATATTGCCAACTTTCTTTTCCCGAACCTTCATTTTTTGAAATACCAACACCAATATTAGAAACATAAATATTGCCAGAATCTTTTGCTATCTCAAAATCAAAAATTTTTGCAGAGGAAAAATCCTTATTAATGCGAGTAAATGTTCTTCCCCCATCATATGATTCATAAATCTTTGTTAACTCATCTGCTAATAGAATATGTTCTGTATTATGCGGGTCAATCTTTACATCATCCCCTGCATTAACTGGTGTAAAGGGTTGCCATGTATTTCCAAAATCCCTTGTTGCATATGATTCCTGAATTACATTTCCTGAAGTAAACACAACTTTCGGATCTGTTGGATGCGCCATAACAATAGTCGGGCATGACTCTATAATATCTCTATCCATCTTTTTCCATGTTTTCATTCCATCAACTGACTTAATAATTCCCATAGCCCATATAGAACCAGTCTTACCATAAACTATGTTTGGGTCATCCAAATCAAACAATATTCTGTCCAATCCAAAACTCATTTCTTTAAATTCCTCAATATGGGGTGCGTTAATGTGTTCATAGTTTGAGCCCTCTAACTTAAGTATTGGAGCTCCGCCATAAGGATTCAAAAGATAATAAGCCGAACCCACAATAGCAATATCTTCAACGCCATTTGATGATGCAGATTTCATTTCACCGGATTTAATGGATTCTAAAGCCGGGTGTGTGAACTTATTCCATGTTTTTCCCCCATCAAATGATTCTCTTACAAGTTCAGATATTGGCGAAGCGCCTTCATGCGCCATGTTGTGTTTGAATGACACTAATATGTGTTTTGAATTATTAGGATTCTGAACAATTCTCGCAATACTGACACCATCAGGCAAATCAAATTCCTCCATAAACCATGTTTTACCAAGGTCTTCTGAAATGCACAAATAATCCTTTGCACCTTTTCCATCACCACTACCAATAAAAACACTTAGAAGAATTGTGTTTCCAAAAATTGCACTATGTTTAACTCCTATAGCCCCGACATTTATCGAAAACAAATCCCCCAACTTAGAAAGAGATATTTCCTTCCAGTCAAAATTCCCTGAACCCAGCTCAGCATATATTATTTTAAGCTCTCCTTGTTTCCCACCACCGGAAATTACAAAAAGTTTATCTTCAGTAACTGTAAGTTCACTGCATTGCACATCTAAAAGTTTTTCAGATTTTCCACTACTATCATAATAATAAACCCCGTTCCCGCAGGTGAATAATTTATCTTCAAACACTGCAATAGAATTTTCCTCAGATTCACTTATTTTTCGCCAGCTTTCACCTTTGTCTTCAGATTTATAGATACTACGGTTAGTTGCTACATATAACTCATTGTGATGGTAAGGATTTTGTATTAGTTGTTTTACATTCCCAGCCCCTGGCGGGCCATTCATAGATTCCCACACTATGCTTGAATCAGTTTCCTGCGGAACAAATTTCTTTTCCTCTTTTTTTTGAGATTCCAAATCTTCTTGACACATTTCTGGATTTTCTTTACACCAGATTTTACATTCTTCTATATTTTGTTGGCAATATTCTTTATGTTCTTCTGGTGTCTTAAGTCCACCAGGTCCCATAACTTTTTCTTGAACATCTTCTCCATCTGCAGTCGGAACTCCCTCCTGAACACAACCGCTAATAAAAATAGGTGCAATTATTACCAGTAATAAAATTCCCAAAACTAATTTTTTATTTTCCATTTTTAACTAACCCTCAGTATCAGAGGATAATCTCTGACTATTAAGTTTCTGATAATTAAATTTCCGTTTTCATTGCTTGTTGTTATTGGTTGTTGATAACCATTTAGAACATCAATACCTGTTACTTCCTGAGCTGAAAGATTAGGAATAGTTAAACTAGCATCCATTCCAGCTTCCTCGTCAACTGCCACGCCGTCGGTCCACAACGCAATCAGCTTATCGCCATTGGATAAGGAGAAAGTATAACTTCTCATTTTCTCTGCTTCGCTTTCTATTTCTATTGATAAATCAGTTGTTTCGGCTCCAGCCATGAGAGTGGATAAACTTTGAATAACAATCTGTTTAGGCTGGCATTCTAAACACTCGGCAAGACCTGAAGTAATATCCATGCCCAAGTGCAGCACAATAGCCCGGGCAAGATATTTTGCAGATGTTATTTTACTGTATCCATCGTATTCATCGGAGTGAAGAGTTTCAGAGGTCCGCCAATGCATTTCCTCAGATATGTACTCACCTTCAAAGCCGTGAGCAGACGCAACATCCTTAATCTCTTGAAGCAGGGCTGGGTAGCTATAGTAATGTTCCGCCCCATACTCTGGTGAGGTTCCTCCTGTAGCGTGCCAGGAAAACGCATCCACCAAAGGCATCACATCTGATTCTAGAATACCAAATAAATATTCGCGACCAGCTGAATTAAGGTACATGGTATCTTCAGTGCGATATAAAGGCGCGATGCCTCCAGCCACTATTTTTGCCTTTGGGTCCTCTTGGCGGATAACAGGAACAGTTCGCTTCACTAGGTTTATGTAGTCATCTACTTCTACATATTGCTGGTCCGCATATGGCGGATTCCAGCCTCCGATGTTCGATTCATTCAGTATTTCATAGTATTCAATTCTGTCTTTAAAATGACCAACAATAAATTTTACATAATCCAGATAACGTTGTATCTCCTCCTCTGTCTTAAATCGTGAGTAGCCTTCTTCTTGATTGGCTTGGATTTCTTCATCCCAAAATACTATAGTGTACATGACGTTTATGTCCTTGTCAGCCAGAGCTGTTATTGTTCCATCCTGCTCTGGGTAGATGTAGTGTTCAGAATACGCTCCAATTTCCTCTACCTCGCGCCAATCAAAAGTATCAAGGCTTAAGCGCATCCACTTTAATCCCGTTTCATTAATACGATTGGCTAAATAGTCAGGACTCTCATTTTGGATTTGTGTGTGCAGGGTGAGCATATCTCCCATGCGGTTGTCTTCGAGTTCTGATGATTGCTTGAGTTGAAACTGAGTTATGGACTGTGTGTTTCCTGTCTGAAACCACTCAAATTTTCCTACCAGCGGAATTTCTTCCTCACCTTCTAAAGGAATTTCTGGTTCCGTGGTAATTTCAGTGGTTTCTTCATCCCCATCTAAAGGAACTTCTTCACCATCATAAAGAGTTTCCTCCTGAACACAACCACTAATAAAAACAACTGCAACAATCACTAGTAATAAAATTCCAAAAATTAATTTTTTATTTTCCACCATAATTCATCACATTCGAAGTTCCCTTAGCTTACAACAGTATGTTCAGTACTCATATCCCCTTTAATAATCACTAAATCATCTTCACTGTAAATCTCTATTGTTTGACCCGGGCTGATAAAAACACTTGATGGCGCACAGTCATATGGAACTCCTTGAGTATCATTTGGATTAAATTGCGGGTTTCTATATATTTCAGGATCTACATAAACTTTACCTTCTTTATTAATGAATTTAAGATTATCAAAGCCTCCCCATTTGATATAGGCAGCCTCTGCATCCTCGGCCGAATCCTGAAGATTTATCATTATTATTGTGTGGTCTGCCCTAAACACCATCACAATATCCTGAATTGTAACTATGCTTTCTATTTCAAAAAATATATTCCATGCTGTGTTTTCCATCTCCCATGCACTACTAGTGACAATTGAATATTCTGTTCCTTCTTGAATTTCTTTGGGCAAATAAAATGTTTCGGAATCTTTTTCTTCACTTACTACACTATCGATTTCAATTACAAAATCCTTTAATAGTTCAGTCGTTCCTGTAAGCAAGTCTTGGTATGTAGTTTCAAGAACATCCACATCTTCTGGGTTAAATAAATTAATAGCAACTACATCACTCAGGGGGTCGCAGTCAGCTTTATAATGAGCAAAGAAGAAGTATATTTCCCCTTGGAAAAGTTGTTTAATTTCGGGTATAGTCGTGTTAATCTTTTCAAGAGGAAACTCTGTTGAACCCATACTCATGTAGTTGATGAAGCCTTTTGCTGTAACGTCATAAACTGAAATTACTTTTGCTTTTTCAAGTTCACTAAGAAAAGCTTCTTCCTTTTTTAACTTATCCCAGTCCCATAAATCTAATACTTTGATATCTTCTGATTCATAGCCCCCCTCTTCTGCTATAATTTCACTAATGCATATCCCCATGATTTCTTGCGCATAAGCATATCTAACAGCAAGGTCAGTCTCTTTTTCGTATTGGGCAAAAATCTCTTCTGCCTGTTTGACAGAACTAGTTTCACCAACCGATTCTTTTGTATGCTCTATAACCAAATTTAAAATATCCTGGTTGTAGGATAGAGAAACATCCATAATTCTATCATTAAGCTGGTCATAAGAGTATACGGAATGCAAACAATTTTTTTCTTCAGGATTGCTTTTTAAGTATCCGGTTGAATACACCATGACCCATTCCCCATTTACATAAGCTTCCACCCAATCATGTCCCAAACCACTCCCAGCAAAACCACCAGCTACCTTTTTTGTAGGTATTCCGGATGCTCTGCAAAGAGCATTAATTAAAGTAGACCAATAACTACAAGCGCTTGAAACTTCTTTGTATTCTAATATTCCTTTTGGCATACCCTCGTTTACTCCGCTAGCAGCCCAATTGACCTTAATATTTT
>JBDRNO010000225.1:0-4869 GCA_043811005.1 Bacteroidota bacterium | reverse complement strand
TGGAAAAAGTAAAGCCCGTTTTCTAAATTTCTGCTTTCTACCTTTACTTCTGTGCCTGTTATGTTTTTAATTTTTTGCACTATTTGCCCATCTGCATTATAAATTGTTAGTGTATTTTTTTCGTTATTAGGGTTAGGGAATTGGATGGTTGTGTAAGTGCTGGATGGATTTGGGTATATATTAATTCTATAACTATTATCAATATCTATAATCGCTGTTGATAAGTCTCTTACACACCGGATCGAAAATCCGTATGACTTATTGTAGCTGCCGCGATATATCATTGAATCATGGTAATACAGGCGGGGTGCCCACGCACTTGTAGCACCGTTCTCCGTAGCCGAACACCAGTTTCCGCACCTACCAACGTAGTCGAATGTCCCATCGTTGACACGGATACCGCCAGGCAGGGCGGTAAATCCGCTGCTATTGGTTGCGCCCGTGTTAGGGCTGTTCCAGTGCAAGGTGTCAGCTTCTTTTAGTTTCCCGCCAATATCAGTACCTGACCAACCGGCTACATTTGTATCCACTGTATTGTCAAGATATTTTTCCATAATGTTCCATTCCGAATGTGTGGCTACGTGCCAGCCCGTTGGGCACATATTGCGACTGTCAGCTACCGTGTGCCAATTGTATAATGCACCGTAAGTATTGGCATAAGTGGCTGCATCATTGTAGTACCAGCAATAAGCACCCGTGGTTAGATTACTCCATGCTGTATCATCGGTCACATTTGGTATGGCATCACCGTTACGGTAATGTGTTACCTTCAGGTTTTCTTTCAGCCATACCTGTGTACCAATGGTTACAGTATTATAAACATTACCGTCAATATCGGTAACTGTTTGTGCTTTTCCTGCTGTAAAACTTAGCAATATTAAAATTGCTAATAAGAAATTCAATTTTGAATAAGTGTTTTTCATTTTTTTAAAATTTTGTTTAATAAACAACCAATGGTTTGTTTATCACATTTGTTTCTGATATTATCTGTAACTGATAGATCCCCTTAGCCATATTGTCTAAAACAATATGCTCCTGATTTTTTCCTGTAAATTGCCTGAATAAATCATAATATATAACCTGACCTGTAATATTCAAAATTTTTAATTGAAGATCCTGCCGGATATAAGAGTGAAATTCAATATAGAATTCTCCTGTATTAGGGTCTGGAAATATTTTTATATCACTTAATTCCGGGGCTTCAGAAATGGACGAGATGATCTCGATCTCACAGGTCCAGTCAAGTTCAAATCCCGGTTCGTTAATAAGATAATCGGAATATTGTTTAATGGTTATTGAACCGCCTGATGATGTGATTGTGCCTCCATTCGGAAGTGAATAGCCGGTATACGCTCCAATTAAAGAACCGGATGTATCCGGACCGTCATAAATATATAAGTAATCCCAGTCCTGCTCAAAGTCAAACGAAATAAAATCAAGTGTTACATTTAAAGCATTTAATGGAGCTATTGTTATTATCCCGTTGGTATAATCCTGGTAGTTAGAGTTTCCGCCACTATCATATAGCTTTCCGGCACAACATGTTTGCGCATTGGATATCCCGGATTGAGGTATATTTATTATAATTAAATTTGAGGTATCAATACTAATATATTCAGTTTGTATAAGAGTATCATTACCACAAAGTGTGGAATAAGCTATAAGTGAGACATTATAATTCCCGTCAGATGTATATGTGTGAACAGGGTCGGATTCTGTACCGGTCGTTCCATCACCAAAGTCCCATAAATAAGAACCTGCATTAGCGCTTAAATTAGTAAATTGAACTGAAGAAGGGGCATAGCAAAATGACGTATATCCGGTAGTAAAATCACTTATTATTTCACCGGTTGCGATAGTTACATTTGTTGCAATAGTATCAGTTCCTAAACTATTTGAAACAATTAGCTGAACTGAATATGTTCCGAAAGCCGTATAGTTATGTGCAGGATTTTGCTCATTGGATGTATTACCATCACCAAAATCCCATAACCAATTGTCGGGTATGCCCGGAGACATATCAGAAAAGCTAACCAAGCCATTACAGTTTGAAATGATCTGATAAGAAAAATTAGCTGTTGGCACAGCAGGTTCCTGGTATATATCTGATTCCCATAATCCCCTGCCATAAGTGCCTGCCCTGATTTTTTTAGAATCATAATGAATTTCCAGTTCATTTACTATTACATTAGGTAAACCGTCAGTAAATTCAATCCATTCGCTCATACTGTTATTTCTGTAATAAACCCCCAGGTCTGTTCCGATATAAAGTGCATCATAAGAATTATTTTCATAAACAATACAATTAACGGGAATGTTAGGAATACCGGTAGAATAGTTTATCCAGGAATTACCGCCATTTGTTGACATATAAACTTTTTTACCGCTGGAAAACCCCGAAAGTGTTACCCAGATTTTGTTCGGGTCGGTTTGAGAAACGGTTATATACGTTATGATATAAGGAGAAAGTACTGAAGTAATATCTGTCCAGGAAGCGCCTCCATTTGCTGTTTTCCATATATCAAAATAATTGGATGCATAAATAAAGTTGTCATCAGAAGGGGCAAGTGCAAGAGCCCGGAAACTGTAGCCACCTGAAAAGCTTGATATCGTTGTCCAATTATCACCACCGTCAGTGGTTTTATAAACCTCTTCATACCCTGCATATAAAGTATTGTGATCTGCAGGATGCATAATATAAGGCGTTATCCATGAGCCATATCCTGCTCCGGGAGGTGTAACGCTAACGAAACTATATCCGCCATTGGTTGATTTGCTCATACTACCGTATTGAGTCTCAGCATATATTATATTTTTATCTGTATAATCAACAATACATTCCATTCCATCGGCACCAACAATTGCGTTCCATGTAGTATCATTCATTTTCATAACTCCATTGTCCTGTGAACCGGTTACAGCAATTTTGTCATTGGTAGCAGAGGCGCCTATTCTGTAAATCTGAAGTATTTCAAGTCCATCGCTTATATCTATCCATGTTGTTCCACCGTTAAAAGTTTTATAAAGCCCGCCATCATTACCAGAATACAGTATATTATCCAAAGGATTGAAAGCAAGTATGTGTTGGTCGGCATGAACATATTCTACTCCACCACCATACCAACACGCTTTTATTGACCAGGATGAACCTCCATTTGTGGATCTCCAGACATTTATACCCCCGACATAAACTTCATTTTCGTTGACCGGAGAAACCGCTAAAGCCAAATCATACCATGCCTGTCCACCGTCATCAGTACCGGATATATCCCATCCCAATAGGTTTAAAGGAGACGGTCCTGTAACTTGTGTCCATGAAACTCCGGCATCTGATGATTTGTGCAAGCTGTGAAAACCATCATCAGAATAATTACTGCATAGGGCATAAATCACCCCCGGATTATCATTTGTTACGGCAAGCGCTATTCTGCTAACCTCTGAAGATGTTATACCTGTTGTAGTTATTTCATAAAAAGAATCGGCTCCGTCAATTGATCTATAGATTTTATTTGAAGATGCAGCGTAAACGAAAGCAGGGTTAGCAGGATTGAACTTTATGTCTCTGAAATAACCGGCTTGTGTAATAATCCAATCATCACCGTTATTTATTGTTTTGATTATTCCATCACTTGTTGCAGCAATAAGTATTTCAGGATTATCAGGATTAATGATAAGCTTGCTTATTACCTGATTTTGTGCTATTGAGGGGCTATAGCCGGTGGTATTCCATGTTAAGCCCCCGTCAGTAGATTTTAAAATGCCTGCACTATAAGTATCCCATGCATCGGCATCACCGGTAGCAATGTAAATAATATCGGGATTGATAGGATGAACGGCAATATCAGTAACCCCAATGCTGGGTAAATCGTCAGTAGTAGTGATCCAGGAGTTTCCACCATCAATGGTTTTCCATAATCCACCGGAAGGTGAACCTGTCCAATATATATCAGGATCAGTCGGATGAAAGGCAATACCGTTGATTCTTCCCGATCCGCTTCTGGTTCCGGAATTAATGTTTGTTGGTGTAATAACAGGCCCTAAAAGCGTCCAGTTAGCTGTAGTATCTTTCTTTTTTGCATTCTGCCGGGTTTTTATGAATTCTTCCCATAATATAGCAGAAGGGAACTCCCCTGACGGATATACTCTTGGCTCCATAAAATCTTCCCATCGTTTAAACTGTTTCCATCCTTTTCCCTTTTCTATTGATTTATTTTCCCAGTATTTATTAAATGCTTTTTGAATATCATAGAAATTGGCGCTTTTTCTATCTTTATTCAAATAAGAAGGATTCATCCATGGCTGTGCATTTGAAATATTAATTATTTCCAAACTAAAAAGCACAAATAAGATAATTTTCATTTTCATAATATTTTGTTTTTATGTTAATTTAAGAACGTTTATTCTCTTATAAATTTACCGGTTCCGACTATTTCAATGTTGTTTTGCAGTTGAAAAAAGTAAAGCCCGCTTTCCCAATTGTTATTTTTTACCTTTAACTCTCCGCTTGTAATGTTCTCAATTTTTTGCACTAATTGTCCTTTTGAATTGTAAATTGTCAGAGTATGTTTTTCGTTTTTGGGGTTGGGGAATTGTATGGTTATGGTGTTGCCGGAAGGGTTGGGATATATTTTTAAATATTCAACATTGTTAAAATTTTCAATTCCCGACACTTCACTTATATTGACTGAATCAATTGCAGTGCAGCCATTTGCATCGGTAATGGTTATGTGATAAGTGCCAGCGCACAAGCTATCAGCCGTTGCTGTGGTTTGACTGCTGTTGTCATCCCATTGATAAAAATAAGGCGATGTGCCTCCGCTTACCAATACTGTTGCCTGTCCATTGCAACTATCCACGGCAGAGCTGTCT
>JBDRNO010000224.1:0-43002 GCA_043811005.1 Bacteroidota bacterium | reverse complement strand
CGGATTTCCGCGTGAATGAGCCATCAATCTGGGTAATAAAGCTATCAATTAATTCTATTCCTAATGTTTTGGATTTTTCACAGCCGGTGTCCTTAGAAAATCCAACACCATTATCACTGTATTGTATATTGTATTTATTTCCAGGTATTTTTTTTACATTTACATCAATCAGCCCCTTTTTCATGTTAAGGAACGCGTGTTTCAACGAGTTGGTTACTAATTCATTTATTAGTAAACCAATTGGTACCATTGTGTTTATTTTTAAATCTATTCCAGGTATATCAATCTTACACTCAACTTTGCAACTCATATTAGAGTTGGCTTTAATCCTGTCCTTTATCAAATTTTCCAGGTATTTATTAAGATTTATCCTTGACAAAGTTCTTTTTTGATAAAGAGTTTCATGAATTAAAGCCATGGTTTCTATCCTGTCCTGACTGTCTTTAAGCGCTTTCGATAATTCTTTGTTTTTAATGCTAGCTGACTGAAGGTTTAATAAGCTCGATATTATTTGCAAATTGTTCTTAACCCTGTGGTGCATTTCACTCAGTAATACTTTTATCTCTTCATTTGCAACCTCAAGTTGTGCTGTTCTTTCTATAACCTTTTGCTCAAGTTCTTCATTAAGTTCCATGATGTTTTTTTCTGCCTGTTTCAGTTCTGTGATATCAATAAGTTGTCCTATCGTACTAACCGGGTTTCCCTTTATATCCTTTACCAAAGACACTTTAATCAAACACTCAATTATTTTTCCTTTTTTTGTAATATATTTTTTCTCCAATTGAAAATGCAGGATTTTTCCGGATACTATTTCTTTCACCATTTTTTCGCTAATCTCTGTGTCGTCAGGATGTGTTATATCCATAAAAGTCATTTTATACAATTCCTTTTTGCTATAGCACATCATTTCAACAAATGCCTGGTTTGCACTGATGAATTTCCCATCCAACGTACAAGTCACATTACCTATAGGTGATAATTCAAATAGATCCCTGTAATGTTCTTCCCTTTCTTTAAGCGTTTCTTCAGTTCTTTTTCTTTCGGTAATATCACGAACTACGGTTACTCTTGCTTTTTTGTCCTTATAAGGAATTGCCTTACCTGTCAATTCAATATAGAATGATGAACCATCTTTCCTCAATCCAACAGCTTCGTATTGTTTCTCATATCCGGTAATAATATTCTTTAATATCAACTCACGAGATTCTGGAGCAGCCAGGTCAAGTGCTGACATTCCAACCACTTCTTTCTCTTTATATCCAAACATTTTCCAAAAGGTTTTATTTACTTCCAGGATCTTTCCACTATCATGTATAGCAACCGCTTCTTCAGTTGCATCTGATAAACGTTTAAACCGTTCTTCACTTTCTCTAAGTGCCTCTTCTTTTTTAGCAGTTTTTAATGCAATAGCAATATCACCTGCTAACGTTCCAAATAGATCAATTTCTTTTTTGCCAAAAGCGTCTGGTTCCGGAGAATAAAGGTTTAAGGCTCCTACGCATTTACCACTAGTGATCATTGGAAATGACGCTGAAGATCTATATCCTCTCTGTAAAGCTTGTTTCCTCCATGGCTTAAATCTTTTATCAGTATCTATAAATCTCATAACAGATGGCTTTTTTGTACTTATCGCTGTACCTGTTGGACCTCTGCCATGTTCTGATGTGTCATAAGTTATTCTTATCTTTTTTAAATAGTCTTTTTCAAACCCTGCCTGGGCAATTGGTTCTACATCATAGCTTTCATTGCTTGTTGTCCCAATCCATACAAATCTAATATCAAGTTCTCTGACAATTCTCTCACAAATCTTATTTAACAGCTTGTTTATATCTGTTTCAATAATAATATCCTGGTTGATCAGATAAAAAGTGCTTAATATTTTGTTTAATCTCAGAATTTCTTCTTCCGCTTTCTTTTGTATAGAAATATCCCTTGCTGCATGAACAACCTGATATACTTCACCTTTGTCATTTTTGACAGGACTTGTGGATATTTCGCAATAGAATTTCCTTCCCTTCGCATCTATGTGGCGATGAACTACTCTTTTGGTTTGACCGGTTTTTTCTGTTTCAATCAGGGGACATATATCATCCGGAGGTTTGCATGGTTCACCCAGATTGTGAGTTATTTTATAACAAGTTTTCCCGGTCAGCTCTTCTTTTTTTAAATTATACTTTTTCAGGAAAGTTTTGTTTGCACTTGCTATCTCGTAATTATGTACGTCAATAAGAGAAATGTCATCAGAAACGTTGTCCATAACAGTTTCAATTAATTCTTTCGAATTTCTTAATTCCGCGTCTCTTAGCTTTTGCCCGGTGATGTCCTGTATCAGCCCGTAGCCCCCTTTGTACTTACCCCTCTCGTCCAGCATTGGAGAGGCAGTTACCATCAATATTCTTTCAGTGCCGTCTTTACGGATTATGGTAATTTCATAGCGACCGGTCTCACCCTTTCTCCTGTTGCGTGTTTGCCGCTTTATTTCTTTGAAACTCTCCAAGGGGAATAGCTCCTCCAGGTTCTTGCCGATGAGCTCTTCTTTGGAATACCCGAACATCCTGCAACCAGCCGGATTGATGAAGATGATATCTTCCTTTTTATTTACCAATACCAGCCCTTCATCGATCTTTTCGGCAAGGGTGCGGTATTCTGCTTCGCTTTTCTTCAACGTCTCAAAAGTCTGCTTTCCCCATGTAATGTCCTTAAACTCAATCAGTACATTATTCTTTTTCTTTAAAGCAGCTATTTCCTGCTTCAGCTTTTTGATGATCTCCTTGTCTGTCATTATTAAAGCATATTGATGTTTTGTATTTAATTTTATATCTAACTCATATTTAATAATTTATTCTATTAACAAAAATTTCTTATTCAATATCAAATCATTAATTATTAACCTGCAATTATACCATCCGGCACCGACTTTTGCGCCTGCATCATTTCTTGCATCCCAAATAATAGCCTGCTTACCCCCGGGTAAAGTTTTGTTTATCAAAACCCTGGTTTTTTGCCCGAACAAATTGCAAACAATTAGTTCTACACTCGCTTTGCAAGAAAGTTCCAGATGTATTGTAGTGTTTTTATTAAACGGATTGGGATATATTTGAAATAGTTTTACACCGGTAGAAGATAAAGAAAAATCACTTATACCCACAGATTCAATTACTTCTATTTCAGAGGTTGTATTATCAGAACATTCTCCATTAAAAGCTATTAAAGTTATAATATAAGCGCCAACCGAGCTGTATGTATAAGAAATGTCCTGCACAACAGAGCTATCACCGGTTCCAAAATACCAAATCCATGAAGTAGCGTTTGTGCTGTTATTGGTAAAAATAACATTACCGGAAACAGCCAGATCAACAGTATCTTCACTTTGCCCAAACGATGCGGTTGGGGTGATAGTTTCAATCACCTGTACTCCTGCTGTAGCTGAATCAATACAACCTTCGGTATTGGTATTGGTCATGTTATATATACCCGGGGAAGAAGCATAATATGTATCTGAAGTTGCACCTGAAACAATCACTCCGTTAAAATACCACTGGCTTGTGCCTACTGAGCTTCCTGTCAACAATACATCGTCTCCGGTACAATACCATGCACTATCAGAAGGAGTGAGTGTAACTACTGGTAAGTTATTCTCAGTTACTTCAACTCCAGTAGCTGCCGAGTCTGTACAACCATTGGCATCGGTCTTGATCATATTGTAAATACCAGGAGCAAAAGCATAATAAGTGTTTGAATTAGCACCGGAAATAGCAACACCATTCAGGTACCATTGGCTTGCACCTCCCGAACTTCCTGTCAGTAACACACTGTCTCCTGCACAATATCCTGCACTATCCGGAGGAGTGAGGGTAACCACGGGTACATTATTTTCTATTACCAGCACACCGGCAGCGGCTGAATCGGTACAGCCCTTGGCATTGGTCTTGGTCATATTGTAAATGCCGGGGGAAGCAGCATAATATGTATTTGAACCGGCACCGGGAATAGCGACACCGTTCAGGTACCATTGGCTTGCACCTCCTGAACTTCCAGTCAGCAACACACTGTCTCCTGCACAATATTCAGCACTGTCTGGAGGAGTGAGAGTAACTGTGGGTATGTTATTCTCAATTACCAGCACCCCGGCAGTGGCTGAATCGGCACAGCCCTTGGCATTGGTCTTTGTCATATTGTAAATGCCGGGAACTGAAGCATAATATGTATTTGAACCGGCACCGGGAATAGCAACACCATCAAGGTACCACTGGTTTGTGCCACCCGAACTTCCGGTCAGTAATACACTATCATTGGCACAATACTCTGCACTATCAGGAGGAGTGAGAGTAACTGCGGGCAGGTTATTCTCTATTACCAGCACCCCGGCAGCGGCTGAATCGGTACAGCCCTTGGCATTGGTCTTGGTCATATTGTAAATGCCGGGGGAAGCAGCATAATATGTATTTGAACCGGCACCGGGAATAGCGACACCGTTCTGGTACCACTGGCTTGTACCTCCCGAACTTCCTGTCAGCAATACACTGTCTCCTGCACAATATTCCGCAGTATCAGGGGGAGAGAGGGTAACCACTGGTACATTATTTTCTATTACAAGCACTCCAGCAGCCGCTGAATCGGTACAGCCATTGGTATCGATCTTGGTCATATTATAAATGCCTGGAGCAGTAGCATAATATGTATTTGAATCGGCACCGGGTATGGCAACGCCATCCAGGTACCACTGGCTTGTACCACCGGAACTTCCTGTCAGTAATACACTTTCATTGGCACAATACTCTACACTATCAGGAGGGGTAAGAGTAACTACGGGGAGGTTATTCTCAGTTACATCAACACCCACTACCGCAGAGTCAGTACAGTTTTTAAGATTTGTTTTGGTCATATTATAGTGCCCCGGTGTTGAAGCGTAATATATAAATGAATTGGCACCGGGAATTGTCACACTATTAAGGTACCACTGGCTTGTACCTCCCGAACTTCCTGTTAACTGAACACTATCACCTGTACAATATCCGGCAGTAGGCGATGGGGAAACATTAACTACCGGAACGTTATTTGTTTCAGCAATGACCCCTGCTGCCGCACTATCGGTTCCGCAAGCATCAGTTATCAAACAGTTGTATATTCCATCTGTTTGTGCATAATATATTGAATCAGTGGCGCCTGGGACCGGAACACCGTTTTGATACCACTGAAAAACCGTACCCGGACTAACTCTCAACTTCAGACTGTCGTAGGCGCAAAAGGGATTATTCCCGGTTTCAGTAATGATAACAGTGCATTGTGCCTGAAGTAACTCAAAAGAAATTAAATATAAAAAAACCAATATGATAAGTTTTCGAAAGGAATTTAATCCAGTTGCAGAAAGAGAAAGACATTGTTTTTTCATGGTAAAATTAATTAAGACCTCACAGGTTTTCGAAACCTGTGAGGTCTGGTTAAATAAGCCTTATTTTTAGCATTTGTTGGTAATTTCATTATTTAACAAAACCATATTTTATGAGCAATAAATCCTCGTCTTTAACCAATCCTATGCCCGGAGCATGTATTTTATATTCTTTTGCCTTTGGTTCAATGGGTGTTGTTTCTTCTACTTTCAAGCAATTACTGAAAATTCCTGCGGGAGTTGTTATCTTGAATTTCCGATATGTTAGATTAAGTTACATATTCTTTACGAAGCACCAGGGCATAAAAATCATTCTCCAAAGCCAGGTAGCCCTGCTCATAACAGAAATAATAAACAGTTCCTTTTTTTGTGGTGTAAGTATTTGTAAAATAATTAAAATTATAACCCTTGTCGGTTAGCTGATCCTTATGGACCTTTTTCGTATCATAAGGATTGAGAGCTGCCAGTATTCTCCTGTTTTTTCTTAAAATGTTATTTACATTTCTAATATAATTGTTGGCATCCCTGTTTTGCTGATTGTTGTAATTATTGCGGCATTGATCCGAGCAGAACTTCTTGTCTGCCCTTCCCACTATGGGTTCCCCGCAATCTAGACATTTTTTTTTCATGAGTAAAATTTTTGCAAATATAACAATTACCCGTTTACAAGCAATTACAAATGAAACTTAAACGAATATAATTAGACGGTGGAAAAACCGTTGCCAAGATCAGGCTTGCTACATCAGAGACATATAAAAATGCCTCGGGTGAAAAAGTAACCGACACCCAATGGCATAACCTGATAGCATGGGGTAAAACGGCTCAAATCGCAGAGCAATACCTTACAAAAGGTAAGCGCGTTGCCGTTGAAGGCAAGCTTATCAACCGCACTTATGATGATAAGGATGGTATTAAGCGCTATGTCACCGAAATTTTGGTTAATGAGTTCCTCATGCTCACTCCGAAAAATGTCGCTGAAAATTAGGTCAACATAAGAGGTTTACTTAAGAAGGGGGGATTAGTCCCCCTTTTTTTATGAAAATAAGTTTAATGCGAAATGGATTATGGAAGGGTTCCCATACATAATACCGGTAGCGGGTAGCGGGGCACTTTCCTGTCAAGGTACATCAACTTATAAGCGGGCTGCAAACATTCAAAAACGTACTTTCCCCGCTATTGGCTATATGCGATGTCGGGTAAAGTTGTGTTTTCATATTATAAAGGGTATGAACCTTTTACTATGTTTCATATATTCTCTAAACTTATCACCAAAGCATTTAATACATTCCTTTTCATCAAATAAAGTTCGCCATGATATAACGATAACCGGTATGCTTAAAATTCCAAAAAATATTAGTCTTTCCATATATTTTTAAAATTAAGTTTTTCTTTACAAAAACGTTGGCTGTCTTGTTAATCTTTCATATATTTTTTGAAATTCTCCGCTTGTTCAAAAATCTCTTTAAAGACTTCGTCTCTAGGCACTGGCGGATAACCGTGTTCTGCAAGGACTAAAATTAAATCCATTTTTAATTCTGCCTTGATGTCGGCACGGTGCGCCCAGTCCGTGTATTTCGCTTTATCATCCACAACCGTTTTAACTGCTTGTGAAAGTGCAATCAATTTATCTTCAGGATATTCAAAATTGTATTTCTGTGCAATAGCTTTCAGAATGTCGTAAAACGCCTTTTCTTCAAAGTCTATTCCCATGTCCATAAATGAGCTGCGTTCTTTTTGTAAATCTTTGAAAAGGCTTGCAAATTGTTCTGCCACATCGTCCAGTACATCGTTTTGCATTGCCTGAAAATCTTTTCTCTCATTGTAAAGTTCCACCAATTTTTTCATCTTCCTGGTGAAGTCAACACCCTTGATTCTGTTTACCTTTTTAAATTCTTCAATCGCTTGTGAAAGCAACTTTTGCAGCAATTTGATTTTAGTATTTGGTAATTTAATTTTATCAATCTTTGCCATGTATGCATCACTGAAAATATCTGCATTGTTTTTCGGGTCGTTCTTGTCCAACTTAAAAATTTCTTCTACCCCTTCACTTATCAATGCTTCCTTAATCATTTCTCTGACTTTGTCATTCATCTGTGCTGTGTCGTGTGCATCGCCTATTGTGAGTTTATGAATGATGGCTTTGATGGCAAAATAAAAATGGATGTAATCTCTTTCGGTGGCGCTGATTTCTTCGCTGTTGCAACAAAGGTTGTATGCAGAACGCAACTTCTTAACCAATGCAACAAAACGCTTTTCCATTTCATCGGTCAATTGAACAAACTCTGCTGCGTTGTTTAAACATTGTAATTGCTGTAATGGCTTTCCATTAAAGTAAGGTGTTGTGTCAAACTTGTGAAATAATTTTGCCAGTAAATCCAACTGGTCTTTTACAATTACAACTGCTTTGTCTGTATCTTCAAAATCATCACCGTGAACTTTGGCATATTTTGCTAAAGCAATATTCATATTGCTCTTGATGCCGATATAGTCCACCACCAAACCCGATCCTTTTCCTTCATACACACGATTCACTCTTGAAATAGTCTGTATCAATGAATGTTGTTGAATTGGCTTATCAATGTACATGGTATCCAGGAATGGAACATCAAAACCGGTAATCCACATGTCAACTACAATGGCAATCTTGAAATTTGATTTTGCAATTTTAAATTGTCTGTCTAATTCTTTTCTGCTCTCTTTTGTGCCAAGCATATTATACAACACTTTCGGGTCGTCTTTATGCCTTGTCATTACCATTTTAATTTTCTCAATGGGTTTCAGTTCTCTCTTTTCTTCTGCGGTTAGTTCTGCACCGTCCTCACATTTTTTTACTTCTACCCATTCAGGTCGCAAGGCAATTATTTCTTTATACAAATCGTAAGCTATAAGCCGGCTGCTTGCAACAAACATCACTTTGCCTTTTACTGTTGCTCCTTCTTCAATCCGCTTTTCGTAATGCTCAACAAAATCTTTTGCCAATAATTTCAATCGCTTGGGGTCTCCCAAAATAACTTCCATTTGAGTAACTGCTTTTTTGCTTTCTTCAATCTGATATTCATTTGTTCCTTCTTCCGAACATTTTTTGTAGTACTCTTCAATCTCTTTCAACTTCTCATCATTCAACATTACTTTGGCTGCCCTGCCTTCGTAAACAATCCTGACTGTAATTTCATCGTCAACAGATTCTTTCATTGTGTAGGCATCCACCACCTCACCAAATACATCAAGTGTTGCGTCAATAGGTGTTCCGGTAAATCCTACATAGGTTGCGTTAGGTAATGAATCGTGCAGGTATTTGGCAAAACCATATTTCCTGGTTACGCCTTTCACTGTAACTGTAATTTTTTGGTCAAGGTTGATTTGCGAACGGTGTGCTTCATCTGAAATACAAATTACATTCGCTCTGTCAGTAAGCAACTCGGTGCTTTCCGTAAACTTGTGTATGGTGGTAAGAAAAACGCCTCCACTGTTTCTGTTTTGCAATTGAATTTTAAGATCGTCACGGGTTTCCACACTGATTACATGTTCATCCCCAATAAAACTTTTTGCATTGGTAAATTGTGTAGAGAGTTGGTCGTCTAAATCTGTTCTGTCCGTTATCAACACAATGGTTGGACTTGCAAAGTGCGGGCTTTTCATCAGCAGTCGTGTCAGGAACAACATGGTGAAACTTTTTCCACTACCTGTTGCACCGAAATAGGTGCCGCCTTTTCCGCTTCCGTGTGGCCGCATATTCAACTTGATGCTTTCAAACATTTTGTTGGCGGCATAGTATTGAGGATAGCGGCAAACAATTTTTATATCGTCTTTTGCCGTGTCGGGGAAATAAATGAAGTTGCGGATCACATCCGGCAAACGCTGCTTGTTAAACAACCCTTGCACCATGCTGTAAAGCGAATTGATCCCGTCAACCGCTTCATCTTCGGGATTTACTTTTCGCCATGCGTAAAAGAAATTGTATTGAGAAAAAAGAGAACCGATTTTGTTGTTCACTCCATCGCTGATAACGCAAAAGGCATTGTATTTAAACAGTTCGGGAATATCCCTGCGGTAACGAACCGTTAATTGAGTGAAAGCATCTTTGATGGTTGTGTCTTCTTTGACTGCACTTTTAAATTCAATCACTACCAAAGGCAAACCGTTGATGTAAACTATTCCATCGGGAATACGTTTTTCGTAGCCAAGAATCTCCAGTTGATTTACGAATTTGTAAATATTATTGTCTTTGGTTTGGTAAACCGCTTTGGGCTCTGCGGCAATTCGTATTTCATCAATCGTTACTTCGTTTTGCTGAATTCTTAAAGCTGCAAAATCTATTAAGTGAATAAAAAGGTCTTTCTTGCTGCGGTCTTCCCGTTTCAAAGGGAAACCGTCTGCCACTAATTTCATTATTGCTTTGTTGCTTTCATACAAAGCCGAACCAGGGTACAATTCTAAGGTTCTGATGATGCCTTCAATTTCATTCCGTGTAATATCATCATCGGCATATTGATTGAGCAAAAATTGTTTCAAATCGTCACGAAGCAACACATCACTCATTTCTTTATGAATGGTTTCGCCTTTGCAGTGCGGTATTTGTTCCGCTGCAAAAAGCTCTATTACAGCCTTCTCTAAAGATTCTTCTGTAAACTTCATTGAATCATTTTTATGAGTGATTGAAATTGTTTTGCGATAAGTCCTTCTTCGGGAATTGGAGAATATGCCAGTGCCGAAAGTTCCGTTCTGTATTTGTCTTTCAACTCTATCCAGATTTCATCAAAGTCAATTATCAATGGCGATTCTGCAACTAATTTTGTTTGCCATCCTTCAGGTTCATCAAACATTTCTCTATCGTGTTTCAATATTTCGTCAAATTGATTTGTAAACTCTTTTGATTGAATAAAAGCAGAGCATTCTATATCATTTATCAAAAAATACAAATCATAAAAGTGTCTGATTTTTTCGGAGATGCTTTCAACAGCATTTTCGGCAAACGAAAAACGAATAAGCGAAACCAGTTTCTCCATCAGTGTTTGCTCTTTGTTCAGCACATTTAATTCAAAGGGTTGCAAGTTGTATTGCTCTATTAGTTTTTCATTTCCTGTTGCTTTAAAAAAATCATACACAAAACTTTTAATGGTCATTGATTGAAACGGAAACGGATTGGCAAATGAATTTACTTCCACTATCAATTTGTTATTCTTGTTTTTTGCATCTGTGCTAACATATTCAAATACTGATTTACGAAATCTTGAACCCTTGCTGGTTATACCATCTACTTGTAACTCGTTCAAGTCTATGGTCATTTCTTTTTCTATTGTTCTGATAATGGTTTTTATTTCATTACCCGATTTGTTGTTGTCGTTTATAATGGCAATGTCCACATCTTCCGAAAAGCGATTGATTAAACCGAAACCTTTGGAGAGAGAAGTGCCGCCTTTAAAAACCGTTTGCTCTGCATATTTGCTTTTTGCAAGCTCACTCAACACAAGTGTTATCCAGTAATCTTTTTCTATAAACTCATCTTCAATGCCTGTTTGATGCGAAGCAGCACGAATAGTTTCGTCAAATAGTTTTATGTTGGTTTGCAGCTTCATTTGATGTTCCAGTTTGCAACAGCAGGCAATACTTTATTTACGCCAGATAGCTTGTATGTGCTAATATGATTTAATGATTTTCGCAACGGTTCGGTTAATGATATTTTACCTGCGGCTTCTAATAATGCTCCCAACAATGCTCTGGAGGCAGGTGGATATTTTAGTGCCAACCTTACTAGGGTAATTTTATCCTTTTCAGCTAATTCTTTTACGATTGCCAATAATCTTTTGCAAGCCGATGACGGATTATTGTCAGGAATTTTTTTGATGTAACGGATTGCATCTAAAATTTGTAATAGCGGAATATTGTCTTTGGTAATAGTGTTTTTTGTTTGATAAATGCAATGGTATAGCGGTCTCTTTTAAACGAATGACGGATTTCATTTTTGCCGATTTGAATGGTGTTGCTTACCTGTGTGGTTAAGCCCAACTGATTGTAAATGCTGTAGCCCGTGAGGTAGCCAATGAGTTTGCCATTGCGTTCTAAAATATCTTTTACTATTTGGTTTTGCCGTGGTGGTAGTTTGCCAAAGGCAGAACTTTCGGGTTTGTAGAATTTTCCTTTTGCCAACTTTACAATTTTGCCCGATTCCGCCATGCGATTAAGCGTTTTTATGATGGCTTCTTTGCGGTTCACCTCTTTGGTAAAGTCGGCATAGGTGAACACATAGCCCGTGGGCAATCGGTTTATTGATTCTGCTACGTATTCAGTGGTTTTCATGTGGTGGCAAAGATAGTTAAATGTCCAGTTAATTTGCAAATAAACTGGACAAATATTGATTTGACATGGTGCAACTTGTTGGAAATTCCGACAAGTTGGTTTCGGCAGTAGTTCGGAAATTCCGAATTACTGAAAAAGTGGTGTGTCGGAAATTCCGACATACCAGTTTTTTATCTAACTCGCCTTCCTTAAAAACATTTTGAATGTGTTCGGTAATGGTAGTTCTGGCTTTTCCAAATAGCATTGCCATTTGTTCCTGTGTAAGCCAAACTGTTTCATCTTCCAGCCGGACATCTATTTTGATGCTGCCTTCGGTGTTTTGATAAATTATTATTTCGCTGTTTGGTATTTCCATTTTGTTGCCTGGTTATAATTCTGTTACGGCTTGCTCCAATGATTCTTCGTTGAATTTCATTCCCGATAAAATTTATCATCCTTCCATTTTGCAGGATTATTGATAATGTAATCCGAAATGGTTTGATATGATTGTTCGTTGCGAATAATGTGGTCGTGAAATCGTGATTGCCATCTAAAATATTCATGACCATTTTTATTACACCACCGTTTTACCGATGATTTATATTGATTGATTATAACGGATACCGAACCCGAAATGGGTTTGCCGAATTGGTTGGTATTCGGTTGTTGTTGTAATTGGGACATTCCATGGGATGTCCCAACGGGGGTATCCGTGTTATGTAGGGACACGCCATGGCGTGTCCCTACATTGGCATCGTTTGTCAATTCAATAATCCCGTGAACATGATTCGGCATTACAATATGTTCGTGTAAAACGGAATTGGGAAAATGTTTTGGAATTTCAATCCAACATTCATTGGCAATTTTCCCCGCATCATTCAATATCTTTTCATCGTTTTCAATTTCCCCAAACCTACATTCCCTATCCTGGCAACATATTGTGATAAAATACAAACCCGCCTGCGAATAATCATACCCTTTTAATCGGATAGACCTGCGGTGGTGGATGTTGGGGTTGTATGGCATTGTTTGTTTCGTTAATTGGGCATTGGTGAACCGTGCGCCTATATTTTAAAATTCTTTATTCCATGGCGGCAATTTTCCATAAACATCAAAACACCGTTGCATTAATATTCCTTCAACATATCCCGGCAAATCATTATTCTGTTTATCCATTGTTACAAACCAATAAATATCTAAACCGTCAATGTTTTCTTCCATCATTTTCCTGTCAAAAAAATCCTGTCGTTTTATTCCTTCCTGTTTGTTGTTTATTCTGCTGCGTAATAATTGTTCTTTGAATTTGCCGCTTTGGGTAATAACGCCCGATTTGCCTATGTAAACCAAATCAACATTCCCTTTAGCAAGGCGTACGATATAATAAACACCCGGCTGTTCAGGAACATCTTTACTCGCCTCGGTTAATTTGTCGCCTATTTTAAAAAAGAAATGTCCGTGCTTTTTATATTTTTCTGTTTCGTCAAACATTGTATTTTATTTTTTTAACCATTATTATGTTCTTTACTTGAACATCTTTAAATTTCTATGGTCGCCATCGGCATCTTTTACTCCAATTGCCTTGCCATGTTTATCAATGCCAATAAAGATATACCCTCCTTCACGATAATTTAAAAAAGCAATTACTTCTTTCTCTAAACTATCGGTGATTTCCTGTTTGTACTCTGTTCTATTTGATTCGGGCATTTTAATGAATTATTATTTCGCTGTTTGGTTATTTCATTATGTTGCTTGGTTATAATTCTATTACTGCTTGTTCTAATGGTTCTTCGTTGAATTTCATTCTCTAATTTCTGAATCTTGAATAAATGTTCGCATAAGGTTTATGGAATTCGCCAATTGTTCAAATGTGAATCTTGTATTGCGTCTGTTTTCGGGATGATGAATTTGATGTCTTATATATTCCGATAAAATTTTTTGCTCTTCTCGTGTGCTTCTATCTGGATTAAGTTTGATGTAAAGCATCGTTGCCTTTCCTTCTTTGTATCCATCCAACAAACCGACAGATTCAATAAATCCATAGAGTTCATTATGATATTCTTCAGTAGCAAGTTTAAACGCAATGTAATTCACTTCATTCGCAGAAACATAAGGTAAAACAGCAGTCGTTGGATTTGCAACACTTACAGAATTTTCTGTCTTATTCAATATCTTAACATGAACTTTCTTATTAACCATTGCTTGCTTAACAAAAAGCGGAGAATGGGTTGAAAGTATGACTTGTGAATCTTTAGAGAACTCAAGTAAGAGAGAAATAAAATCAAATTGCAGTTTTGGATGTAAGTGAAGTTCAGGTTCGTCAATCAGGATAATCAATTTTTTATTTCCCTTCTTTGATAAAAAGTAAGAATAGATAAGCGAAAAAATCATCTCATAACCTGAACCCAATTGATTCAGTGGTATTGATTGAAGATTTTCTTTCTTGGCTCCGAAATAAGCATTCAAAAAAGGTTTCCAATTATCTATAAGATTTAGTTCAACAGTGTTTCCACTTATTTCAGAAAACTTTTCAATCGCCTCTTTAATGCCATCACTCCTAACATCCTTTACTTCCTTGATTTGTTCATTGCAATCAATTGGATGATTCTCTTTTTGGATGTATTGATAATTCAAATCTTCCATCAATCTGTCAAACCTTGTATCATTATAAGTTCCCTTCCTTGTTTGAAAAGTTCTGTTCTTATCAAGAATTAAATATTCTATCTCACTGAATCTTGAACCACTCCATGGATTATTTACTGATAATCTTAAATCAGGTGTATTGTCTTTTGGTTTCGTTTCTCCATCTGCTTTAATAAATTTTTGGTCTGTTACTATCATTGAAGAAAGGAAACTTCTGTTACCTCTTGCTCTAACACCACCAAGAAAAGAAAATCCCTTTCCTTTATAGTCAGCATTTGGCATTGTTCCTTTGTAATTATAAATTTCATTGGCGAGAATATGTATCTCAACTTTATTTTCAGGATTGTTTATATCAGCCAATGTAAAGCCATCAGCTTTATATGAAACATAGGGCAATGCAAACGCATCAAGCAACGAAGATTTTCCGCATCCATTTTCTCCAACAAAGATTGTCAATCCCGAACCTTCATGCTGATTGTCAGGAATGTTCAAATCAGTAATCTCAAAAAACTCATCAGGTGAGAACAACCTGTAATTCTTAATCTGAATGGATTTTATAAACATGCCTTTGCTATTTTAATTTTCTATGGTTGCAAGTTTTGATAATAACAATTGGCTCATGTTCCGCAATAATTTATTTTCTTTTACTTTTAAATAAATTCTATCTACAATTTTCTCTGCATAGTTTTCAAAAGTCAAAAGTAGATTATCAGTCGGGACTAAAATTGGAATACCTCTTAAAAAACTTAGTGTTACATAATTTTGAGTGCTTCCCAATAAGCTTGATGCCAAATGTTTTTTTAAGTATTCACTTTTCAAAAAATAAAGAATGTATTCGGCAATTCCTTTCTTCTCTGAAGTTTTGAAAAGTCCAACATTTTTTATCGCAAAATTTATTTCATCATATAATATGTAATTGATTATTCCTATCGTTCCAATCATGCTAAATAAAATGTCGTGCTTATCAACTTTACTTCTTTTGTTGACTTGAATAAAATCTTCCGAACTGATATTGTATGTTTCGTTTAGTGCTATGTCATAAAGATTCAAATGTGTTGAAGTAACTAATGGATAACCTAATTCTGTTGGCTCTGGTGAATCGTGGGTTCCATCTTTTACTGTAACTAAATTCGAAATTACATCAACTCTCCACCCCTTCGGAATCTCACCCAACTCACTTTCCACCATAGCGCCCCTGTTGGATTTATATGGTTTGCCCTCGGAATCAGGAAATTCAAACTCCACAAACCAATGCCTGTAAATTGCCTGTGCTGTTTCTTCCAATTTTTGAATGAGCCGGTTGTTGAGCGCTATGCGGTTAACAATGGTGTTGTATTCGGCTACAATTGCTTTTTGCTTGTCGGGTTTTGGAATAGGTAATTTCATATCGCAAAAATCTTCCCACTCCAGACTACCACGAACTCCACCAACGGCATAGAAACAAGCTTCACGGTCAAACTCTTGCCGGCTAAACCACATCATTAAATATTCGGGCAATAATTCATCAGCGTTAGTAACCTCAAAAACCGGATATGCTTGTGAAATAATCGCTTCATCAATTTCCTGCAATAATGCCACCGGCATTTTTTTATCACGCCTTACCTGCATTGTGCTGCAAGCGAATTGATTTTTGCGAATGATTTTATAGTTCTCCATATCTGTCCCAACAGTATTTGCAACAGAAGGAATGAATTGTTTTGAAATGCTTAAACCCAAAAGTGATTTTACCTTAAGTCCTGTATTTCGTTCATCAACTAAACGAATGTGGTCGCCAATCCTATTATAATTTGAGTTCATTTCTATTGCCCTTTTTTGGGGATTGGCAGATTTTTTATTGCCTGGTCAAAATCGTTTTCAAGTTTACCACATAAAGCAATTCGTTGACTATGAAATTTCCCGTATTCACTTTCTGCTTTGCTTACAGCCAGTTCGTGGCTTATTTTGCCTGCATGGGATAGTATTTCCCGGTCAAAATAATCGAAAGGTAAATCAGGATTTTTCAATCTTTCGTCATCCAACACAAAACCTTTTACAATATATTCTCTTATGTGATTTGTTGCCCACTGTCTGAATTTTGTTGCAACATGACTTTTTATTCGATAACCAACTGAAATAATTGCATCAAGGTTGTAAAGTAACTGTTTCCTCTCAACCCTGCGGTTTCCTTCTTGTCGAACTATTAAGAATTCCTTAATAGTTGCTTTTTCTTCTAATTCTCCTTCTTTAAATATATTTTTTAAGTGCATATTGACGTTAGGAACAGTTGTTTGAAATAATTCAGCCATCATTTTTTGTGATAACCAAACGGTTTCGTCTTCTAAACGAACATCTAATTTAGTTTTACCATCTTCGGTTTGATATATAATAATTTGTGAATCCATTAGTTTTTTTCTGTTTTGGTCAATAAATCAATTTCATAGCCCAATTCTTTAAAAACAGTTAGCAAATCTTTTTTAGATTGTTCTTCGGCTTTCAGCAGTTCGGCAAATTCAGTTTGCAGGGTTTGCATCTTCTCATCATAGTCAATATTCTCATCGCGGTTTATAAACTCAATGTATTTGCTTGGCACAAGTGAGAAATCTTTTTTCTCTATTTCCTCAAACGATGCGCTGTAGCAAAACTCGGGTGTGTCCTGGTATGTTTTTTCAAAACCAACTTGCTGCCAATTGTGGAAAGTACCGGTTACTTGTTTAATGTTATCTTCTGAAAACTGAATATATTTTTTCTCAAAAGGAATGCCGACTTCCCGTAAATCCATAAACAGAATTTCTCTTTCACGGTTACGGTATTTTTTTATCTTCCTGTTTTGTTCAATAGTTCTTTCTTTTTTGTTTTTATTCAAAAACCAAAGTGTAACACTGATGTTGGTAGTGTAGAACATATTTTGTGGTAACACCACAATGGCTTCCACCAAATCGTTTTCAATCAGTTTTTTGCGAATGGCTTTTTCTGTCCCATCGCCACTCAATGCACCATTAGCCAAAACAAATCCTGCCACACCGTTTTCAGAAAGTTTGCTCACCATGTTCAGAATCCATGCGTAGTTGGCGTTTCCTGTTGGGGGCACATCATAGCCCGCCCACCGTGGATCGTTGGTCAATTCGTTATCAGCCCGCCACTGCTTTTGGTTAAAAGGCGGATTAGCCATTACATAATCTGCTTTGAGGTCTTTGTGCTGGTCACGGAAAAAAGTATTCTCTGCCACATCGCCAAGGTTGGCGCTGATACCACGAATGGCGAGATTCATTTTTGCCAGTTTGTAAGTTGTGGTAATAGCTTCCTGCCCGTAAATAGCAACTTCTTTTCTATTTCCGTGATGGCTTTCAATAAACTTCATGCTCTGCACAAACATGCCACCCGAACCGCAACAAGGGTCATAGATTTTCCCTTTGTAGGGTTCAATCATTTCGGCAATCAGGTTTACAATGCTTTTAGGCGTGTAAAACTCTCCTTTGCCTTTTCCCTCTGCCAATGCAAACTTGCTTAAAAAGTATTCATATACCCTGCCAACAATATCTTGCTGTTTGTCTATTAGTGTATTGATATTGTTGATTGTATCGAGCAGGGAAGCCAGTTTGCTCACGTCTAAATTCATTCGGGAATAATAGTTGTCGGGCAAAGCGCCTTTCAATGCAGGATTGTTTTTCTCTACTGTAAAAAGAGCCGTATCTATCTTAATGGCAATGTCGTCTTGTTTGGCGTTTTCAACGAGGTAAGACCAACGGGAAATTTCGGGTAGGTAGAAAACATTTTTACTGGTGTAAAACTCCACCATATCCAGATACTTTTGTTTGCCATCGGCAATGAGTTCCTGTTTGCGTTCTTCAAACTTGTCGCTGGCAAATTTCAGGAATATCAGTCCTAATACAACGTGTTTGTATTCCGATGGTTCAACAGAACCCCTTAATTTATTAGCCGAATCCCATAGGGTTTCTTCAATGCTTTTTTGTTTTTTTTCTTTTGCAGTTTTAGCCATCTTATCGTTTCAAATATTTCATTTTTCATTTCTGTCTTTATGCAGCAAAAATTCCATTGTCATAGTGTCGTTTGTCAAACGAAATTTTTTTTATCTCCTCAATGAATTGTCAAATCATGGGTCAATTTTTCTGCCTCTATTATAATTCCATTATATACTTCTCTAGATAAATCATCTGTATCCATATGCAGGGTGTCTCTTTGTTTGTTGCCAACTCCTGTATATCTAAAACTCATTTCCTAATAAACAAGAACTGCCCTCCTTCATCCCCGGTATTTTTTATCGGGTGGAGTTTAGGTGATTGGTCGGAGTTATTAATTACGGGGATCTTTATTCCTTCATAAAGCTGACTGGCATCTATGTAGATATTTTCGTTATTATTAAGAGCTTTTAGCAAATAATAGGCAAACACCGAATGACCGTCCCTGCCTCCATCCATAACCGGCTCTATCCCTCCTGATGTTATGGCTTGACGCGAAGCTAAATTAAAGACCTCTGTATAGTATTTTTCAGAATTTTCAAACGGTACTGAAACTGTTTTTCCCCTGAAAATATCTCCGCTAAAGCATGCATCCGAGATCAATAATGTGTGTTTTGATTTAATGCCTCCAAGAAAAGTCTGGATATCCGAGTTGGAGATATATATGGATAGTGATTCGGTTTGAGCATCCACCGGCACCCAATAGCCCTTGTTAAGCGATTTCCTGAACTCACCATGCCCTGAGTAATAGATAAAAACATTGTCTTTTTCTTTTACGTTTTCAACCAGCCAGACAAAAGCATCAATAATATTCCCACGGGTTGCTTCAGCATCATATAGAGTTTTAAAATTATCAAATTGGTACTTTGACCTCAACAGTCTTTCAATGGATTGAGCATCACGCACTGCATTGTTCAATGGTGTCCAGATGCCTTTATAATTATCTATCCCGATGAGCAATGCGTAATAATTCCCGGCTTGTATCTTCTTTGCTTTGGAGACATTAAGGCCTTTAAGGGGATCACCGCTTCCGCGATACAGACTTTGAGATTGTGATTCACTTTCACCTGAGTATATAAATTCCCTTATGCTGTCCTTATCCGTTGTTTTATAGGTGTAAATTTTATTGTTTATCACCATATCGAGTTGCACAAGGGAAAACCTGTCTTTGTTCAGCCCGTATTTAGGATTTTCAAAACGTACATTCAGCCACTCTTGTTTGAATGATTGTGCTTCGTTGATTGGAATACTTGTTATATAATCCCCGGCATTCGGAATGTTGATAGTATAGGATTCATTATCTGCATCATACTTACTTAGGGAGGCGCCATTCAATTCGATCTTTTTGCCGGCATAATATTCGATTGCTTCGAGTGTGTGCTTTTCCATCACTTTTTGCCTGTTTTTATCGCTTACCCGCTTCTGATAATCTTCTGTTTTTTCAAATTCTCCCTTTTGCTGCCATTCATTCATTCTTATACTTACATAATTCTCAACACTCTTTGAAGGCGCTCCTGCGAATTTCATTATCCATCCTTTACATGTTACCGGTTCTGAGTCATATTTATATTTGGCACAAGTCTTGCCTGCAATGGCATATCCTCCGTCAGGTGTGGCAATAGCACACTTAGCTTCATCCGTATGATCCCCATCAAAATTTGTTTCCCAGGCTTTGTTGCCGTCCTTGTCAATTTTCAATAAATACATATCATTGCCTCCAACACCCTTTGAGCTTGTATATCCCGCTAAAACATACCCACCATAACCTGTGGAGATCATTGAATACGCTTCTTCTGCAGAATGACTGCCAAAAGTCTTATCCCAAATAATTTCTCCCAGCCCGTTTAGTTTCAAAACCCATATATCCTTGTTCCCTTCACCTTTGGAGTCAGTAAATCCCGTAATGATATATTCACCATCAGGGGTTGCCAGTATGGTTCTTGCCTGATCGGTTTTGGTTCCACCAAATGTCTTGTTCCATATAATCTTTCCGTCTTTATCTAATTTCAATACTAAAAAATCATAACTTCCCGCTCCCAAAGACCTTGTATAACCTGCAACTGCATATCCGCCACCAGGTGTTGGGGTAACGGACATTGCCACATCTGTTGGAATACCGCCTCCTATATCACCGCCATAGGAGCTTTCCCATTCTTTATTTCCATCATTATCCAATTTTACTATCCACATCAGCCCGTTCCTGGCTCCAATTGACTTATTATACCCGGCAACAGCATATCCTTTACCGGGTGCATGAGTGATCGAGTAAGCTTCCTCTTCATAATTTCCTCCGAAAGTCTTATCCCATATTAAATTCCCGTCATCATCCAATTTCATCACCCACATATCTTTATTCCCGGAACCTTTGGAATTGGTATATCCCGCCACCATATATTCACCACCGGGAATAGTGATTATCGAAAATGCCTTCTCATCACCTTTTTCTCCAAATGTTTTTTCCCATACAAGGTTCCCCCGTATATCGAATTTCAATACTAAAATATCGCTGGTTTGGAATTCTTCCGAATATGTGCTTCCAGCCACCACAAAACCACCATCAGCAGAGTTTGTTATTGAGTTTATATAATCATATTTCCCCCTGTTAAACCTTTTTTCCCATTCAACCTGTGGTGGTTGCCGCTGCTGGGCGAATAGTTGTAAACATAGAAAGATGGCAAATAATATGAATAGAGTTCTCTTCATAGAGGAGTAAAATTACTTAATTATTACTAATATCTTATTCCAAGAGTAAAATTTTTACAAAAAGATCAATTATCCGTTTACAAGCAATTACAAATGCAATTTAAACGAATATAAATAATTATTAACCGACTAAATATTTTCAATATAATTTCATTTGCAAAGTCATTATAAAAATCGCTGCGCAGCAAATTAAAAAGTGACAGATCAATACGCCTCATGCGTAAAATAAAAAACAATTAATTAATAACTTGTTCTCCCGGAAAACGGGGGAATACAAAAAACTAAAAATCATGAAAAATTTAAGCAACAAAGTTCAGTTAATCGGAAACCTGGGAGCAGATCCCGAAGTAAAACAATTAGACGGTGGAAAAACCGTTGCAAAGATCAGGCTTGCTACATCAGAGACATATAAGAATGCCGATGGTGAAAAAGTAACCGATACCCAATGGCACAATTTAGTGGCATGGGGAAAGACGGCTCAAATAGCAGAGCAATACCTTACAAAAGGTAAGCGCATAGCCGTTGAAGGAAAACTTATCAACCACACTTATGATGATAAGGATGGTATTAAGCGCTATGTCACTGAAATCCGGGTGAATGAGTTCCTGATGCTCAGCCCGAAAAATGGCGCTGAAAATTAGGTCAACTCAAAGGTATATTTTAGAAAGGGGGATTAGTCCCCCTTTTTTATTCCATTAATTTTCAAACTGCTATCAGCGATTCCAAAGGAATATTTAATCCTTTATGCAAATTTCTGATCATATTTAAAGTAAGATTACGCTTACGCTGCAATACTTCAGTAACTTTACTTTTTCCACCAAAATACTTCGCCACGTCTGTTTTTCTTAAATTCATTTGCTCCATTCGGAATTTAATCGCCTCAATAGGATCAGGTGGACCAATGGGATAATGTTTTTTTTCATATACCTCAACTAAAGTAGCTAATATATCAAGCATATCACCTTCAGGTGTATTTGCTTTTGCATCCATTAACTTTTCTATTTTGTTTAATGCTTTTTTATAATCAGCTTTGGTTCTAATAGGTTTAATTCTCATTTTTAAAACTTTTTTGGCGTTAATTTTATCATAAAATCTTTTAATTTTTTTACAGATATTATCCTCATTTCGTTGCAAATATATTTAAAAAATTCCCTGATTGAGAACTTTTTTAATACAATTACCAAAAATTGCTTAATAATTATTATTTTTATTCGTTATATTAAACCAATGCAACCTTTCACTCCTAATCTGCATCTACATATTTAGAAACGTGCTTGATAACAAGGTTCATGAACTTTTGATGGCTGAAGAGCATCTCGTTAAGGGTTGTGTAGATAATAATGTTGTATCTCAAAAACGATTATACGATCTCTATTCAAAAAAAATGATGGGAGTATGTCTCAGGTATTCCGGCAATTATGATGAAGCACAGGATATTTTGCAGGAGGGATTTATCAAGGTATTTAAAAAGATAAATACTTTCAAGGGCAGTGGCTCGCTTGAGGGCTGGATAAGAAAGATCATAGTTAATACCGCACTGGAAAATCACCGCAGATCAAATGTTTTGAGATTAAGTACAGATATTCAGGATGTAGAGCCATTTTTAGAAACCAATGAGAATATTATTGAATCATTAGCAGCAAAGGAATTGTTAAATATAATTCAACGGTTGCCTGAGGGTTACCGGGTGATCTTTAATTTATATGCTGTAGAGGGCTATAGCCATAAGGAGATCGCAGAACAATTAAATATATCTGAAAGCACATCAAAATCGCAGTATTCAAGAGCAAGGATTTTGCTGCAAAAAATGATCAAGACTGAATTTGTAATATAGTCCCCCTGATGGAAAGACCAAATAAAAATGATAGAATGAAAGAGCTGTTCAAATCTGCTTTTGAGAATTTTGAAGCCGAAGTGAATGATTCGGTTTGGGCTAATATTAAAAATGCACTGCATCCAGGATCGAAAAAGCGGGTTGTATGGTGGCAATGGGCTGCTGCTGCATCTATCATTGGGGCTGTTTCACTTTATGCTCTGTGGCCGGAGGTAACTGAAAAAGAAGTTTTGGTGCAGGTGGAAAAAAACACACCCCCCGCCCCCCTCTTGATAGAGGGGGAGAGCCAACGCTCGAAAAACCTTCAATATTCAGATGAGAAGGAGGCGCCAAAAAATCTCCTTACGGAGCAAACCCATCCCCCGGAAAGCTCTCAATATTCAACAGTGAAGGATACATCAGGAATTGATGCCCCAAATAAAACCCAAATAAGATCAATCAGACAAATTGAAGATATTATCATTAAAGAGAATAAAGATCAATTAACTCAAAATGAAATTAGCGATCAGGATAGCCAAAATGACTTAGCAATTAATGAACCGGTTTCCACTATTATCGGGAAGAGTGTCATTACCGGTAACAATATTAAAAGTTCAAAAGAAGATCCTTCAAATATTACAAACCAGACAGAAGCAGCAATTAGTCTTTCTTCCGAAAAGGATATATTGATAAAAGAAAATTCAACTGCTGATAAAATTGCCATGTCCCCTCCTACTCCATTGAATGTCCAGACTATTCCCGATTTATCCGTTAACTATGATTTGCTATTAGCCCCTGGGGAACACGTACCTGATATCCAGACCAATGATGAAGATAAGTGGATACTTGCCGCTAATATTCAATCATTCGAAGGTGCTAACAGCTCTGGCAATGAAATGGGATTATTAGATGAAAAATCATCCTCTCCTGCCGGTGGTGCATATAGTTTAAATGCTCTTTCTTCAACCAATGACCCGGAATTTAGTGAAACGGTATACTCTCCACCTCTTACTTTAAGCATTACATTCAACTACACGATTGGCAGAAGGTGGAGTATAGAGAGCGGCATTTCATACACAATTCTCAGATCGAGATGTGAAACAGCCTTCGTTAACAAGGAAAAAACCGAGATTGAGACCACATTACAATATATAGGTGTGCCGATTTTACTGAATTTAAGGATCATATCGGGCAAAAGGATCTCATTTTATTCATCCCAGGGGATAATGATCGAAAAAGGATTGAGCTCCAAATCCAGTCAAACCAAATTTGTTAATGACGAAATTACAGAAGAAACTGAGGATAGATCATCATTGAAAGGCATTCAGGGTTCGGCAATATTGGGATTGGGATTGGATTATATGATCAATGACCTGTTTAGCTTCTATTTACAACCCGGTATTTCCGCTTATCTCATCAACGATAACCACCAATACAATGTAAGGAACACCCGCAGGTTATGGCCGAATATGCAGATGGGGATTAGGGTGCATTTGTAGAATAACATTGATCGAAAACTTTTCCAAAGTTTTAAACTTTGGAAAAGTTAGCAGCTCTGATTTATTTATCTCCCAATGCAACCTTTTCTCCTTTTATTGCATCTTGTAATTGTAAACAAATGCAAATAATTAATTAAACCAAAATGCCATTAAAACGCTAACGCACGAAAAATCATAAAAAATTAGTGGGATTTAGTGTTTTAGTGTTTTTGTGGCAAAATTTTAAAATTCCAATATCATGAAAACAAATAACATATTCAAAAGAATTGCCCTGCCATTCTTAATACTACTAACAATCAGCGGGTGCAGGGACAAAATGTACGAAGAGCGTACATACACGGCAAATGTTCCCATTTACATGAACTACGATGAGCTTCGTTCATCCGTGAGTTCAAAATCTTCACAAAACCTGGAAAATCCGGGAAAAATTTATTTCAAGGACAATTATCTTTTTGTCAATGAAATAAACAAGGGAATCCACATTTTCGATAACAGCAACCCTTCCTCCCCGCAAAACATCTCTTTTATCAATATCCCGGGAAATGTGGATATTGCGGTCAAAGGAGATATTTTATATGCGGATAATTACATTGACTTGGTTGCTATTGACCTTGGTAATATAACTTCATGTAATGTTACGAAAAGGATAAACAGTGTTTTCCCCTATACAGTCCCCGAATATGACTACAATTATCCCCTCGCCCGGATTGATGAAAGCAAGGGGATCGTCATAGGGTGGAAAATAGAGGAAGTAACGGAATTATGCAAAGATGAAGACTGCGGAGGATATTATGGATGGAAAAATGAGGGAGTCGCTTTTGGTGACATGATGTATACAACCGCTGGAGGTTCCTCAAATTCCTGGGGTATTAGCCCCCGCACTAACGGTGTTGGCGGTTCAATGGCACGTTTTACAACTTATGATAATTATCTATACACCATCAATAATTCTGACCTGCAATTATTTGATATTACGGTTCCTTCTGGTCCCGTTACTTCCTCAAAAATCAATATCGGATGGAATATTGAGACCCTGTATCCCTATGGCGATAAATTATTTATCGGTTCACAAACAGGTATGTTCATCTATGACTTAGCTACTCCGTCCAACCCTGAATACATCGCTCAATTTGCACATGTCAGGAGTTGTGATCCTGTAGTAGTTGAAGGTGATTATGCTTATGTTACGCTCAGGTCAGGAAATTTTTGTGGAGGTTTTGCCAATCAATTAGATGTTATTGACATCAGCACGATCTCCGATCCTCAACTCATAAAATCTTATCAAATGACCAATCCCTATGGACTGGGAATTGATAATGGCACTCTGTTTATATGTGATGGTGATGCCGGCTTAAAGGTATATGACGCAACCGACCCGAACAACATTGACCAGAACATGCTAAGCCAATTTCCAGGTATAAACACGTTTGATGTTATCCCATTTAATGATGTACTGATGATGATCGGCTCGGATGGCTTGTACCAATATGATTATTCGGATGTTAATGATCTTGTGCTATTGAGTACTATTCCTATTAATTAACAGACATAGACCTCACAGGTTTTGGAAACCTGTGAGGTCTGTACAAAATATAAACGGAACTATGAAAACAAAAAAATCCATTCTTATTAGTATTATTAGCATCATCATTCTAATCCATCCTTTCTCAAACCTATCCGCTCAAAACCATTCGGAAGATGCCGTTTATTTGAAAAACGGCTCAATTATCAGGGGAGAGATACTTGAGGATAAAACCGGTGAATATGTAAAAATTGAGACCATAAACAAAAATATCTGGGTATTCAAATCTGATGAGATTGAAAGAATAACAAAAGAAAAAGTTCCGTTAATTACTAAAGAACAAAATAATAAGAATGGCTATTATAATATTACAGATAATGGCATTCTGGGTGGAAAGGATCTATACCAAAACAAGTATTCATTCAGTTTTCTGACAATTAATGGATATAAGTTCAATGAACGGCTTTCCTTAGGTTTGGGTGTTGGTATTGAGTATATGGATATTGTCCAGGCACCGGTATTCCTCGATGTCAGGTTTAATTTCTTTAAAAGCAAATTCACCCCTTTTATTGCCATGCAGGGAGGGTATTCTCTCCCTCTTGAAAATAATTATGACGACTGGGGTCCGAAATATAAAGGCGGTTATTTACTTAATCCATGTATAGGAGTAAGAAATTACTTCAATAACAACTCCGCTATCGTTTTTAGTGTTGGTTTCAGGCACCAGCAACTAAAATCAACCAGGAAAGATTACAGTTGGGGGGATGATGGGATCATTGAAAGAACAAATCTTTACAACAGGATATCTGTCAGGGTAGGTTTTCTTTTCAATTAAGAGCCCCTGCATACTCCAAACAGACCGATGCGTCCGTCACCTGGCGGACCGTATCGGTCTTACGATAGGTAAGGTTGCAAAGTGCCGCATCCATCCCATCCTTCACTAAAGTTTCGGATGGCAGGCCATCTTTCTGCTCATCCTCACTTCCTTTTTGCTTTAAGGATGAGATGATCCCTTTCCTTACTTCGTAAAGTATCTCGCTGGGTTTGGTAATACCTTTTTCGTTCACCGCTTCATTTAACAGGGCATATATCATCATGCTCAAAAATACAGAAAGATTACTTTCAAAACATTTTTTTATATCTTTGGTTTTTCTTTGTACTTATTAATTTCAAACCCATACAATGAAACAATTCATTACATCTTTTTTTTTGACATTCTCCATAATTAATCCACTAAATGGAGAAAGTCTGCGTTTTTTTTTAACAGGGTTCATAACTATTCTACTAACTATTATCTTTGAACTTGAAACACTAAACTCTTTCGCTCAAACCCCCACAGAGCAAGACTGCCTGGGCGCTATTGCCATCTGTCAAAACTCATACTCCGAAAGTAACGCCTGGACGAATACAGGGAATTATCCGAATGAAATTGATACCGTTTTGTCATGCTTAAAGTCGGGAGAAAGAAATGATGTGTGGTACACTTTTGTTGTTCAAACTTCCGGAAACCTTTGCTTTACAATTACACCCAATACCGCCTCGGACGATTATGACTGGGCTGTTTTTAATTTAACAAGCGCCAACTGTTCCGATATTGCCACCAATTCCTCACTTGAAGTAAGTTGTAATTATGCCCCTGACCCGGGTCCAACCGGTCCCAACGGTCAAGCAGGAAATCAAAATGAACCCTGCATAATTGTAAATGCAGGTGAGATATATGTAATTAACGTAAGCCAGTTTTCCGTCTCACTCGATGGTTATACTGTAGACTTCAGCGCTTCCACTGCCACAATATATGATGACGTTGATCCGTACATATCTTCTGTCAACACGCCTATTCTTTGTGGGGAGACTTCTCTTACGTTCACCTTTTCAGAAAATGTATTATGCAGCACCGTTCAGGATGGGGACTTTCAGCTCACCGGACCGGGGGGGGGCTATACTCTTTCAAATGTTACAGGTGCAGTATGTTCTGTAGGCGGGCAAATGGAAATCACTTTTACAGTAGATGTCTCCCCTCCAATAACAACCGGGGGAACATATAACCTGTGCCTGGTATCCGGCTCCGGCTCGGTAACCGATCTCTGTGGAAATATTGCCCCTGCCGCATGCCTGCCATTTACGGTTGCAGGTATAACCGTAACAATACCAACTTCTACAGATATTAATTGCTTTGGAAATACTGATGGTTCGGCAACAGCAGCAGCAAGTTCAGGAACACCGCCTTATACTTATCTATGGTCTAATGGTGACAGTACTGCAACAACAGACAGCTTAGCCCCTGGAACATATATTGTAACGGTGACGGATGCTGACGGCTGTTCCGGCTCTGCAAATGTTAGTATAAGCGCACCTGTAGTTATCCCGAATGATCTGGAAGTTACTTGCGACACTGCTTGTGACGGATCAGCATCAGTAATGCCTATCGGTGGAACCTCCCCTTATGCTTATCAATGGTTAGATTCTGCCATGATGCCAATGCCGGGAGAGACAGATTCAAATATCAGTAACCTGTGTACCGGAGCTTTCTGTGTGGTAACAACCGATTTCAATAGCTGTACAGATACCACATGTATCGTCATCAAAGACCCAAGTTTATCAATAAGTCCAACAAAACCCAGTTGTATAGGCGATTGTGATGGGGCAGCAACCGTAACTGCTGTGTTTGGGTTTCCGCCTTATACATATCAGTGGCTGGATACATCAGGAACTCCAATACCGGGTCAGACCGATTCAATATTAGACAGTGTGTGTGCAGGTAAATACTACCTTGAATTTACTACCGGTGTTGGCTGCAGTATAACTGACAGCACAACGGTAACCGATCCTTCCCTTTTAACCGCCGGTATTACAAATATCAAAAATACCTGTTTCGGAATGTGCAATGGAACAGCTAAAGCCACACCATCAGGTGGCACTTCCCCTTACACTTATCAATGGTATGACCCTGATTCACAAATAACTTCCACTGCTACCGGTTTATGTCCGGGGTCATATACCGTAATTGTGACCGATTCAAAAGGATGCGGTCCTGATACATCAAGTGTTACCATCACCGAATCCGATTCCCTGATACTGAACATCACAGTTAACCATACCGATTGTGACACCACTAATGGCATAGCAACTATCAATGCTTCCGGCGGTGCAACTCCATATACATATCAGTGGGACGACCCCGGGGCTTCCACTGGCTTAAGCGCTACCGGACTACAGGCAGGAACTTATAATGTATTGGTTACAGATAGCATCGGATGTACGGATACAGCCACGGCTGATATAGGTTACTTAGACAGCAACAGCGCATCCATTAACATAGACAGCTACATCTCCTGTTTTGGCGCTTGTGATGGTGAAGTAAACGTTACTATAATCGGTGGTGTCGCTCCATACACATACTCCTGGAGCACAAAAGACATATCCGCATCAGTAGACAGTGCCTGCGCAGATACCATATCAGTAACAGCTACCGACTCCAGCGGTTGCCCTGCATATGCTTCCATTGTTTTATCCGAGCCGGAACCAATCAAAATTGATTCCATTTCAAGTATTGATATTAGCGGGTGCGGAGCTGATGATGGAGAAGCTACGGTCGCCACAAGCGGAGGGACAACGCCTTACACTTATCAGTGGGATGATCCCGCTTCCCAAACAACAATTACTGCAACCGGTCTTTCTCCCGGCACCTATACGGTAACCGTTACCGATGCCAATGATTGTCCACCTGACAGCGCCATTGTTGTGATCACCGAACCGGTTTTTCAAATTGATTCTATCTCAGGAACCGATGAGAGCAGTTGTGCCGCCAATGACGGGACAGCTACTGTTTCTGCTATCGGGGGAGACCCTCCTTATACCTATCTATGGGATGATCCTGCTTCCCAGGCAACTGCCACCGCAACAGGATTATCAGCAGGTACTTATACGGTAACCGTTTCCGACATAAATGGCTGCCCTCATGACAGCACCACTATTGTACTTGATGAACCCCCTCCAATAACCGTTAGCATTTCAGGGACAGACGTGAGCTGTCCTGGCGGAAGTGATGGCGCTGCCGAAGTCACAGTTACAGGAGGTGGCGCTGCGCCTTATACTTATTTATGGTCTGATGGAGAAACAACTCAGGATATTTCAGGATTATCACAAGGCACTTATTCCGTAAGTGTTACTGATAAAAACGATTGCCCACCTGCTGATGAAAGTATAGTCATCAATGAACCGCTACCTTTGACTCCCACTATTTCTAAAACCTGCCTTAACGGTGAAGGAATTGCTGACCTGACGGTAACAGGAGGTACTCCCCCCTATACCTATTCATGGTCTAACGGTGCAATTACCGAAGACCTCTCAGGGCTTGAACCGGGGACTTATACCGTAACAGTCACTGATGCTAACAACTGCCCGCCTGCTGAGGCGAGTGTTGAGATCATTGCGTGCTCCATATCCGTACCCAATGCCTTTACGCCTAACGGAAACGGGATAAATGACGACTGGGAGATACAGAACCTGGCTTTCTACCCCGATTGCAGGGTAAGAGTGTATAACCGCTGGGGAGACCAGGTATTTATTTCCAAGGGCTATGAAAGGCCATGGGATGGAAAACATATCTTAACAAGAATCGTTATGCCACCCGCTGTTTATTATTATGTTATTGAAAATGTTGAAATAGAAAACTTTGAAACAGGCAGCAGTCCTTATGGTTGGGTTACTATTGTTAGATGATTTGGATTGTTCGATGGTTCGATGGTTCAATTGTTCGATGGTTTTATGGTTTTATGGTTTTATGGTTTTATGGTTCATTTGTAAGATGGTTGAATGGTAATATGATTTAATTGTTGAATTGCTGACATGGTTATACGGTTTTTATTCCATAGTTGGCGGCAATAATTATGATGACCAATGAATTCAAATAAAACTTAATCTAAACCATTATGAGGAATGGAATTTATTCAAAGCTATATTTAATATTATTCTTATTTCTTCTTGTAAACTCATGTAAGAATAAAAGTGATAATGAAAATCATTCAACTAATGAAATAAATCAACTTGATTTAGAGAAAAATGAGATTGAATTAAAAAGCAATCAATCTGATAAAAAAAATGACCAGCTTGTTATTGTTATTAAAGATTCTATCCCTTTAAGAACAGAACCAAATAGTCAAGCACAAATTTCCAAATATGCCTTTATAAGTCTTCAACTCCAAGTTCTGGAGATTTCAAAAAATAATACATGGTATAAAGTCAAAATTGGTGAAGATAAAGGGAGACATAAGGAGGAATATTGGGTTTTTCATGAAGATGTATACCAAGAACCAAAAAATTCGATAGCTGAAGTTACACTTGACCTAAGCGTATTTGAGAGTGGTGATTTGCAAGATGCAATGCGAATTGATTCTGAAGATTATATTTATAAATTAAATAGTTTAAACTTGGATACAAGTTATTATATAGGTTCTACCTATAAATCTTACCAAATGTCTTGTTCCCAACCCTTCAGCATTTGTGCTAAAATATTTGAACCAGATCATTATTTTCTTTTTGAAGGAGATGAAAAACATACCGATGCTGAAGATCTTGCAGTACTTGAGAATAGGTATAGGCATTTATATGAAAATGGGACTGTTATTCCTTTTTATAGAATTGAATCAGAATTAGATATTGAAACCATCCACGAAAAATTAATTTGTGCAAAAATAATAATGGATGATCCAGATTGTTACCCTGATAAGTACATAGGCACTGTAATAGATGAATTAACTAATCAAAATCATACTGTGAATGGTAATTATTATTTATCATCTCTTTCAATAAATACAGACTATTTATTCTCAACAAAATTAAATGGAGGAGTTCAAAATCTTGATTTTTTATACATTCTTACAATAAGCTATTCTGATATGCAAACTGAAACTATTGTAAGAAGAATTTCATTAAGTTGGCCTCTTTGTTTATAAAAATTACTACCGCCAAGCTGTTGCACAACCGGGGGGAAATAAATTTTGAAATCTTTGACTAACCCCGACCTTTAAGTCGGGGATGATAATCAATAATACTAATTTGGGCTTTAGCCATTAACTCGAAAGGATTTTAGCTGGGCCGTTAAACTATGGAAAATGAGATAAATAAAATGACTATAAGGTTATCTGGTTTGAAAAACTAATAAATTATGGAAAGAATATATTTATAATGACAAGTAGCAACTGAATGACAATTGAATGACCACTGAATGACATTCAAACAACCAAACACCAAATCACAGAATAAATTAATCGGTGTAATAGGTGTTATACCAAATAAAATGCCCCGAACCTTAGCTATAATAATAACCCTTCTAACAGCAACAATCTCTTATTCCCAGATATGCGGTCCCGGTACTCCAACATATATTGTAGACCTCAGCTATGATCCCAATGCTAACTGGATCAGTCCCGATACGGTGAGGAATGACACATGCTGCGGGGCTACAGGAGTGAGGTGCATTCAGTTCATCATAACTTTACACAACGATGCAGAAGGATTGATCTTTGATATCTATTCAGGCGCCATACCCCCGGGAGCATTGTTTTACCAGGTCGATTGTTCCAGCCCTACAGCTCTTGGCGGTCCTATTTGCCTCACCGGTCCCGGGCCCTATTACATCACTTTCTGCAAACCGGGCGCTAATGTAAATGAATACATGATCACCTCAATTTCAGAACCCGGAGTTTCCGATGCCATAGTGATAAATGACGGTTGCAATGGTAAACTTTATGCTTTTGGGTATGAGCCGTCCTCAATTATATGGGCTTCTATTTTTCCCGATACCGCAGGAGCTTATGATTCATACATGAGTTGCACTACCGGTTGCGATACAACTTATGTTTCCGCCCAACCGGGCTATCCCCTGTTTATTGATTACCAGGTTTGCGGATCCCCTCTTGGTACATGTGACACCAATCTTTATTGCGATACGGTACGCGTTATTTTCAATCCCACATTATTTGCCAATATATCTCCTGTCAATCCCACTATATGCACCGGCAACCCGGGCATAACCTTAACAGCAACCCCCACTGGTGGTACACCGCCCTATTCATATTCCTGGAATACCGGGGATACTACACAATCAATATTTGCCGGTGCCGGGGTATATATTGTTACAATAAGCGATACCTCCGGATGCCCCCCTGCTTATGATACAGTTACCGTAAGTGATTCATCCGCCCTGGTACTCACAGTTGACAGTTTGTCTGCTGCCTGCGGTTTTCCAAATGGAGAAGCTTCAGTATCTGTTTCCGGAGGAAATTCGCCATTTACATATTTGTGGAACGACCCTCTTGTACAAACAGATTCGGTGGCAACAGGATTGGTGCCGGGAATTTATACTGTTATTGTATCAGATTCATCAGGTTGTATGGATTCCGCAATAGTCATTATCAATAGTCCGGGAACTTTTTCAGCTTCGATTTCCGATAGTTCAAATATCAACTGTTATGGAGATAACAATGGAAGTGCAACTGTAAGTTTATCAGGAGGAGCGCCTCCATTTACCTATTTATGGGATGACCCTTTAGCTCAAACTGATTCTGTGGCTACCGGGCTCTCCGGGGGAACATATATTTCGCATGTCACTGATTTTATTGGATGTGAAGCATTTGCAATTGTAACTTTAACCGAACCTGATGCTCTCATCACCACTATTGCCGGAACCCCAAGTGTCACTTGCAATGGTTTCTGCGATGGTGATGCTACGGTAACTGTCTCCGGAGGTGCAGGCGGCACCTATACATACCTGTGGGATGATGGGGCTGCCCAGACTACCACCACTGCAACCGGATTTTGTGCTGGCATCTACACCGTAACAGTTACTGACAGTAACAACTGCGACACTGTTGACGCTATTACCATCATTGAGTACCCTCTGTTAACTGCTTCGATCACCGGAACGGATATCACTTGTTTTGGGAACTGCGATGGAATCGGTGCCGTTACGCCATCCGGGGGCACAGGAAGTCCGTATACATACCTGTGGGATGATGGGACTGCTCAAACAACTGCTACTGCTACAGGGCTATGTGCAGGTAATTATACTGTAATAGTTGCTGACGGGGACAACTGTGATACTACTAAAACTATTACTATCACCGAACCTGCTGTGCTGTCCGCACCCATCACTTTAAGTACTGATGTATCATGCTATGAAGCTTGTGACGGTGATGCCATGGTGTCCGCCACCGGAGGTACCGGCAGCTATACGTATCTGTGGAATGACGGGGCTGCTCAATCTACCGCCACCGCTACCGGGCTTTGTGGAGGCAATTATACCGTAATAGTAACTGACAGCAATAACTGTAACTCAAATGATAACATCACCATAATTGAACCTCCTGAATTATCAGCTTCCGTCACCGGTAATGATATTGCCTGTTACGGTTTATGCGATGGTGATGCTACAGTAACTGCCTCCGGGGGTGCAGGCGGCACCTATACATACCTGTGGAATGATATTTCATCCCAAACAACCCCCACTGCTACCGGACTTTGCGCTGACAATTATACAGTAACAGTTACTGACAGCAACAACTGCGATACTATTGACGCTATTGCTATCATTGAGCCCCCCCTGTTAACTGCTTCTATCACCGGAACAGATATCACCTGTAACGGAATATGCGATGGTATTACTGCTGTTTCCGTATCAGGAGGTACAGGAGGCACATATAATTACCTGTGGAACGATGGGGCTACTCAAACAACTGCAACTGCTACAGGGCTATGTGCTGGTAATTATACCGTAATAGTCACTGACAGTAACAACTGCGACACTACTAAAGCCATTACTATCACCGAACCTGCCGTGCTATCGGCACCCATCACTTCAAGTACTGATGTATCATGCTACGGAGATTGTGACGGTGATGCCATGGTATCCGTCACCGGAGGAACCGGCAGCTATACGTACCTGTGGAATGACGGGGCTGCTCAATCTACCGCCACTGCTACCGGGCTTTGTGCAGGTAATTATATAGTAATTGTCACTGACAGTAATAACTGTAATACAACCGATACTATCACCATTACCGAGCCACCTCAATTATTAGCTTCAGTTACCGGGAAAGATATTATTTGTTACGGTTTATGCGATGGATATGCTATAGTTTCAGCTTCAGGTGGAACGGGCGCATATACTTACCTATGGGATGCTGGCGGACAAACTTCGGACACTGCTACCGGACTCTGTGCGGGCAATTACACCGTAACAGTTACCGACAGTATCAACTGTGACACTATTAAAGCAATTACAATAAATGAACCCAACGAGTTGATCGAAACAATTGCCGGCACAGATATAAGCTGTAATGGTAATAATGATGGCGCTGCTGATCTGACCGTTACCGGAGGTACTCCCCCATATTCATATTCCTGGTCAAACAGTGCTGTTACAGAAGACATCTCCGGTTTATCGCAAGGAATTTATTCAGTAACTGTAACGGATTCCATGGGATGTGATACAACGGATAGTGTAACAATTTCTGACCCATCTCCTCTAACAGCAGATATCACAAGCAGCACGGATGTCAGTTGCAACGGGGGCAGTGACGGTGAAGCGACAGCCGCTGCCAGCGGTGGTACAAGTGCTTATACATATTCATGGTCGCCAAGCGGTGGTTCAGGTTCAACTGCATCAGGACTTTCTGCCGGCACTTATTCTGTAACAGTATCTGACAGCAATGGCTGCGATACATCAGTTAATGTAATCATAGAGGAACCAACTGCTATTGTTCCTGTACTCACAAAAAAAGATGTATCCTGTGAAGGTAATGATGGCATAGCTTCGGTGGATACTATTTCAGGGGGCGTTGATCCCTACACTTATAATTGGTCTAACGGAGCAACAACAAAAGATATTTCAGGTCTTTCAGATGGTATATATACAATAACCATAACCGATGCCAACAATTGCTCTGTTAATGATAATGTTATAATTAGCAGGGAGGAATGTAAAATATCCGTTCCCACTGCATTTACTCCTAACGGAAACGGGATAAATGATACCTGGGTGATAAAAAATTTGGAGGACTATCCTGATTGTACGGTGAGAGTATATAATCGCTGGGGAGACCAGGTATTTATTTCCAGGGGCTATGAAACGCCCTGGGAAGGAAAACACACTTTAACAAGAACCGTTCTGCCACCCGCTGTTTATTATTATGTTATAGAAAATGTAGAAGCAGGGCACTTTGAAACAGGCAGCAGTCCGTATGGATGGATTACGATGGTTCGATGATTTTGATTGTTCGATGGTTCGATAGTTCGATTGTTATATGGTTATATGGTTTTATTCCGTGGTTAAGGGCAAGTGAATTTTATGGGGACAATACAGAATACAATTTTCATTCAAATAAATTTCCGCTATGCATAGTCTCCAGACTACGCAATTAATAATTCCGTTGTTTTAAACTACGGAAAGCAGGGCTGAATATCGAATGTTGAATATTCAAATGTAGAACTTTTGAACCATGCAACCATATTGTAATATAACAACTATAATTCTTAATTTTACCAATCCATCATTCAACCACAAACCTTAAAACCATGAAAAAAAATCTTATAATATTCTATTCAATTTGCACTTTGTATTTTGCATTTTGCAATTTACAATCATTTGGGCAACAGCCCCCGCAGTACACACAATATTTATTCAACAATTACCTCATTAACCCCGCCATAGGTGGCAGTAAGGAATATACGGATATTAAATTGGGGTACAGGACTCAATGGATCGGATTTGGAGCAGCGCCAAAAACATATTTTATAAGTGCGCATACATCTCTCAGAAATAAGAAATGTGAACCCAAAAAATTCGGCACACGCAACCATCATGGTATAGGGGGCTATATAATTAGGGACGAAACAGGACCTATAAGCAGGATGGGCATCTACCTGTCTTATGCCCATCATATACGGGTAAGCTACAAAACGCGTGTAGCACTGGGTATCTTCGGAGGAGCTATGCAGTACCTCCTTAATAGTGGCGGAATGAGAACAGCAGAGCCTGACCCTGATATAGTCTCCATAAGTACAATTGCACCAGATGCAAGTGCTGGGATTTGGGCATATTCAGATAAATATTTTGGCGGAATATCCGCACAACAACTTTTGCCATTAAAGTTAGGCGGCACTGGGAACAAGCTCAAGAATCATTTTTTTATAACAGCCGGATATATAAAACAAATAAAGGGATATGGCACTCTCATCCCCTCCGCACACGTTAAACTCGGATTACTTACACCGGTCTCGTTTGATATAAATGTAAGATATGACTGGTTGAACAAGTTTTGGATAGGTATCTCTTATAGAAAAGTTGAAGGTATCCTTGGATTAGTGGGTTTTAATATTGGTATGTTTGAAGTAGGATACGCCTATGACTTTACCTTGTCGCGACTGCGAAAATACAGTGGGAGCACACATGAGATAATTATCGGTTTCAGGGTTCCAAAGAAAGAGCAAGACTATCGTTGTCCGATATGGTAGTACCTAAAAAGTTAAATCTTTGCCAATTTTGGCATAAATTCAAACAAGTCCACCAACTGGCGGACGAAATATAAAACAACATATTAAAAAAAATAATATAAAATGAATGATGACCTAAAAACCGGTTCTTTAGTTGATATGGTAAAATATCAAAAAGACGCTGTTGTGAGTAAAACTATTCTCAGTAAAAAGATTGGGACTGTTACTTTATTTGCATTTGATCAGGGCCAAGGGTTAAGTGAACATACTGCTCCATTTGATGCTTTAGTTCAAGTTCTCGATGGTGAGGTCGAAATTATAGTCTCCGGTAAACCATTTAATTTGAATGAAGGAGAGATTATCATAATGCCTGCTAATGAACCGCATGCTTTAAAAGCCGTCAAAAAATTTAAAATGTTACTTACCATGATCAAGTCATAATAAGAATCTAAAAAAGGCAAACAATGAATATGATTAAAATAACAAACAATGTGAAATGGGTAGGCAAAATTGATTGGGAATTAAGAAAATTTCATGGAGATGAATACTCAACTCACCGGGGGTCTACTTACAACTCTTATCTGGTTCAAGAAAAAAAGACTGCAATAATTGATACCGTCTGGGCTCCGTTTTCAAACGAGTTTGTCAACAATCTTTCAACCTGTATCGATTTGCAAAAAATTGATTATGTAATAGCAAACCATGCAGAAACAGATCATAGTGGCGCTCTTCCTGAATTAATGAGCCATATTCCTGATACTCCTATATATTGTACCCGGAATGGTGTTAAATCTTTGAAAGGACATTATCATCAGGATTGGAATTTCCAGGTAGTCAAAACCGGTGACCGACTGAATTTAGGCAGGAAAGAACTGATCTTTATCGAAGCACCGATGCTTCATTGGCCCGATAGTATGTTTTGTTATCTAACAGGAGACAATATCTTATTCAGCAATGATGCTTTTGGTCAACATTATGCTTCTGAATATATGTTTAACGATTTGGTAGATCAAGCTGAACTTATGACGGAATGTATTAAATATTATGCTAATATATTAACTCCGTTCAGCAAGATGGTGAATAAAAAGATCAAAGAAGTTTTATCCTTTAATTTACCTTTTGATACCATTTGTACAAGTCATGGAATAATATGGCGGGATAATCCAACCCAAATAGTGAATAAATATTTAGAATGGGCGAATGAATACAAGGAAAATCAGATAACTATACTTTACGATACTATGTGGGATGGTACACGGATTATGGCAGAAAATATCGCTAAAGGTATTTCCTCTTCCGATAATTCAGTTAATATAAAGCTGTACAATATTTCCAAAAGGGATAAGAACGATATCATTACAGAAATCTTTAAATCTAAAGGAATAGTTGTTGGTTCACCAACAATAAATAATGGTATCCTCACTTCAGTTGCAGGGATTCTTGAAGAAATGAAGGGATTAAAATTTACCGGTAAAAAAGCTACTGCTTTCGGGTGCTATGGTTGGAGTGGAGAATCAGTAAAAATAATTTTGGGCATTCTGGAGAAGTCAGGGTTTCAAGTCGTGGATGATGGACTGAAAGTAATGTGGAATCCGGATGAAGAAAGTATTAAAAAGTGTATCGGATATGGGAAAAAGATCTCTAAAGATTTCTCCTGAATCAATTTTTATATAAATCTGACGAAAAGACCACCATTAGGAAAACATTACCCCGAAATAGTGCTATTTAACTCCGTTTGGGGGTAATCATTGTGGTAAAACTCACCGGAAACACTTGTCAATAAAGGATTTTTAATTTTAGCGAATATTCCTCTTAATTTAGCGTATCGGAATTTCAATATTTACGAAGTTATGTTCTGATTTTTAATTATTCTTAGTCCAATCCTCTTCTATTAAAAATAATATAGCCAAAATGGAACAAAAAAGTCAGGGGTGTTTTATCTTCCTGGGCAACTTCAGGGACATTATGATAATAGTTCAAACTTATGCTCACCTGCCCGATAGGGCTGTGATAAACAGCAGCAACGGTAGCGATGGTATACCTTCTATCGAATTCCGGTCCGTATTTCGCAGTATTATCATTTTGCCTTAGAATTTCCTGGTATGGCTGGAACATATATCCTTCTAATCTCAGGTCAATATCATCCCATAAGTTAAGAATGATCTTATGACCAACGGCAATATATCTATGGGCTCTGAATGATTCTAAAAATTGAGACTTACTATCAGGTGTCGGTTGAAATGCCGGAGCTCTCAATATGCTTGCAGAATAATTATTAAAAAACTCCTGTGTGGAAAAAACACCCTCTGCATAAAAACCCAATCTTAAATTACCTCTTTGTTTATAATATGTATCATAAATAAATTTAAACTGAGCCCAATCATGTAATTTCAAGTGATGAAGTTCCTTTGATGATGTTGAACCCGGAAGGTTGTATTCTTCACCCTCAACAAATCTGCCTTGTATTACAAAATAAGTTCCCTTATTAGCATATTGCTTATGATTTAAAGTGCTTCTTTCATAAGATAAATAAGCAGATAAACCATTAAATTCCGTTTTATCAGCAGTATCCAAATGTGAGAATTCCTGTGTTTGATAATAATAGTCTTCTAAATTAATTATGGAGAAACCTGCTTTACCTTTTCCTGTATTATTAACAGAAAAACCAATGTTGATACCTCCAAATTTTTCCTTTTGAACGAAGTATGATGGTTTTTTATCTTCAAAAAATTCTTCGCTGCTTTTAAAGTAGTCCCAACGGTTATATGTTATCTCCGGTTCTAAATAAAACGGCAATTTTACGGGAAAGTCCATCCGCCCTTTAAACTGCACAGAACCGTATAGTTTCCCAAAATATGTGTTTGCTTTCAGGCTAAATGCCGTTCTTCCAAGGTAATTGTACTGGGCACCTATGTATGTTTCGTTTATGGATCTTGATGAAAAATTACCACCGAAGTCAATAATAATATCTTTTTCTTTTTTAACTTTTATAAAAAGGTCATATAGCCCTGTGAACCGGTTATATTCTGCATTAGGATACATATTTTTTATTTTATCATCTCCAAATACCTTAAAATAACCCGGCTTTATATCATTTATATCAGATGGTTTCCTTTTTTTGTGACTTAAAATATTTCTGACATATTTTGATTGGAGTTTATTTAATCCGTCAACATATATTTCATCAAATAACAAAGGTGGTTGTTTGCTTTTGAAAAATTCTCTTTTTTGAGTAAGATCTCGTTTATCAACTCTTCGGGGAATAGCCGTTTTAATATCTTCAATTTTTGATAACGCGGCAAAATAACCGGAGTCAATGATCGCTTCTATTTCCGAGAAATCAAACAAACCACCTTGACCTAAATTGGGCTCTATGAGGATACCATTTTCACAAATAACAGTAAAATTTGTTCTGTTCATTAACATATTTTTTATTTGGGAGATAACATTATCTTCATCAGGAGGCATTACTTTGCCGCTTACATTGCTGCCAATAATGATATCAGGAAAAAAGTGGTTGTACATAACATCAGTAGGAAAGTTATTGTAAAGCCCTCCGTCAAAAAGCAGTTTATTATCAACAGTAATTGGTTGTATATAGAATGGAAATGAAGCCGAAGCCCTGATAGCTTCGTTCAGGTGACCTTCCCTGAATATGAGCTCTTTATTTGCTGCAATATCTGCTGCTACACATCTGAAAGGAACGAACAAACTGTCGAAATTATAATTTGCAGCAGCAGAAGGGCCTGAGAGTTTTTCCATCAAAAAAAAATCGATGGCAACAGTAGAAATAAGACTGGTAGGCAAAGAAGTCTGCCATATTGTGTCTCTGGCTATTTTTAATGTTATCCATGAAGCGTTTACATCCCTTTGCTTAAAATAGTATTTGTATTCACCATCGATCTCCCCCTTAGCCATCTTGATAAATCTCTCGGATGTTGCCATGGCTCTCATTTCTTCAGGTGTCATGCCAATAGCATACATTCCTCCGACAATAGCCCCCATTGATGTTCCGGCTACGTAATCAATAGGAATATTATTTTCTTCCAGGGCTTTTATCACTCCAATATGCGCCAGCCCCTTTGCTCCTCCCCCGCTCAATACCAATCCCACCTTTTGGGCTGTTATATTATTGTTTAACCCAATTAATAAACCTGTTATGAATCCTAATAATATAAATTTTTTTAAAGACATCACTTGGAATAAAACGCTTTTCAGGCAGAGGATATTTTATAAATCCCAAATTACAAATCACAAATAAAATCCAAATTTCAATTTTTATAATTTATTCAATGGAATAAATAGCAAGCAATTTTTTTTGCCAACTGCATACTGTCAACTGCCAACTTGTCTATTTTAAAATTAACCAAATTATCGCTAACATGTTAAGGTAGTGATTTTTTAAGGGGATATTCAAATAAATCCCTTCTCCTTCATCCAGTCGTCATTAAATATTTTACCAACATATCTGCTGCCGTGGTCATGGATGATCACTACAACCAAGTCGTCTTGATCCAGGATGTCTTTCCCAACTTTGGCTGCTATTTGCAGCAAACCGGCAATGGCAGAGCCGGCTGACCATCCACAAAAGATACCTTCTTTCAGAGCAATCTCCCGTGCCATTAAAGCGCCATCTTTATCAGTAACCTTTTCAAAATGGTCAATCAGGTCAAGGTTGACGTTTGCAGGGATAATATCCTCACCTATTCCTTCGGTTAAATAAGGATATATCTCACTTTTGTCAAACTCGCCTGTTTCGTGTAATTTTTTAAAAACCGAACCATAGGTATCAACTCCCCAAACTTTTATGTCCGGATTTTTTTCCTTCAGGTATTTGGCAATACCGGATATTGTTCCACCAGTGCCAACGCCCACCACAAGATGAGTTATCTTGCCTTCTGTTTGCTCCCATATCTCATGTCCGGTTTGCATGTAGTGAACTTTTGTATTTGAGGGATTGCTATACTGGTCAGAATAAAAGGAATTGGGTATTTCCCTGCTCAACCTTTCCGCAACCGAATAATATGACCGTGGATCATCAGGATCCACGGCAGTTGGACAAACGATAACCTCTGCACCCAAAGCTCTCAGGACATCAATCTTTTCTTTTGATTGCTTATCATTGGTGGCAAAAATGCACTTGTATCCCTTTACAATAGCAACGATGGCTAAGCCAATTCCGGTATTGCCTGATGTGCTTTCAATAATTGTCCCGCCCGGCTTGATCTTGCCCTCTTTCTCAGCATCTTCTATCATTTGTACAGCTATCCTGTCCTTGATGGACTGTCCTGGATTGAAAGATTCTATCTTCACCAAAACAGTGGCTTTAATTTCCTTTGTAACGCGATTGAGCTTAACTAAAGGAGTGTTGCCTATAGTTTCGAGGATGTTATTGTAGTACATGGTACAAAGATAGTAAGAACATAACTTAGCAAATTGATTAAAATAAGAAATTATATAGGATTAAGCTAAGTATAAATAAGATAATGTTGCTGGATGCTGGTTATCACTCTCACTGGTGACCACCCGGTAGGGCAATGTCATTAAGTTAAGGACTTAAAACATTGATCTACAATAGTTTAAAAATTCATTAAGCACCAAATCACAATCAACAAATTTCAAATAAATTCCAATTACCAAAATTCAAAATTCCAAAAAATTATTAAATCCGCAGGCAGTAAAACATTAAATGATTACATGCCATTCGGCTG
>JBDRNO010000223.1:0-2635 GCA_043811005.1 Bacteroidota bacterium | reverse complement strand
CATCACAATAAAATACTATATTTGCACTCCAAAATTATTGGCGAGGTAGCTCAGCTGGTCAGAGCGCATGATTCATAATCATGAGGTCGTGAGTTCAAGTCTCACTCTCGCTACGGGTTTCAGAAGATTAGCATTGCAATTCTCATGCAATCCTCACGCAAAAAAGGCCGGTTCATGATACCATTGAATCGATCTTTTTTTGTTGATAACTTTGGGGGCACTTCCCCTATAGTTTATCCGAGCCAAGCGGCAATTCATCATTACACGCAAATATTCCCCGTGGAATTCAAACCCTTCCTGAATGGTACTACAGTACAAAATATTTATGCAATTTATGCATGAGAACGATGCATGAGAAATGTGAAAATTCTTCTGAAGCGATCACTACTGATCACAGATTTTCATGTATAATTTAGCACCCTAATTTTAGGATGTTGATGCTCCGAGAAATTCGATCGGTTTATTCCCGATCCATTCGTAATTAAATTTTTCACTATCGCTAAACAGTTCCAGAATTTGTGGCAGTGCTCGTTTCTTTTTTAGTTCAACCCTGATTTGTTCTTTTTCGATAGATATCGTAGCACTGTTATCAATAAATTTCTCGTAGATTTTGATGTCTGAAAAATGGGAATATCTTTTCAAATCAAGGGCAAAAAGGCGATATAAATTATGCGCAAATATACTCATTACAAAATCAAAATCGACCTTGATGACAATTGATGATGAAATGCTGTTCAGGTGAAAAAATTCGATTTGTTCTGATATTGCTTTTTCCACCAACCATCTGCGAGCGTATTTTCTAACAATTTTTTCAATTGGCAAATCAAAATCGTTAGTTATTATTATTGCAGGTTTAATTTTTCCATTTCCTGTTATGTTAATCTGCCTCATGTTACGGGGTTCTGCATTGTCTCTTTCCGAGTATCCTTTCAGCAAACCAAATTTTTCATATACCCTAAGCGTTCTTTTCTTTAGGCCGGACGCTTCTATCCTGATCTTTTTCCAACTGCCTGCCGGTAAACTATTAATCTTTTGAACAATATTTTTGCCTCTTCGCCTGATTGTTAAGAATTTTATTCCTTCATCGTCAAGCTTTCCTAAATTCTGGTAGTTTGTGAACTTGCTGTCAAACACAAGATATTTCAGCTTGCTATTGTCAGGCGCCCCGGTTCTATAAAAGTCAAGGTATTCCAGGACAACCTGGCTTTCATTCTCGTGCATGACATTTGTATTTCCATAATCAATGATCCCACTTTCAGGATCTTGCGCCAACACAGCTAACATGCTCGACATAGCTTTGTTCCGTTTTCCCGACCAGTTATTTTCCAGGTGGCTGTCGTCTCCCCAGTAAGGAATAGTTGTGAAATCAATATTGGACGTATCAGATAACAAATCATTTTTTTGCCATATAATGTGCAGCCCTTTCAGGAAATTTAAGTTCATTTCCCCGGTAACCCGGTGGGAATAGGAACTCAACCAAGCTGATTTTGGCAATACATTTAACCCTGCAAACATGCCAGCTCCCCTATCCATGCACCACAGGTCATCACAGCTGTACCTGCGTACGTTGGAAAGCTTTAGTGCAATGAAAGAAAGTATAGATGATAATTTACCTATTGCTTTAGTTTCCGGGTAATGTGATTCTGTTATTAATGTATCAATGCCATATTGTTTCAAGTATGGAAGAAAAAACAGCAAGCCAGCAGAGCCTGTTGTGAATCGCGCCACCCTGATTTCTAACATCTTCGAAACGGGTGGGCATATTTTTGGTGGCGTTAAATTCTCTTTATCAAGCTTACTGCGCCTTGATAATTTTGCGAATCCTTCACGTTTTAATAATTGATACACGTAACCATAAGTAATAGGGTGATTTTTTGAATTTGCTATCGTGACGATATCCTGGGTAGAGTAATTCAGTTTTCTTAAATCAATAACCAAATCATTCAACTCATCAACATCACCGGCTGGCTTTCTGCCCCGTTGGTATTCCTTAAAAAACAAATCGTCACAGGGCGAGCTATTCAGGTGCTTTCCAAAATCACGTGAAAGTGAATAAAACGCAGATAGTGTATAGCCAAATTCCTCAGCAACATCTTCTGCTTTTCGTCTGTCATAAAAGAATGCTCTTAAAGCATCATACCTCCTTTTATACACATTCTTGCCATTAGTAAAATAATCAAAAGGTGTCATGTTATTTAGGGCTTTAAATATATATTACAAATATAATATAAATTTATTAAAATCACATACAAAAAAGCAGAAAAAAATATAATGCTTGTTTTTAAAGCTTTTAAGAGCCTTCCGAATCCGAGACAATGATTTTTACAAATTATTATATTGACTATCATATCTGCTTAAGCCCCTATTTAATTAAAGGATTAAAACAGAAATAATGAGTGGCTCTGCTGAATGTCAGCTATTTATAAATACTTGGGGAAGGATAAATTATAGGGGAAGTAGATACATGAAAATCCGTGATTATAGAAAAAAAAACATAACAGGTGCGGCCGATAACAGATTAAACGCTCATAATCAGTATATTGAAACACTAATAGGGAATGGCGTTTTTGCACTTTTCATTTTGTTGGCCATGGTATTGATTCCCTTTATCGGAAGTATCAGATCAAAAAATTAT
>JBDRNO010000222.1:0-2240 GCA_043811005.1 Bacteroidota bacterium | reverse complement strand
GGCCAAACTCACCCGCGTGGCGCCGGTCACGGTCGGTCAGGCCGAGCGGATCCCCGGGATGACGCAGGCCGCCCTCACGGCGATCCTCATCGTGATCAAGAAACGGGAGCTGGAGGCCGCCCGGAGAAGCTGACCCTATCTGGAATCAAGAGGAAATTATCCGTATTGATGTTCGTCTGCTCATGATGTTGAGCCAAATTACTGTAATCTCTCCTTTACTACAACAACTGTTTAGGGATGAGCAGTTGTCAGAATTGATGATTATGGATGGAAAGAGAGTAACATAGAAATCACTGACAGACACCAGCCTATCACGCGGATTGTTTTGTTAGGAGTTCATCACGCCACTTAGTAACTCCGGTACTTTGAAATATATGGTTCGTCTACCATGGCACCGAATGAGACAATTATTCTCTTCAACTTGTGTCTGGTAAAAAACTACACCCGAAAAGACATATTCCTCAGGTTCGATTTTATCATTGTTGCTCTTTATCAAAGGGACTTGCCAAACTCCACTCCCACTTACTCCCCCAAAACTTACAGGTAACTCTGGATTAAAAGTGTTATAGTTTATTGTCATTTCAAGGTAGTCATAGCCTGAAGCTTCGTACTCCTTGCTGATACCAGAAACTCCAAATAATGCCTTATATCCTTTAATAGAGGAAAACTCAGAGCTTGTAAGCAAATCTATCTCCCACTCTCCAGGGAACCCGCACGTGAACCAGAAACCACGATCTTTTTCTAAGAAACTTTTGCTGAATCTTTCTTTTCGCTTGTCGATATTGAAAAAACTTTTTTGGGCTTTTAAGAGGCCGATATCCACCTGAGGGAGAACAATAAGGCCGATATCCGGTCCCATAGAGTCATCTTCTCCTTTCGCAATTTTATGTATATACAGGCAATTTTGATCATATTTAAATCGGTGAGGACTACCTGTAAATGAAGTCAACAACCCCAAATGATCAGAAGGTTTAATTTCAGCTAAAACGTGTTCCGCTGTTAGGATGGAGTAAAAGTTATTAATTATTACGAGTGTTCCTGAGCCAATTAGTTGCATATTCTCGATATTCTTATCAGTTGTGATACGTAGCAATGCAACCGAATACCGCGATATATGGTCGAATGCAGTATCAACAAGTGAGCCTGGTAAATCTAAAATGTTGATTTTTTCCGTGCGTGTCTCCATGGCATACTCCTAACAAATTATTCTAAAGTATCCGGATATCTCTATGCCCCACGGGAATCTTCAGGGCTCTATGCAATGACCATTTATCTGTAATTCACCCAAGTAAACATTTTAGGATAAATTTGAGTAGTTCTACTTACTCCCAATTACTACGGATTTAGGGTTAAAATATAAAACCTTGGTCCTCTGCTGATTTTTTCAACATTGAATAGGCCACTACCGGTCCAATAATTGATAAAACCCCAGTCAAGAAGACCCAAAGGAGTGGGTTTTTACCGACAAGTCGTGCACAAGACCATAAATGAGACCAAAAATAGAAAACGAGAATAACATATCCAAAAACAGCAAATGGCTTAAGAGCGTCGTTAAAATAACTTACAATACCTATAAGAAATATACCTAAATAAAGTAATATGACAATTCTTTTAAATCGCTTAAAGCAATCTTCAATTGTATCAGTGATTACTTTTTTCCACGCTATTATTTTTTCATCGTCATCAGATAATATATTATCGTTAACTGTGTCAGTAAGTTGCAAATTATTTTCGGAAGAGAATGTTACCGTCTCACTCTTGAGAATAGCTTTATTGTTAATATCACTTAAATGACTAGCATCAGCATATTCACCTGTTTGGACCAATGTCATTTTATCAAGCCATTCACCGCAATACCGACACTTGACAGCTTCATCTCTGATTTCTTCAGTGCAATAGGGACATTTTTTCATAATCTCCCTCTCATAAAGAAAAAACCCCGCTCTTTTTGTAGAAAACGGGGTTTTGACAGCCAGTCAATATTTTCCTCCAGCATTGCTTTACAGGATAGAACTTATTCAACTGCCTTTTATAGTTTGCGCTTTAATATCACAATTTCCATCTGAAATCTACCACATCAATGAAATATTTCAGCCTATCGCTTTCAGGAAGAAATTTCTGCCGAGTTTGATGCATGAAAAAGCCCTCCAATAAGTCTCGGCAGAGGGCTTTTCATGAAAATTAAACCTGAAAATACAGACTATTCAACCTTCGGTTCGTCGCTTGCATCAACAGTAGAC
>JBDRNO010000221.1:0-9274 GCA_043811005.1 Bacteroidota bacterium | reverse complement strand
TCAAATGAAAAATGAAAAACTTTAATATTTTTCATTTGACATTCGACATTTGAAATTTATTTCTGAATTTGTGCGCATTAAACGTCTATACCAATGTCATTAATGTATATTTATCAAAATATGTGGGTACACCGTAGCTTCCGGGAGGCAGGAATACCCAATCACTCACTACTCTCTATTCCAACACCCCTTTCCCTTCCCTGATTATTAACGGTTTCTCTTTTGTACAATCAATTACCGTTGACGCTTCATTGCTGCCGTATCCTCCGTCAATAACAAGGTCAACAATATCTTTATACCTCTCGTAAATCAATTCCGGGTTTGTAGTATATTCAATGATGTTATCATCATCATAAATTGAAGTGGATAGTATGGGATTCCCTAATTCATAAACGATCTGACGGACGATGTTGTTATCCGGAATGCGAATACCAACGGTTTTCTTATTGCTTTTAAAAAGTTTGGGGACTTTATTATTGGCATGTAAAACAAATGTAAAAGCACCAGGAAGTGACTTCTTCATCATTTTGTAAATGGTGGTATCAACATTTATGGTGAAGTCGGATAATTGGCTGAGGTCGTGGCAAATAAAAGAAAAATTGGCTTTTTTGGGTTTTATGCCTTTTATCCTACAAATTCTTTCAACCGCCTTATGATTGTAAATATCACATCCCAGCCCATAAACAGTATCAGTAGGATAAATAATGACACCTCCTTTTTTCAGGCATTCAACAGCTATTGTGATCTTTCTCAGACTTGGATTGTCAGGATGAATTTTTAGAAACATGATTTGCTTTCTTATGGTCGGCTAAAAAATTTTCCAACCCTATATCGGTTAAGGGATGATATAGCAATCCCAATATTACTTTAAATGGACTGGTTGTAACATCAGCGCCAATTTCAGCACATTTAATAATGTGCATTGTATGACGGATTGAAGCAGCCAGTATTTCTGTTTCGTAGCCGTAATTATCAAAGATATGCCTGAGCTGTGCTATCAATTCCAAACCATCAGTTGAAGTATCATCCAACCTGCCTATAAATGGTGAAACATAAGCTGCTCCTGCTTTTGCAGCCAATAATGCCTGTCCCGGTGAAAAGATCAATGTGCAATTAACCCTTATTTTTTTAGATGCCAGGTATTTTATCACCTTAATACCTTCCTTGATCATAGGAATTTTTACCACTATTTGTTCATGCAGGGAAGCGAGTTTTTCTGCCTCGGCAACCATTCCTTCAAAATCGGTTGAGATGACTTCAGCGCTTACATCACCATCAACAACATTGCAAATGTCAATATAGTGCTGCATTATTTTTTCTTCACCGCAGATACCTTCCTTTGCCATCAAAGAAGGGTTTGTGGTTACTCCGTCAAGAATGCCAAGAGCTTGTGCTTCTTTTATCTCTTGGAGATTAGCTGTGTCTATAAATAGTTTCATGATTTTGATTTTAATGAATTAATTTTTTATGGGTATAAATTTACAAAAACATTATAGATATAAATAATAAAATTGTGAAAATTAATTTTAAAATTATGTTTAATAAAGCAAAAATGTAGATAAACACTAAATCGTCAAATCACCAAATAAAAAAAGGGTAAGTTACTTATATCGCACCGCTACAACTGCCTACCCTTGCTTCCTTCCAGATCTGGGGGAGTTCAGCAGGAGCTGGTCGTATAAGACTTACCCGATGCAAAGATAAGATATTGTCTCGGAATTTCAATATTTTTAATCAATTTCCAAAGTTATATTCTATATTTAATTACTTTTGCTCGTTATGTTAATTAATTACTATATTTAACCCATATATTCATCACTATGGAAGGGAAACAAGTTGCATCACTAAAAAATGCAATGAATTACGGAGCCGTTATCGGGCTTATATTGATCATTATATCCGTTTTGTTTTATATGTTTACTGATAGTCTGTCAAAGATACAAACATATATTGGATATGCGGTGCTTATCGCAGGCATTGTTATTGGCGCTAAAAATTACAGGGACACTGTTCTTGGCGGGTACATCAGCTATGGTCAGTGTTTGGGTTCAGGTACTTTAATAGCTTTTTTCTCTGCCATAATTACGGCTTTTTATACTTACATATTTTTCACATTTATTGATGCTTCACTTATTGATGTATTGCTGGAACAAATAGAAGAACAAATGATAGAAAAGGGAAGCTCAGATGAGGAAATTGAAATTGCTATGAGCTACACTCGTAAGTTCATGACCCCTTTCTGGATGTCTATCGGCGGTTTGTTCTCATATACATTTTGGGGATTTGTATTTTCGCTGATCATTTCTTTTTTTATTAAACGAAAAGATGAGTCTTTTGAGTCAATTACTGATGAGTAGGAGGAATTTCTAAACCAATCAACCAGTCAATGGATATTTCAATAGTTATACCTCTGTTTAACGAAGAAGAGTCAATACAGGAACTTAGTGATTGGATTATTCGTATTATGAAAGCCCATAGTTTTTCTTGCGAAATAATTTTTGTGGATGATGGCAGCACTGATGATTCGTGGAAGAAGATAGAAAGCATATCCGGTAATAATGATTGTATCAGTGGGATTAAATTCAGGAGAAATTATGGAAAGTCGGCTGCGCTTAACTGCGGTTTTGAGATTGCAAAGGGTGACATTATCATTACTATGGATGCCGATATGCAAGACAACCCTGATGAAATCCCGCCTTTATATCAAATGATCAGAGATGATGGATACGATTTGGTTTCTGGATGGAAGAAGAAGAGACGCGACCCTCTTACAAAGACCATTCCCAGCAGATTTTTTAATTGGATAACCAAAAAAATATCCGGCATAAAATTACATGACTTTAACTGCGGGTTAAAAGCATATAAAAAAGAGGTGATAAAGAATATTGAAGTTTATGGAGAAATGCACAGGTATATACCGGTAATTGCCAAATGGGCTGGTTTTACCAAAATAGGAGAAATGGTGGTTCAACATCAGGCAAGGAAATACGGCATTACTAAATTTGGTCTTGAAAGGTTTATCAATGGGTTTTTAGACCTGCTGTCAATTTCGTTTGTTACAAGGTTTGGCAAAAAACCCATGCATTTATTCGGCTTGCTGGGGACCATAATGTTCATTATCGGATTTTTCGGTTCATTATGGCTGGGAATGGAGAAATTATATTATTTAAACCACGGTATTAAAGCGCCTCTAATTACTGACCAACCTTTGTTTTATATTGCCCTGGCAACAATGATAATTGGCACCCAATTGTTCCTGGCAGGATTTTTAGGTGAAATGATTTCAAGAAGCACACAGGATAGAAATAAATATCTGATCGAAAAAATTACAGGTAATATTCAATGATTGAATTTTCATTAATTATACCGGTCTATAATCGTCCTGATGAGGTAAAAGAATTGTTGGAGAGTTTATCTATCCAAACATTTAAGGATTTTGAAGTTATAATTGCGGAAGACGGTTCAGATAAAAAATGCGACACTATAGTAAATTCATATATTAATAGACTGAATATCAAATATTTTTTCAAAAAAAATTCAGGACCTGGTCTAACCAGGAATTATGGTTCTGATCGCGCTGATGGTAATTACTTCCTTTTTTTTGATTCTGACTGTATTATTCCCGAAGATTATATGGAGAAATTAAATAGATTTTTATCCCATGATTTTGTTGATGCGTTTGGGGGTTCTGATACTGCACATCATTCATTTACAAATACCCAGAAGGCAATTAATTATTCAATGACCTCTTTTATTACTACCGGCGGGATAAGGGGCGGAAAAAAACAATTAAATAAATTTCAGCCGAGAAGTTTTAATATGGGATTTTCTAAAGAGGTTTTTAAAAAAACAGGCGGTTTTTCCAATATTCACCCTGGTGAAGACCCTGATCTGAGCTTAAAAATAATGCAGAACGGATTTAAGGTAAGGCTGATCAATGATCTATATGTATATCATAAGAGACGAATAAATTTCGCAAAGTTTATCACACAGGTCTATAAGTTTGGTGTTGTTCGCGTAATACTTTGCAAATGGCATACCAAAACCTTTAAATTAATTTTTGCTTTACCTTCATTATTTCTTACAGGCACTCTTTTATTAATACTATTGTCCATAAGCTTAAATAAATTATTTCTTCTTCCGTTAGGATTATTTATTCTAATTATTTTTATTGACTCCTTATTGAAAAACCGGAACCTTAATGTTGCTTTCTTCTCAATAATCGCAAGTTTTATTCAGTTAACAGGATATGGAATTGGTTTCATATTTGCTCTATGGAAAATAGTCGTTTTGCAGAAAAATGAAGAAAAAGCTTTTCCGGGATTTTTTTTCTCCAGGTAACTAATCAATCTGGTTTATTTTTATTCGTAAAATGAAACAATTAGTAAGCACTTTATTGATTCTATTACAATTATTTGCCTCAAATATATCTATTGCGCAACCAGAAGAGAAGACTGATACTATAAACAAAACAGATGAGAACGGACTAAAACAGGGAATTTGGAGAAAATATTACAGTAAAGGAAAATTGAGGTATGAAGGATGTTTTATTGACGACAAGCCGTCTAAACTATTTAAACATTATTATATGAGCGGTAAGATAAAGGCAACAATGATCTATTATAATGATGACAAATCCTGTGCCGCTCACCTGTTTTATGAAGATAGCACATTAATGGCAATGGGTCTTTATTATGAAACCAAAAAAGACAGCTTGTGGAGATTCTATAACAAAAAAGGTGTCTTGGTTGCTGATGAATCCTATATCAAGGGTGAGAAAAATGGCATCAGCAGTATTTATTACCTCAACGGTAAACCATACGAACAAATTAACTGGGAAAAAGGGATAAAAGAAGGTGAATGGAAACAATATTTTGAAAATGGTTCTCTTAAAATTGAAGGGAATTATACTAATGGTATGCTTGAAGGTGAAATTAAGTATTACAATCCTTCCGGGAAACTTATCAGTGAAGGCATCTATAAAAATAATTTAATGGATTCAACATGGATATTTTATGATGATGACGGAAAAGTAGAATTAAAGAAAATCTATAAAAACGGAGAACTGTTAAATAAGGATGAGTTGGAAAATTACTTGATTGTCCCGGTTGACAATGATGAAAAAAAATATGATAAATGAGCAAGCGTGGCAGAATATTAGTTGCTATGAGCGGGGGTATAGACAGCTCTATTGCTGCGATGATGCTTCACAGGGAGGGGTATGAAGTTATTGGTATGACCATGAAAACATGGGACTACTCATCTTCAGGGGGGGCAAAGAAAGAGACGGGGTGCTGCAGCCTGGACTCCATCAATGATGCCCGTACACTTGCCGTTAAATACGGATTTCCCCATTATATAATAAATATAAGTGAAGAATTTGAAAGTTTCATCATAGATAATTTCGTTGATGAATATATGTCAGGCAGAACACCTAACCCGTGTGTGTTATGTAATACGCATATTAAATGGGATGCCTTACTCAAAAGAGCCGACCAGCTGGATTGTGAATTTATTGCAACCGGCCACTATGCACAGGTCAGGGAAGAAAATGATCGCTATATAGTTTCCAAAGGAGTTGATGAACAGAAAGACCAGTCCTATTTTTTATGGGGTATAAGTCAAAGAAACCTTGCCCGGACAAAATTTCCACTAGGCACTTACCTTAAGAATGAGATCAGGCAAATAGCTATTGATGCAGGACTTGCTGATCTGGCTGATAAGAACGAAAGTTTCGAGATCTGCTTTATCCCCGATAACGACTACAGGTCATTCCTCAAACGCAAATTGAACGGAAAAAAAGTAAAGATCGAGGATGGCGCATTTGTTTCAACTGACGGCAAACCCCTTGGCAAGCATAAAGGATATCCTTTTTATACAGTTGGGCAGCGCAAAGGTCTCGATATTTCTATAGGGGTACCCCTGTATGTGACTGAAATACATGCCGGCACCAATACAGTTGTTCTTGGAGAAAAACAATATTTGCATAAACAGGAAATGCTGGTAAAAGACTACAACCTGATAAAATACGAATCCCTCAGCTCTGATTTTCAAGCACTTACCAAGATCAGATACAGAGACCCCGGAACTATGAGCACTATCAACATAGAGGATGATATGATAAAGGTGGTTTTTCATAGGAAAGTGTCAGCTATTGCACCAGGGCAATCCGCTGTTTTTTATGAAAATGATGACCTGGTTGGTGGGGGGGTTATTCAATAAGTAGCATGTAGTATCCAGTGGAGTTGCGAATTATACTAAAAAACAGGTTAAAATGTAACATTTTTCTATGTTCAGGGAGATTCCTCGCTGAGCTCGGAATGACAAGCATAGTGGGCTGAAAGGGGCCGGGATGCGGGGCGGAAAAAGCCGCCCCGCATCCCTGCCCTCTCCACACAATAAGACCTGTCATTCCGAACAGAGCGCAGCGAAGTGAGGAATCTCCCATTAGGTGCAGTAAAATGTCTTCTTTTATCCCGTTCCATGTATAATATAGCAACAATACATTCCCCCATTAAAACAAAATAAGACTTAGTGGCGTATAAAAACATAGTTAACCTGTATTATTTATAAACTTTAAAGAGAAACAAAAAAATCCCATCCGCTTCAAACGGAAAAACTGAATAACCGAAACCCTGAAAACTGAGAAACCGATATGTTTAAATCAAATCTACATCCCTTCCTTTTATTACGATATTCGATATTCATTCTCTTTTTGTGCACTCTGTATTCATGTAAAAAAGATGTAGCCCCACCAATTGATATGGGCTATGGTTACTTCCCAACAGAGATTGGCAAGTGGATAATATACGATGTGGATTCAACCGTTTATGATGGTTTTTATGATACGGTTATTACATATCAATACCAGATAAAAGAAGTTGTAGAATCTACTTTTATTGATAATCAAGGGAGAGAAACACAACGGATCGAACGGTATAAACGGCTCAATAGTTCACTTCAATGGATTATCAAGGATGTTTGGTTTTCCAACAGGACAACATCCACAGCAGAAAAAGTTGAGGAGAATGTGAGATTTATTAAACTAACATTTCCTGTTAATTTGGGAAATAGCTGGGACGGCAACTCATTTAACACTATGGATGAATGGAATTACGAATATACCGAAGTTGATGCCCCTTGTACTATCAATACCTTATTATTCGATTCAACTGCAACTGTTTTGCAGATTTATGAAGAGAACCTTATTGAAAAACAGTATTATCTTGAGAAATATGCGAAAAACGTTGGTCTGATCTATAAGGAATTGATTGATGTGGCTGATAATAGTTCTGAAATAGATTTTGAAAAACCTTTAATGACCCGGATATCTACCGGGGTTATATTTACCATGAGAATCAATTCGTATGGAACCTGAAAAATTTTCAGTAAACTAAATGTAACTTTCTATTACTAAAAAAATTATATGATAAATTTACAACGTTTTTATCTCCTATAAATTTTTCAGGTTAACATACTTCGATCTTCTGGCCAGGTACTTAATTAACGGTTTCAGCCTTTCTGATACCATTGTTAAAGCTATGCGAACAGTACGGGCTTTCCCCTTGGTTTCAATGGTGAGATTACATATTTCCACATCAAGTAATGGTTTAAAGGTGGGTTCTGGCATATCAAAAAAAGCCGATTTCTCTACCAATGAATGAAGCATCTCACTCTCTTGTTTTGAGAGCCTGCAGTCATCTATTTCAGTTGCCTTGGTGAGCCCGGCGAGTCCTCCTGATAAATTAAACTTTAACTTCATTCATATGATGTTGTTAATTTGTGTTTTTTATTTGCTAACTGCTTATTGTCAACTTGTCTATTATACCAAAACTGAATGAGTTTACAAATTTATTAATGAACTGAATATTATATCACCTTAACATCTCTCCAAGCCTGCTTAACAGCTTTTGCTTCAAGACTATCCTTCCCGTATTTTTGCTGTGCTATGCGAATAGTGGCATAGGCGGTTTTACTGAAGGTTGTATTGCTCCTTAACACATCCGTTAGTGCAATATACCATATCAGCCCGGCTTTTTCCCAAGCATTACCGCCAATATTTACTGCTGCGAGATAAAATGCATGATTGGGAATCCCTGAGTTAAGATGAACGCCACCATTATCCTGCCATGCAGGCAAGTCATAGTAATCATCCATAGTGGCGGGTTGAGGGTCGTCTCCCAAAACAGGATGGTTCTTATATGCTGTTCCGGGCGCTTTCATTGACCTGAGGGCATATTTGCCGCCTTTTAATACCTGCTTTCCTATCAGCCAATCTGCTTCTTTTGACTTTTGCCCGAGCTTGTATTGTTTGACCAATGAACCGAAAACATCTGCATATGATTCGTTCAGCGCACCGCTCTGATCCATATAACGCAAGTTTGCCTCATGCTGGATAACTCCGTGTGTAAGCTCATGACCGATAATGTCCAGATCAAGGGTGAAGCGGGTGAAGAGCTCATCATCGCCATCACCGTAAACCATCTGCCTGCCATTCCAGAAAGCATTGTTGTAATCTTCCCCGTAATGAACGGTTTGAATGATGCACATACCATTGTCATCTATCGAGTTTCTCCCGTAATTGTCGAGGTAAAATTTATATGTTGTGGTTCCACCATCAAATGCTTCATCTATTGCAGTATCACCGGTAGGTGGATCACCATCGCTCCTGGCTATATCCCCGGGAAGATCATCTGTGTGATGGGCATCATAAACCTTGCAGCATTTTGCTGTGGTTGATTGTGAAGCAGTTGCGAATGCGCTGAGATGGGCAAACGGATGCTCTTGAATGAGCGATCGTTCCATGCGGATATGATTTGAACGCTCCAGGGTTTTAAGTGCCATGTAACGCATCTTTTCATTGCCCTTTTCTATGATCTTTTCCAGCATGTGTGGCGGAATAATACATAAGATGGGATTTCGGGTGTTGTTCATTTTTGCCTCCATTATTAATTTTTGTATCCAAAAATACGTAAGTTATTTATAATAGAACACTGATTTATTATGATAAATTCTAAAATAATGACTAATGGTTATTCACCAAATAAGCCGGGGACAGTAAATTGTAGTGAAGGGAAAAATTATTGGTTTCCTTGTCCTGCTGTACAAATATCTAAAGATTTGGCAAAGAGACTGATACAATTACGATTAAATTGGGAAATTTAGTAATAATACACATCATATAGTAAAAAATACAAATAGGCAAGAATGATAAGAAAAACCCTTTCGTTTGAGAGGTCTTTTTTGTTTCATGCGAAAAAAATAATTAAAAAAC
>JBDRNO010000220.1:0-39129 GCA_043811005.1 Bacteroidota bacterium | reverse complement strand
GACAACTGATAAACCGGAATGATCAATGATAAATTATCGTTAATATTTTATCAATAATAATTTTTAAGTACCTAATTAATCTTGAGCAATTGCATAGCACATCTATCATTCCTAATTTTTGGTTGACGCTAATGCGATAGTTATCGGGATTGGGCGTCTGTATAATAAAACAAGATTTCCTAAATCTTTAAGATTTAGGAAATCTGGGAAATCTCAATCAAGGTCTATATCATATTCCAGATCTTTATCTGGCATCTCGTCTTTGGGCTTGTCGCTTTTAAGGTAATAATCAAACCACTCCATGGTTCTCAGGCTGTAATCCAGCCGTGCGGGATTCTTGCGGTTGCCATGTCCTTCTTCTGGATACCACACCAGCCGAACCGGGGCTTTTCCGTGCAGTTTCAAAGACCTGTAAAGCTCTAAACTTTGTGAAGGATGGACGCGGGGGTCTTTTTTGCCATGTAGTATTAAAGTAGGGGTTTTATTATTGGTAATATATTTTATAGGACTTCTGTCATACATCAATTCAATATCTTCATGAGTCCAGATGGTCCAGTGCACATAGTAGGCTTCATAAGGAATATCGGTGGTGTATCTTTTTGATACGATGTCGGAAACACCGACAAATACAACTGCAGCGGCAAACCTGTCTGAATGTTTTGTTGCAGCCCAAGCAGCGAAGTATCCACCATAGGAACCACCCCCTATTCCAACTTTATTATTATCAACAAATCCTTTTTTTACCAAATGATCTATTCCGTCCAAAACATCATTAAATTCTTCATCTCCCAAATCCTTTTGGTCCATTTTGGAAAAAGCAACCCCCCTTCCCGAGCTTGCCCTGTAATTTGGCATAAAGACAAAATAATCTTTTGCCGTTGCTACCTGCCCCCACATACTGTAATAAGTTACCCACCCGTTCTTTTCACTTGATTCAGGCCCTCCATGTATGTAAACGATCAAAGGATATTTTTCGCCTTGCTTGAAATTTAAAGGGTACATCAAAACACCTTCTATTGTTAGTCCATCCCTTGCCTGGTAAGATATTTTTTCCTGTTTCGCAAATTTTTTATTATTAAGCCATGGATTACAATCGGTATGCTTATTTAGCTTTTTGTTCTTCAGATTGAAGGTATGCAATTCACCGGGAAACTTGCCGGTATTACCATTAAAGGCAACGATACCTTTTGCTAGTGTAAACCCCCGGAAAACAACCTCCCCGCCTTGTATCAGAATTTTTCTTTCCCCTTCGTTTATATTTTGTTCGTTTAGTGTAACATCTACGCTTTCGTTTGCACTATAAAGAACGGTGCTGTTATCTTTCCATTTAGCTGAAATAACAGAACCCCCGAAGTCTTTTGAATAGTTTCGCAGTTCTGCAAATTTCTTATTGTTTGGAACAGGTACTACGAACAAACTCCCTGAAACAGGATCGGAAATATCAACGCCAGCCACAAAAGCCAGGTGCTTTCCATCAGGACTCCATGCCATACCTTCAAGCTTGCCCGGAGGGTCAACCAGTAGTTTATTCTCCTTTGTTTCCGGGTTGATAATGTTGATGTTTTTAAACATATATTCATAGTCAACTAAATTTTTTTCAGCAATTTGTGCTGCCAGCACATCCCCGTTAGGGCTCCACCTGATGCTAAAAACAGTCACATCTTTTGTAATTTGTTCGGTGGTTTTTTCTTTTAAATCATAGAGATATAGATTTTTATGAGGTATGTCTTCTTCATATATTTCCGCATTAAACCCCTTTTTTATGAGAGATTTCCTGGTATTATCCCGTTCAATTGAGATATAAGCAATGGAGGTATTCTTGGGATTCCAGTAATAATTTTGGATAGATGTTTTAGAGTTTGTAACCGGGAATGCATCACCCCCATCAACATCCATAGCATAAACCTGGGTATGCTTCACATCATCGAAATTAGCGAGAAAGGTTATTTGCTTTGAGTCAGGTGTCCAGCCAAGTGCGTAGAACGACTTTTTTCCACCCATGTAAAGTTTTGATTCACCTGAAGACAGATTTAAGAGATAAAGCTCTTTGTAATTATTCCCGGGTTCATCCGAGAAAGGTCTCTGCACATTCACAGTGTAAGCAACATATTTTGCATCGGGCGAGATAGCTGTTTCAATTACCTGCTTTAGCTTAAACAGATCATAGGAAGTGAGAATATCTTCCTGTGCATAAACAGAGGTAACAACAGTAAAAAACAGGAATAGACAGATGATTTTTTTTAACATGATTTTTCGTTTTTTATTAAACATAACTTTTTCCAAAAATAAGAAAAAAAATGAAACCCCTAAACACCAATGACTATGAAGTACTATTGTTCATTCTGAGCACCGCCATCCGCAAGCTTGCGGGAAGGGTATGGCGGGGCGAAGAATCTGCCTGCTACTTGCACCGATCCTTCAAAAAGCCGTATGGAATAGAAGAAATTCCAATGGGGTAAATAGTAAGCAATTTGTTTTTTTGCCAACTGTCAATTGTCAACTTGTTTATTAATACCAACAAATTATGACTAACTTGTAGACCATTTTGGATTCGTAATTACCTGTTTTTTAAGCAAAGCATCCCATCCCTGAGCCGTTAATGGGTGTAAACTGCCGTCTCTTGCAATCAGGTTTATCCCCTCATTTTCTGAAGTTATATGCCCAATTACTGAAAGGGAAGGATTTAGATTTATTTTATCGTAATCCGGCTGCCTGACAGTAAACAGCAATTCGTAATCCTCGCCTCCGCTTAAGGCGCATACAGTGGGGTCTAAACTGAATTCATGTGCCATATTAACAGTAGCCGGGTCAATTGGTATTTTATCTTCGTAAAGATTACATCCAACCCCCGAACTTTTGCATATATGAAGAAGTTCGGAAGAAAGTCCGTCAGAGATGTCAATCATGGAGGTTGGTTTGATGTTAAGGTCTTTCAGCAATTTGATAATGTCGGGCCTTCCCTCGGGTTTCAACTGGCGCTCGATGATATAATCATGACCTTCAAGGTCTGGCTGCATGTCGGGATCTTCTGCAAATACCGCCTTCTCCCTTTCCAGTATCTGTAAACCCATATAGGCGCCCCCCAGATCGCCCGTTACAAAGATCAGATCTCCTTTTTTAGCCGTACTTCTGTAAACAATTTCGTTTTTACTTGCTTCACCAATTGCAGTGATGCTAATAACCATTCCCGAAACAGAAGAGGTAGTATCACCTCCTACAACATCAACCTTATATTTTTCGCAAGCCATGTATATGCCTGAATAGAACTCTTCAACCGCCTCAAGGGAAAACCTGTTTGAAATTGCAATTGAAACGGTTATTTGCTTTGGTTGGGCGTTCATGGCATAGATATCGGAAATATTTACAACAACAGACTTATAACCCAGGTGCCTGAGGGGGGTATATGTCAGGTCAAAGTGGATTCCTTCCACCAGCATATCGGTTGTAACTATTGTTAGTGTGTTTTTACAATTAATAACCGCTGCATCATCCCCAACGCCTTTAACCGATCCCGGATTTTTTAATTTGATGTTTTTGGTAAGATGATCGATAAGCCCGAATTCCCCTAACTCACTGAGCTCGGTTCGTTTTCCTTGAAAATGGTTCATAAGTTATTGATCAGTAGAGATTTATAATTTTTGTTTAACATAATATAAAATGTTGCTGGTTGCTGGCTTCTGGTTGCTTGTTGTTTATTCCTTTCTAAATTTATCCCTATTCATAATCAGTAACCAGCAGCCAGTGACAAGTAGCTGTATATTCAATGTTACATACCCTTTTTAATCCCCCTTTGTGCTGAAAATCAGGCATGAAAGTTTCATTTTTTCAGCCATATTGCAAAGATATATTATGAACATGGCTTTACAAACTGATTAAGAATAAAATAATTTAAAGCGGAAATAACATCAATCAGGAATATTGGAACAATGGAGTGATGGAATATTGGGTGAAATTTTTCTCAATATTCCAATATTCCAGCATTCCAACTTTCCATTATTTTTGTTATATGCAATTTATACATTAACTTTGTTTCTGTTTCTTAATATTAAAATGTCTTTAATGGGAAAAAACAATCCAGGTCAATCCAGGTTAGCGCGTGACGAGAAAAAATACCGGGAATTATTTGAAAGCAGCACGGACGGTATTTATATTTCCTCTTTGGATGGAGAGGTCATTGATGTTAATCAATCTGCTTTGGACATAACGGGCTATACTAAAAAGGAATTTTTTAATCTGAATACTGTTGAATTGTATACTAATCCCAATGACCGCAAAAAATTTCAAAAGAAGATCAAACGTAAAGGATTTGTGAAGGATTATGAGGTAAATTTGAAAAAAAGGGACAGCACGGAAATAAATTGCCTGCTTTCATCAAATGTCCGCAAGTCGGAAGAGGGAATGGTTATTGGATATCAAGGTATTATCAGGGATATTACCAAGAGAAAACTCGCCGAGGAGGCATTGCGGCAAAGTGAAAAAAAATACCGTGATCTGTTTGAGAATAACAGGGATGGTATCTATGTCACTTCCCTGGATGGCAGGATACTTGATGTTAATCAATCAGCTTTGGATATACTGGGGTATTCAAAAAAAGAGTTTTTAAAGCTCAATACTATTGATCTATATGTTAATCCGAAAGAACGCAAAAAATTTTTGGTAGAATTAAAAAAGAAAGGTATCGTCCAGGATTACGAAGTGAAGCTTCGCAGGAAAGACGGGACAGAGATATTTTGTTTATATTTACTCACCACAACGCTAAGGGAGAAGTCGGAAGAAGGAAATATTTTTGGTTATCTGGGTATCATCAGGGATATTACCGATCTTAAACTTACAGAGGAAGCATTGCGTAGAATTGAAACAAGATTCCGCAATTTATTTGAAAGCAACAGGGATGGTATATATATATCATCTTTAGATGGTAAGATCATTGATGTCAACCCGGCTCTCATAGATATTTTAGGATATACGAGAAATGAATTTTTTAAGCTGAAGACCATTGATTCTTATGCCAATCCCAAAGACCGCAAAATATTTCAGCAGGAAATAAAAAGGAAAGGATTTGTTAAGGACTACGAGATAAAGCAGCGAAGGAAAGACGGACGGGAGATATATTGTTTGCTTACTTCCAATATACGAAGATCAGAGAATGGTGAGATACTCGGATACCAGGGAATTATTCGTGATATTACCCTGCAAAAACGGGCAGAAAAACTGCAAGCAGTTTCATATAATATTGCAGAGATAGCCAATAAAAGATTTAATACAGAGGAACTCTCCCGCTATATTCAGCAGCAGCTTAGTGTTATCATTGATACTAAAAATTTTTACATTGCACTTTACGATGCAGATAAAGGATTATTATCATTCCCGTATTATGTTGACGAACATTATCCCGGTACAAATTATGTAAAACCCAGGATGCTTAAGAAGGGGCTTACTGAACATATTATTAAAACAGGGAAAGCGCTCTTTGTTTATGATACAACTTTAAAAGAACTTGCTAAAAAAGGGAAGATTGAAATAATCGGCCCCTTGTGTCTGGTCTGGCTTGGCGCACCCTTAAAGAGCGGGGATAGAATTATTGGCGCCATTGCCGTTCAAAGCTATACAGAACGCAACTTATATACGAAAAGCGACCTGGAACTTTTAGAATTTGTTTCCGGACAGATTGCCGTTACTATTGAGCGGCAACAGGCAGTAGCAGAAATAAGAAAAAGTGAAAAGAAATTCCGCGATCTGTTTGAAGGTTCTCCCGATGCTGTGTTTGTTGAAACCCTTGATGGTAAAGTTCTTGATGTAAACCCGGCTGCATGTGTTTTTCACGGTATGAAGCATAGAAATTTGGTTGGGAAAAGCTTTCTGGACTTGATACCGGCTGAACATAGAGATAAAGTAAAAAACAATTATGATAATTTTATTTCACAGAAATTGGATTATCTTGAAAGCTTTAGTCTAAATTATAAGGGAGAAAGTGTGCCGGTAGGGATAAAGGTCGGCAGGATAGAATATGAAGGAGAACCTGCCTTACTATTGCATGTCAGGGATATTACCAAACGCACTCGCGCTGAGCAGGAATTACAAAAATCTTATGAAGTGCTCCGTAATCTTTCCAGGCATTTGCAAAATGCAAGAGAAGAAGAAAGTATTCGCATTGCACGGGACCTGCATGATAGCTTGGGACAAGTATTAACAGCCCTAAAGATAGATATTTCCCTACTGGATAGGCAGATCACGGATTCTTCTGTTAATCAAAAAGAGAAAAAAGTATTATCTGCGAAAACAAAATCAATGTTAAAGCATGTGGATCTTACTATACAAGCTGTTCGCAGGATATCTACACATTTACGCCCCGTTATTTTAGATGATATGGGAATTATACCCGCAATTGAATGGTTAGCTGAAGATCTTCAAAAACGAACAAAAATTAAATGTGAATTAAACATGATAGCAGAAGAGGCGTTTCTTGATGACGTTGATATTGCCACATCAATTTTTAGAATTATACAAGAAGCATTTACTAACATTATTCGCCATGCAAATGCTGCAAAAGTGACATTAAGTTTGAAAAAAGTTTTAAATAAATTAGTTTTGAAAATTTCCGATAATGGTAAAGGTATTACTAAGAGTCAAATATTAAATACTAAATCATATGGACTATTAGGAATGAGGGAAAGGGTGATCGGTTTGGGCGGACAAGTTAGTGTAAAAGGAAAAAAGGGGAAAGGAACTGTTATTAAGGTGCAAATACCGATAAATTAACAGGCAAGGATTATCATAATAATGTAGATTTGCACATAGATTTTTAAACCAAACTAAAAAATTCAAGAAGATGATAAGAATCATCATAGCAGACGATCATGCATTGATACGGGCTGGGTTGAGAGAAATTTTAACTACACAGCCCAAAATGCATGTTATTGAGGCAAAAAACGGGCAGGAGCTTTTAAATAAGCTCAAAATTTTGGATATTCATGTCGTTGTTCTGGATATTTCCATGCCTGGCAGAAGCGGTTTGGATGTGCTGAAAGAGATAAAAAATCTGTACCCCAAACTCCCTGTTTTAATGTTAAGTGTGTATCCTGAAGATCAGTATGCTATCAGGGCATTAAAGGCGGGCGCATCCGGGTATCTTACAAAAGACAGCGCTCCTGAAAAGTTGGTAGCTGCTATTGAAAAGGTGCTGGAAGGGGGAAAATATGTTAGCAGCAGTATAGCCGAGAAATTGATTGTTGAATTGAATGAAAAGAATAAAGATAAATTACCTCATGAAAAATTGTCTGACAGGGAGTATGGGGTTTTATGCAGGATAGGTTCGGGCAAATCAGTTTCGGAAATTGCCGAAGAACTATTTTTAAGCGCAAAGACAATTAGCACTTATCGCGCACGTATTTTAGAAAAAACCGGATTGAAAAATAATTCCGATATTATTCATTATGTTATTGGGAATGATCTGCTGGAGTAATTGTACAATTACCCCATTTTTTATTATAACCAAAACTAAATCCCTGCAATTATGAAACTTGCGTATATTGGAACTTATCCACCACGGGAATGTGGAATTGGCACATTTACCAGGAATCTTCTTAAATCCATGGTAATAAACAATGAAGAAAAAAAGGATACAACTGAAAAATTCGTTGTAGCCATGAACGATCATGAACAAACCTATGATTATCCTGAAGAAGTAAAACTTACCATTAGGCAGGATCATCAGCGGGACTATATAAGGGCAGCAAAATTTATTAATATCAGCGGAGCTGACCTTTGTATTCTTGAACATGAATTTGGTATATTTGGCGGGCAAGATGGAGTATATATTCTTCCTTTGCTTCACCGGCTTGAAATTCCCCTGATAGTAACCCTTCACACCATATTAAAAACACCTTCTTACACCGAAAAGGCAGTATTGCAGGAAATATGTAAAATGGCTCAAAAAGTAGTTGTGATGAGTCATAAAGCCATTAAGTTTCTTACCAGCATCTATAATGTGGATAGAGGGAAAATTGCATTTATAGAACATGGCGTACCGGATATTCAATTTAATCAGGAACAATCCAAAAAGGAATTTAATCTCCAGGATAAAAAGGTCTTACTTACATTTGGCTTTATTGGACGAAATAAAGGAATTGAAACGGTGATAAAAGCATTGCCAAAAGTTGTTGAAAAGCATCCTGATGTTCTATATATGGTCTTGGGAAAAACCCATCCAAATGTTCTTCGACATTCAGGTGAAGAATACCGTAATTATCTTCTGCGCTTAGTCAAAAGCCTTAACATAGAGAAATATGTTTTATTTCTTAATGACTTTATTGATCAACAAGGATTGTTTAAATATTTATCGGCTTCTGATATTTATATTACTCCATATTTAAATGAAGCCCAGATAACCAGTGGTACACTTTCCTATGCAGTAGGCGTGGGTTCAGCCGTTATTTCAACGCCTTACTGGCATGCCCAGGAATTATTAGCAAAAGGAAGAGGAAGGTTTTTTGACTTTAATAATTCGGAAGAACTTTCTGCTATTTTTCTGGAATTGCTGGATAACCCGGAGGCTCTGAAAAATCTCAGAAAAAAGGCATATGCTTTCGGCAGGACAATAACGTGGCCAAGGTCAGGAGAAAAATATGTTAAACTTGCTGAAAAAATTCTGGCTGATAAGCCTAAAGTATTTGTTAAAAAAGAAACTTCTATTGATCCGCTTATGCTTCCGAAATTTTCTCTTGTTCATATTAAAAGATTAACCGATGATACCGGGATAATTCAGCATGCAAAATTTGGCATTCCTAATTTAAAAGAGGGATACTGTTTGGATGACAATGCCCGTGCCTTACTTATGGCGCTGATGGCATACAGGCAAAAAAGGGATGCCATGGCCCTTGAATTGTTGCCAATATACATAAGTTATATTCACTACATGCAAAACGAAGACGGTACCTTCAGGAACTTCCTCAGTTTTAATAGGAATTATCTTGATGAGGTAGGCTCAGAAGATTCCTATGGAAGAGTAATATGGGCGCTCGGGTATCTATTAGCCAATGCACCTAATGATGCCTATTACCAAACCGGTAGATTAATCTTCTTTGATGCAGCCCCAAATTTTGAAAAATTAAAGTCTATAAGGGGTATTGCCAATACAATAATAGGAATAAGCTATTATCTCAGGTGTAATCCTTCTGATGACTCTATGACCGAAAGATTAAGAAATCTAGCTTATAAGTTAGTCAGGCATTATGAAGAAAATAGCTCCCCCGGCTGGAAGTGGTTTGAACAATTGTTAGCATATGATAATGCCGTGTTGCCACTTGCTCTTTTACATTCGGCAGAAATACTTAACGATGAAAAAGTAACTGAGACTGCATTGAAAACCATGAACTTCTTAACAGAAATTACACTTAAAGAAGGTTATTTATCAACCATTGGTAATGAAAATTGGTATAAAAAAGAAGATGAACGTTCCATGTTTGCACAACAGCCAATAGATGCTATGGCTATGGTTTTAATGTATCATCAGGCTTTTTATTTAACAAAAGATAAAGAATACCTGAATAAATTATACACTTCTTTTATGTGGTTTCTGGGTGAAAATGATATTAGAATGAGCCTGTTCGATTTTGAAACTAAAGGCTGTTGCGATGGCATTGAGAGCTATGGCGTAAATCGTAACCAGGGAGCGGAAAGTTCGCTGGCTTATTTGATATCTCATCTAACTGTACTTCAGGGATATGAAGAATTATATCAATTAGCTTAATGGATATGTTAATAAAAAGATATTGTAATAAATGGGAAACAGCATTCTTAAATCGTTAATCGGAGTTCATTCTTCAAATTGTTTTAAAACATTTTATCGGTTGCAATACTTTCAATATCCTTGAAATATTTCACTGTTTCAACCTGCAATTCCATAGTTGCCTGTTCATCGCAAACGATAATAGCTTTCCGATGCATCTGAAGCATGGAAACTGTCCACATGTGACTGATACCGCTTTCAACAATTTCTCTCAATGCCCGTGCTTTGTTAAAGCCTGTAATTATAATTAATACTTCTTTTGCATCCATAACTGTACCTACACCAACTGTAAGAGCTTTAGAGGGAACTTTGGACATATTGTTATCGAAAAATCTTGAATTCGCAAGAATTGTATTATAGCAAAGTGATTTCATTCTTGTTCTTGAAGTTAATGAAGAACCGGGCTCATTAAATGCAATATGTCCATCAGAACCTATCCCACCAAGGAAAAGCTCAATACCTCCGACTTTGGAAATCTTTTTTTCATATTCAAGGCATTCCTTTTCAATGTCAGACGCATTACCATTTAAAATATTTATGTTTTGTTTAGGAATATCAATATGATTAAAGAGATTATCATACATAAAGAAATGATAGCTTTGTGAATGACTTTCGGGAATACCAACATATTCATCCATGTTGAAAGTAACTACATTTTTAAAAGATATATCACCTGCTTTATGTCTTCTTATAAGTTCCCTGTATGTTGAGATTGGTGAAGAGCCTGTTGGCAATCCCAATACAAAAGGTTTTGCAGGTGTCGGCTTATAATTTTTAATTTTTTTAATTACATAATCAGCAACCCACCGACCTGTTTCATTTACGTCATTTTTTATTAAAATTCTCATGGCAAATAAAATATTATGGTTAATTTCTTATCTCATCAAAAAAGGGTGTTCTTTTTTCTTCAACGCATTTTACTGCGTAAAGATAAAGCGCTGCAGACCATGTTTGCCAGTCCTGGCCCATGGCTCTGCCGTCCTGGGCTTTAAGCCATTCATTAAAGCCAAAATCAATGCTTCCGGTATTTGAAGTTTTTATAATCCTGGTAAGTACTATTAGCTTTTCACCGGCGAGCTTGTACCTCTTAGCGGCAACTAAGGCAGCCACGTAAAATCCGCATACAAAAGGCCATATACCTCCATTATGATAGTCCCCGGGTTTGTTAAATATTTTATATCGAGGTAGCCAGTCGGGATCTTCAGGTTTAATAAAGGGAAAGAAATTAGGTGGCAGGTCAACTGCTAATTCGCCTCTTTTTCTCATTTCTGCACATTCCTTCTCGATCCAGGAAACCATTTCCTCAGCCCGTGAGTGTGATGCAATTCCGGAAAGAATGGCAAGGCTGTTACCGAGCAGGTCGAACCGTTCACTGTTATAAATTTTATATGACCAGAACGCATAGTATGGCTTATATTTTGTCGCAAGACCTTCGTGGACATGACGGGGTTGTACTCCGGTTGTGATCGTGAACCTCCTCATTTCTTTGCGCATCATATCTGCTCTTTCATGTTGACCCAGGAGCCGGAGGTAACTATATACAATAGTATTGACATATAGGCCAAAACCTGTTGTCCACTGTTCATCGCGCCAATCGCTTGTCGGCTGCTGAGCAACCAGATACCGGTCCGAAGGGCTTTGATACTCCATCCATGTCAAGGCTTTACGGACAGCATTCTGAAGAAAATCATGTTCCCCCGTTACTTTTCTGAATATACCAACACCCAGCAAAAACAATGGAGTAGTATCACTTGCTCCACAGTCTTCTTTGTCATGAACAAGCGAAGGGACATGACCGTGTTCTGTTTGATTTTTTGCCAGAGTTTCCAATACTTTCCGTATGCTCTCTATTAGCTTCTGATTCTCAGAAACAGCAATTCCCAGAATGGAAAACATCAAATCTCTGGTATATGGTTCGGGATACCCCCATCCTGCTGTACGCGGGAGTCCGTGGTATGACCCATGAGCATTATGAAGCAGCGCTTCAACAGCTGCCTTTTTTGCCTCTTTTATTTCCTGCCGGTTTGCAGTCTGCATGGATTTGATAATTTATGTTATTCCCAATTTCTCGTTTATAATTTGAACAAAACGTTTAGCGACTACACGGTAGTCGAAATATTCAACTACACGTTTCCTTGCGGCTTTGCCCATTTTTTCACGTAATGCCGCATCAGTCATAAGATTCATCAAATAGTTAGCAATATCATGTACACTTGCACGGTAGTCCACTATCCGTGGATCTTTAAATACAATCCTGTGTTTGTCTTCAAAGCCCGATTCGTCACCAAGGATCACTTCGTTCACGATAATTTTCTGTGCTACATTTGCCAGGAATGCGGTTTCGCCATGAACAAGCGTATCAAGCATTCCCATGGCATTAATACCTATAACCGGTTGTCCACAGGCTCCTGCTTCTACTTGCGGCATTCCAAAACCTTCAAGCCGTGAAGGTGCGGCATATATATCGCAGGCGCCTATCAGGAAAGGCATGAAATTACGTGAAATGATATTTGTTGTAAAGACGACATTTTTTTCGATGCCTAAGTGTGTCGCTAATTCCAGATCAGCCAGATTTTGAAGTTTGGTCCGGGGTTGGGGCCATACTTTGCAAACATATTTCCAATCGGGCGCTTTAGTATCATTAATGGCAAGTGCCTGCATTACCTCCTGTGCACCTTTTGATGCAGCATCGCCACCCACAGTCAGAATCATTATCTGATCCGGTGAAACCCCCAGCGCTTCGCGTAAGGTCAAAATTTTCGGGTCGTTTTTATTACAAGGAGTAAAAACATCTGTATCGCAGCCAACAGGGAGTACCTCGATTATATCACTATTTATCCCATCGCGAACATACATTTCCTTTACCCAATTCGATGTTACCATGATGAGTGGAAGAGCATTCAGTACTTCCTGGTAGTTTGCAATATAACCATCAGCAACCAGCCAGGGGACAGGCAGAACTCCATATCGTTGCGGATGTAGTACCAGATGGGGTGTATGCCCCCAGTAACCGACACCACCAACAACATCCGGCTTAAACCAGCGATAGTACCATTCCTTCTCCTGTGCTGATTCGAAATTAACTGCATGGACATCAATCCCCATTTTAGTGAGCCCCCTGTATAACAGGTCTCCCTGGGTTGCAAGCCCCCCCGGAGAAGGAGGGTAGTCATATAATAATAATACTTTCATGTTAATACAATTTATAATTGTTTAAGCCATTTTTGAGCATCATACGGATTTGTAAATTGCCAGAATGATTCTGCCCGTGGTGTTGTTTCTGCTTCAAAACTTGTTTTTTCAAATCCATATGTTTCTGTAATTATGCTGTATTTTTTCAGCCATATCTGTTCGGTAAGTATGTAGCGGATAGTAGCGGTTTCTATCGGTCTTGGATAGTATTCCTTATCACCATCTTCATAAGCAAAAGTCCAAAGTTCATTTGCAGAGATTTTGCCTGCCTGCCAGAGTTTAATAACTGCTTTACCTGTTTCCTCATGTCTGATATGTCTTGTATATTCACCGTTAGGATTATGTGAAATAATCAGGTCAAAATGCATAGAAGGCAATAGCTTCAGTATTGTATGCTCCAGCTCATTTCCATGCAGAGGCTTTTGTTCCGTGCCATCGTCCAAATCGCCCATTATTCCATCAGACCTAAGAATTTGCAATGTTTTTAAGAACTTAGGCGCACGTTCTTTATCGCTTCCCCTGCAAAGACAAACTATAAACCATTTCCATGACGGATGGCTCAGCATGGTTCCGCCTGCCCATAATGTTTCATCATCGGGGTGGGCTACTATAACGGCAACTGCCTTTGACTTTTTTTCCCCACTGCTGCTGCTATTTTGAGTTCTTAAGTTCATTCAGGAGTTCATTTAAATTAATAGAAGCGTAAGTAGATGCGCAGTCTGACATTCCATAAGGAACTATCAGATTACCATTGTGTAGAATAGAACCGCAAGAGTAAACAACATTGGGCACATATCCTTCCATATTTTTGGTTTAAAATTAATTTATCACCAATGTCCGGTAAAAACTTTTTTCAAAAATAGCTAATTTTATTAAAAATTGACAATGACAAATTGATTTTAAAGCAATTAGTATTACGTGCTTAGGAAATTATTACAACAAAAAATAACGGATCAAAAAAAAGGAAAACCTTACATGCGAAATATACGCAATGAGTTTGGTTAGTAATCGCTCTTATCAGGGGTTACATTTGTATTGAAAAACTTATAAAATTCAGATACATTAAATTACTAACAGCTTGCACTTTGTGGGACAAATACCTACAATTATCAAGGTTAATCCCCTACATAATTTAAAGATTTTACCTGACGTTTTATTGAAACATTCCCATATTCATTTATAGTATAACAGGACGGGAACACGCAAATTTTAAAACTATTAATCATGAAAAAATTTTTAAACAAAATACCGGAGAAGTCAAATAAAATGAATATAAAGATTGTTATGTTTTTAATAACAATCATGGTTTCATTATTTGCAGAGATAAGTAATGCTGCTGACATTTACATTACTTCCAATCAAAAATGGAGCGACTTCTCCACGTTTCCAACATCAGGCGATAATATTTATGTGTGCAATTCGGCAGAATTGACCATTGATGTTGCAGATGCCAATTGCCTGGGTTTATATGTTGGATATGAAACCGGCGCAGACAAAGGAAAAGGTGCCGTCAAATTTGATCCCGGCTCTAAACTAACTATTCATTCTCCTGATGGTATTTTGTTGGGAACAACAAGCTATAAAGGAAAATTGAATATGAAAAATGGAGGATTGTTGGTAACAGGTTCAATATATGTTTTTAATACAGATGTTGAATTTGATGAAGGTGACGGTACTATAGCGATGACAGCCAACAATGCCCTGCCTGCTGAATTTGATACGTACAATAATTTAATAATCAGCGGAGGAACTGCTATCCTCAATACAGATATTACAATAGAAGGGGACTTGACAATCAATGGTATTTTGGATGTATCTGTTTCAAGTTATAAAATAAATATTAAAGGAAACTGGATAAATAATGGAACATTAGTACAAAGAAATGGGGATGTAATCTTCAAAGGTAATCAAAGTCGAACTATAGGCGGAAGTAATACCACAGAGTTCTATAATATTACAATGGAGAAAATAAGTTCTGCCAGTGTTGTTCTGGTTGCACCGATCGCTGTAAAGAAAACGGCAACACTAACAAAAGGTATCATGTATTCTGATAATACTAATAAAATAATTATGGGGCCTGATGCAAATACAACCGGTGGTTCTGACAAAAGTTATATGGAAGGTCCAATAAAAATAGATGCAGATACTATCAGGAAGATAGTTATTGGTACCGGCAAAAACGGCAAATACAACGAAATAGCGGTAAAAACCAGTTCGGTAGACCCGGCTACCTATATGGTCGAATATTTTGATGATGAACCTGTAAATGTGTCTTCCCTTGGAAATGGGATCACACATGTAAGCAAAGAAGGGTATTGGAATGTAGAAAGATTAAGCGGTACCGACAGCGTTTCTGTAATTATACATTGGGATTCAAAAAAGGGTAATGGATCAATAAGCGACCCATTATTATTGAAAGTGGCACGGTTTGACACCACACAGTGGGAAAATGAAGGCAATATAGCAACAACCGGAACTACTGCCAAAGGATCAATTGAATCCAAACTCCTAAAGTCATTTGGAAGCTTTACTTTTGGTTGTTCCTGTGGTTCTGGTAAATCTTCAGGAACATGTGATAATTTTAAAGAGTATACTGAATTATCCGGCATGAGTAATGAAAAAGTAAAAGGAATCCCCTTAAACGTTAAGGAAGAAGATAACCCCGTTATTGACAATGAGTATACATCTTCCGAAGAAAGTGTTATTAAGGAAGCAGGATTACCTTTTAGTATAAACATCAAACCCAACCCCTCAAATGGCGATTTTAACATTTATCTCAGCGGAAACCCGGTAAGTGGCGTTCCGTCCCAGTATATTAACGGAACAAACCCTTGCGGAAAAACCTCTGAAGTGCTTATAGTTGTTATTGACCTGTTGGGGAAAGAATACTATTCAAAAGTAGTTATACTTGAAGACGATGAATATAATCTGGCAATTGACTGCTCAGAGAATCTTAACCCTGGTATATATTTCGTTACCGGCTCAAGCAATGATAAGTTTTATAATAAGAAGATCGTGATAAGGTAACGCTTCATATTGCTCTCTTGTATTTTTGTTATAAAGACTTCCTAAATCTTCAAGATTTAGGAAGTCTTTTTCGTTAACCCGCTTTCCAAAAGTTTGGAACCATGGCATATCGCCATGACATGTTTTTGGAAAGCTTTTATTGATTACACAAGCCGCCTAAAAATGAGCGGTTCTTTTATAGTTTTACTTATTCAATAGTTTCGTATTTTTATACCTTCAATCCAAAAAGTTCTATCGAATTTTTTGGGCTTAAAGATATATGATTGCAAATAAGCTCAATATCAACAATATCATTAAAGGAAATTTCCTGATAATATTCCTTTCATTTCAAATTATCTGCTACATATCCCTATCCCTTCCGGCATTTTCACAACATAATTTAAAGACGTACTCAATAGAGGATGGGCTTTCACAATCACAGGTTTATTCCATTTTCCAAGACAGTAGGGGTAATCTATGGATTGGCACTTATGGTGGTGGAGTATGCAAATATGATGGCAGAAGTTTTACGAAATTTACCACAAAAGACGGATTGAGCAATAATATTGTTTACTCAATTATAGAGGACAGGGCGGGAAATTTATGGTTTGGCACTTATGGAGGGGGGATAAATAAGTATGACGGGCTTGGCTTTACTCAATATACGGAAGAAGATGGATTAAGTAATAATTATGTGTATTCAATAGTGGAAGACACAAAAGGAAATCTATGGATTGGCACTTATGGAGGGGGAGTGAGCGTGCTGGCCGCCAATAAAGAAAACTTTATGTATATCCATACAACAATGGGTTTAAGCTCTAACAAAGTAACAGCAATCCTGGAAGACAGCCGTGGTAATATTTGGTTTGGCACTGAAGGTGGAGGAGTAAGTTTATTAGAGATAAAACAATTTAATGAGGACATCAGGCAATTTCTAAATAACAACGGACAAGAGCAACCCAGGAATATACAATGGAAATATTTTACAGCAGGTAATGGATTAATTGATGACAGGGTTTATTCCATTCTGGAAGACCATAATGGAAATATATGGTTCGGCACCTTTGGCGGTGGGGTGAACATTCTGTTGGAAAAAGAAAGAACAGATAATAAAGAAGATGATGTTGAAAGCGGGGAGCTGTGGAAATATATTACTGTTGACAACGGCTTGTGTGATAACAGGATTACTTCTTTATTGGAGGATGGATCAGGATATATATGGATAGGAACTTACGGAGGAGGAGCATGTAAGATCAGGGCAGAGATCACCAACACATCATTGTGCAATTTTACTAATTATACTGAAACAGACGGCTTGGGAAATAATATTGTCTGGGCTGTTTCAGGGGATAACTCGGGTAATATATGGTTGGGTACTGAAGGCGGGGGATTAAGTAAATATGTGAGTGAAATTTTTACTCATTATAAGGCTGGAAAAGGATTAACTAACAATATAGTGTTTTCAATTATTGAGGATAGTCATGACAATTTATGGTTCGGAACTTTTGACAGAGGTGTCAGTAAAATGGTTATGGGTGAACTTGAGGACAGTTTGGGTAATATAGAAAGGACTTATGGCAAAAGTTTTATCAGCTATTCTTCAAAACATGGGTTGAATGACAATAATATTGTTACTATGATGGAAGACAGAACAGGCAAAATATGGATTGGAACATACAATGGAGTAAGTGTTTATGATCCGGGCGTAGAGGGTGTACAAAAGATGAAACACAAGAAAGCCGGAATTGCTCCTGACTATTTTTATCAATTAAAGCAATTGGGTGATAATATGATCCTGTCAATATATGAAGATAAACCGGGGAATATATGGTTTGGTTCTGATGGTGGCGGTTTAATGCGTTTTAATCCCAATAAATATGATTATAATAACCCGGGAAGTAAAAATAATGAATCAGCAATACAACGGTTTTCCGTTAATGACGGTTTAAATAATGATATGGTCTGGTCAATTTTGGAAGACAGGTCAGGTGTTATTTGGCTTGGTACCTGGGGTGGCGGTGTTTCAAAACTTACCCTTAACAGCAGTGAAGTGGCTGACGACAACCAAAAGCCATATGATAAAAATGAGCGATCTTTTAAAATTGAAAATATTACTAAAGACCATGGATTAAGCAATAATTTCGTGTTGTCAATTCTTGAAGATGCTATTGGGAATTTGTGGTTTGGCACTTATGGAGGAGGTATTTCCATCTTGAGAAATCCCTCTGCGGAAACAAACATCCAGGACCGGGAAAAAGGAATGAAAAAGAGCGTTTATGAATGGTTATATATTACTGATGAAAATGGCTTAAGTGATGACGGAATAGTATTAATGGTATTTGATGATCATGGGAATATATGGGCAGGAACTAATAAAGGTATTAATAGGATAACCCCTCCCCCGGCACTTTCGCCTGCCGGTACCGGTGGAGAACACCAGCCTAAAAAGCTATCAGGCCGTTCTTATATTACAGGTAAAGAGGGAAAAGTGAATTGGACCATAAGGCAATACGGCAAGTTAGATGGATTTATTGGTATTGAGTGTAATCAAAATGCGGTTTGCAAGGATAAAAAAGGCAACATTTGGTTCGGAACGGCAAATGTTTTAACAAGATATAATGCTGATGTTGATATGCTCAATACAATTGAACCGAAATCACATATTACGGGTTTGCGATTGTTTTTTGAGGAGGTGGACTGGGAGGGTATCGCTCCAGACACCTCACCCCGACTCCACCCTAACAGGAGAGGGAAGCCCAACGCAAATCAATTTTCCAGAGCATCCGCACAACTTGAAGAAGAAGATATGTTGGAAGGCATTAAATATGATAACATATCCAAATGGTATTCCCTGCCACAAAATCTTGTTTTACCATATGATAAAAACCATCTTACTTTTGATTTTATAGGTATTAGCTTAAAAATACCCGATAAGGTCAGGTATCAATATATGCTTAAAGGATTGGACGATGTTTGGTCGCCACCCGTAAAGGAAAATTTTGCGACTTATCACAGCGTGCCACATGGCAAGTATACATTTATGGTGAAAGCCTGCAATAATGACGGTATATGGAATAAAGAGCCGGCAACTTTTAGCTTTGTGATTACTCCTCCCTTTTGGAAAACCTGGTGGTTTTATACATTGTGTGTTCTTATTGTTGCTGCAAGTATTTACATTGCTGTTTTATTAAGGATCAGGAATTTGCAAAAGGCAAAAAAGGAACTCACAAAGCAAGTAAAGTTACGCACCAAAGAACTCAGGCAAGAAAAAATTCTGGTAGAAAAACAAAAAATAGAATTAGAGAGGACACATAATAATTTGAATAAGACGTACAATAAATTAAAAGAATTAGAAGGATTTAAGAATGAGATGATGGGAATGATAGTCCATGACCTGAAAAATCCCCTGAATGCCGTACTTGGTTTTTCAAAGCGGCAACCCACAAAAACTATACTGGAAAATATTTATCAATCCGGCAGACAAATGCTCAATTTGGTGATGAATATTTTGGATGTACAGAAATTTGAAGACGCTGAAGTGAAATTAAATTTAAAGAACCATCTGCTTATCAGGGTTCTGGAAGATGCCATACAACAGGTAAAGGTTTTGGTGAAGCAAAAAGATTTAATTATCGAAAATAATGTAGGTAATAAGGTCATATGTATGCTTGATTATGAAAATATTGCCCGTGTTTTCATCAATCTTTTAACAAATGCAATTAAATTTACACCATTAAGAGGTAAAATAATTATAAATGCTATTAAGGTCATGCAGGGAAAGGATGAAATGATCAAGGTAATGGTTTCAGATACCGGAACCGGCATACCAAAGGAAAAGATAAGTTCGGTTTTTGACAGATTCTCACAAGTTATATCCAAAGATTCCGGGCAGACCGGTTCAACAGGGATTGGGCTAACTTTTTGTAAAATGACGGTTGAAGCTCATGGTGGCAAAATTGGGGCTGAATCAGAACCTGGTAAAGGAAGTACATTTTACTTTACATTACCGGAAGCCAGTGATATTACGGTTGAGGATAGAGAGGGAGAGATAAAAGAACATGTACAAAAAGCAAAATTATCAGAAATTGACAAAGAAGAAGCTGAAGAAAAGATTGAATTGTTATTCTCAGAAGCTGACAAGAAGAACCTGCTGCCGGTGGTTGAAAAATTTGAGGGCTTAACAGTTTATCATTCCAGTGAAAATATGTATATTTTAAATCAAATTGAATTTAAGAATAACAAGGTATTACAAAAATGGTACGAAGAAATGGAAACCGCTGTTTCTAATTGTGATGAGGAAAAATATAATGAACTGTTGGGATTAATAAAATGAGATTAAAAGTAAATTAAATAATTCAGACATTATAGACAAATACTTATTTTATGAGTAAACAAACAATCCTCGTTGTTGATGATGAAGATTTTAACCGCAAGATCATTATTGATATATTGGTTCAGTCAAAATATGATTATTCTGTTTTAAGCGCCAATAATGGAAAGATAGGTTGTGAGCTGGCAGAAAAGTTCATGCCTGACCTGATCCTGATGGATTGGAAAATGCCTGAAATGACGGGTATTGAAGCTATTAAACAATTAAAATCACGGGAAAAGACAAAAGACATTCCTGTTTTAATGATCACAGCCGTCACTTCTCCCGAAAAGCTTCAGGAAGCATTTGGAGCCGGGGTTGTGGATTATATTACAAAGCCGGTCAAGGAAATTGAACTACTTGTTAGGATTAGGTCTGTGCTTAAAACAAATACGTATTACAAAGAAATTATCAGGCAAAAAGAGGAAATAGAATCACAAAAAAAGGATATTACCGACAGTATCAGATATGCCCAACACATTCAGAAGGCGATCCTTCCAAAAATAGATGAAATTCAAAGTGCCCTGGTAGAGTCATTCGTGTTATTCAAGCCAAAAGACATTGTGAGCGGAGACTTTTTTTGGTTTACACAAAAGAAAAAGATATTTATAGCAGCTTGTGATTGTACAGGACACGGTGTCCCAGGAGCATTTGTGTCAATGATAGGTAATGTTTTATTAAATCAAATAATTATTGAAAAAGGTATTGATAGCCCAGCCAAAATATTGTCCCTCTTAAATAATGAGATAAAGTCTGTTTTCACCCGCAAAGGATCTGAACAACAGGCAAGTGATGGCATGGACATAACATTGTGTGCCTTTGATAAAGACCTCGTGACACTTGAATTTGCAGGCGCTCAAAATCCATTGTTTTTAATAAGGAAAGGCGAATTAATAGACATTAAGGGCGACAGGCAGCCCATAGGCGGAAGTACTGAGTTTGACTATAACTTTACCAATCATGAAATAGAATTGCAGAAAGGTGATAATATTTACATCTTTTCAGATGGCTATCCTGACCAGATTGGCGGGCCAAAAGAAAGAAAATTCATGTCAAAACAATTTAAGCAACTATTATTGGATATCCAGGGGAAAAGCATGGAAGAACAAAAACAAATACTTGGTCAAACCATTGAGAAATGGAAAGGCGAATTAGATCAAATAGATGATATTTTGGTGATCGGAGTGAGAGTGTAAATCCGATTTTTAATCGGATATAAAGGAAAATTGCGGATCAGTTATTAGTTTTTAGTTAGTAGTTTTAGTTTCAAAGCAATTAATTAAATGAAACCATCTAAACATTTTAATATTGATATCCTGAAATCAATTACCAAAGGTAACAATGAGATGTTATTGGATTATATTAAGATGTATCTGGAACTGACCCCGAAGGAAATTAACCAGCTGAAAAAATATTTTTCCGGAAAGGATTGGGATTCTTTGGAAATTGTTGCGCATAATATAAAATCTAAAGCGGGCTACATGGGTATTCAGAAAATGAATGAACTGGCTGTAGCAATTGAAGAATATAACAATAAAGGGGATACCGGTAAATCAGGATTAAAAGATCTTATTGGTAAGGTTGAGAAATTATTCAGTATCGTTAAAACCGAATTAATTCAAGAAAAAAACCGGCTCGGGAAAAAGATTAATAAGTCATGAGTCCACTCAAAAAAATCAAAAAACGACTTTTTAAAAAAGATTTCAATCATAACTATGAACTGCATCATTGTAGATGATGATCCTTTTAGCAGGAAAATCCTGAAGGATTATATTAATAAAACAAATCTGTTAAGTTTGGTAACGGAGTGTTCGTCCGCTATTGAAGCGGTGAACGTTCTCAGGGAAGAAAATGTTGACCTGATGTTTTTGGATATCAAGATGCCTGAGATGACGGGTATGGAACTAATTAAAAATTTTGATAATATACCATTGACAATTATAATTACCAGCTTTGAAAAATATGCAGTAGAAGCATTTGAATACAATGTTACCGATTATATTGTGAAGCCCGTGAGTTATGCCCGGTTCATTAAAGCCGTTGAAAGAGCCAACCAGTTGCATGAAAACCAAATGGTAGATGTGTCTGGAAAAGATTTCTTTGTTAAATCTTCCGGCATGTTGGTAAAAATAAATTCAGAAGAAATATTATGGATTGAAGCGCTTGAGAATTATATCGTTATAAATACAATCAAAGATAAATACACCGTCCACATGACAATGAAGTCTTTGGAAGACAAGCTTCACCCGGAGGAGTTCATCCGTGTCCATCGCTCTTTTTTTGTTAGAAAGGATAAGATAGAATCAATAACAGAGGATGTTATTGTCATAGGGGATGAGAATATTCCGATTGGAAGAACTTATAAAAATGAATTAAGTAAGCGGATAAAATTATTATAGTATATCATTAACACCTCGTTAACCTCTGGTGACAGGATCGCGTCAAACGATCTTATCGCTTTGTAAAATTACCTCATACTGCACTACCGTCCTTATTGCCCCTTAAAATCCGAGAATTCATAAGCATTTCATCCATTAATGATTGTTGTTTGTCAAAGAATGATTGCCGTTAATCAAAGTATTCTAATTTTTTTTAGTGGCTTTCGTAAAAATGGGTAGAAAACAATAATCATTAAAAAATCAGGAAGTTATGAAGACAAAAATGACAGTTGTAGCAACACAAGGTGCTGGCGCAACAAACACGGTAATACTGGGCAGTAAAAGGAAAATGAGTATTTCTGCTGAAAGCGGATACTCATTTGGTGGAGGGAACTGGTTAAATCTTAAAATCACAAAGAAAGTTAAAATTATTTGTCAAAATAAAATGGAGGGCTATATCATGAAAACAACCAACAAAACAGATAAAACAATGGTAGTATTATTTCTCCTTGCAGTGTTTATGCTATTCTCAATGATAGCATATTCACAAAAAGTAGAGATTTGTCATATTCCACCTGGCAATCCTTCCAATGCTCATGCGATTTGGGTAAGCCCTAATGCATTGGATGCACATTTGGCTCATGGGGATTACCGGGGAGCTTGTAATGACGAAGATTCCTCAGGAGAAAGCAATGATCTTCAGTTTGCGCTTTCAGTTTCACCTAATCCGTATTACGGTTACACAACTATTCGGCATGTTGTGCCCGAAGCCGGCTGCGTCATGCTGGAGGTTTATAATCTATATGGTATAAAGATCCAAACTATAGTAAATGAATGGCGGGAAGCAGGGGAATACTCCTTTGAATTCAGTGCAAAAAGTTTGGGTTATCCTGCCGGGTATTATTTATTGAGATTAAATCTTTTTGGGACAACTGAAAATATCAATCGTTCTATAATACTTCTGGAGTTTTAAGAACATAACTTAGTAACTTGATAAAAAAAAAGAAAACATATAAAATTAAGTTAAGTATAAATAAGATAATGTTACTGGGTACTGGGTACTGGTTACTGGGTGCTGGGTGGTATGTTTGGTTACGGAGTTTGAGTATAAAACCAACAACCCAGAACCCAGAGCCCAGAACCTGATAATTAAATGTAAAAACCACAAAATACCGGTATATCAGGTTAGAATATTAAAATTCCGATACAATAAAGTATATGACTTTATGTAAAAATACTAAAAATGAGGATCATAAATGACATATTCGATTATGGTTTGTCCTTCTCCAGAAGGTGTATGGCAGTTATTTTAGTATGTTCCTTAAATACCAGTGTTGCCAAAACAGTAATTTCCGTTCAAAATGGAATTTGGAATGACCCTGCAACATGGGATTGTGCATGTTTTCCCTCAATAACTGATGATGTAGTTATTTTTTCCGGGCATGTAATTGTTCATACTGTTCCTGTAACCATAAATGATCTAACCATAAATAACGGAGGAGTTTTATATGATTTTAATACCGTTATGACCGTTACCGGAAATTTAACCGTTAACGGAACCTATAGTGGCACTAACGATTTGATTTTGACAGGGTCGGGAATTATAATAGATGGTATAGGGATTATAAATAATACTGCCTTGCTTAATATTAATGGGAATGCCACTATCTCCTCATCTGCAAATCTCACAAAAGCCAATGGGCAAGTGCGGATCGGCAATGGGGTTATAGTAACTAATAATGGTACTATTATCATTGGTGATCCGATTGTGGGTGTAAGCGCTTCGTCAAGCTGGGTAAATGCTGCGGGCGCTGCTTTGAAAGTGGGCAAAGACCTTTTAACGACAGGTGTGCTGATTGCTTCAGCTCCTGATAACACGGTGGAGTATTATGGAGCGCCTGTTCAGGATATTAAAACACCCGGTGATTTAACTTATTATCATCTAGTTATCTCAGGAACTGGGAACAAAGTGTTGGTAACCGATATTAATATAGATGGGAACTTTACAATAAATGGACTTTTTGATTGTAATAATTTCAATATTTACTTACGTGGAAATTGGAATAGTAAAGGCGCTTTTGATGAACGAAATGCCACTGTAATTTTTGATGGTCCGGCAGACCAGACGGTTACCAGTATATTAGGAGAAACATTTTACAACTTATCCATAAGTAAATCAGGAGGTAATTTAATTCTAAATAATGCTGTTATTGTTTCTAACACCTTGACAATGAGTGGCGGAAATGTGGATGCATCTTCAAATAAACTCACTTTAGGTACAAGCACCGCTGATGAAGGAACGTTGATATATACAGATGGTCAGGTTATTGGAGAACTTGAAAGATGGATAGCCAATACCGGTACAGGGTATTTGTTTCCTGTGGGTACAAACAGTCATTACCTTCCTGCTCAACCAACTTTCAATGCTATAGCTACAGGTGGCTCTGTCATAGCAAAATTTATTGAATCCGATCCCGGTAATAATGGTTTATGGCTTATTGATGGTACAGATACTATCTACAACACTTTTGTTGAGGGGTATTGGGATTTGACAGAGGCAAATGGTTTTAGTTCCGGTGACTATGACCTTGAACTAACCGGAAATGGATTCACCGCTTTTCCTATTGATTCCGCTACACGCTTATTAATCCGTACAGATGCAGTCAGCCCATGGATAACAGGGGGGACACATATAGCAGCGGTTGGAAGCACAGCCAAACGCAATAACATAAACACATTCCCGGCACAGTATGCTTTTGGCGATGATGCAGATTGTGGCGGTCCGGTAACTTCAGCTATCACCGGAGATACCAGTGTTTGTACAGGTGACGCAGGCGTTGCTTATTCAGTTAATAATACGTCCGGGTCTACATATAACTGGAGCATTAAAGGAGGGACGCAGGCTTCAGGAGGAACTGCAAATATCATTACAATAGATTGGGGAGTGACTGGCATGGCTGGGAAAGTACGTGTTGTAGAGAATAACGGATGTACCAACGGAGCGCCTGTTGATCTTTCAGTAACTATTAATACATTATCTCCTTCCACCATAACCGGTAAAGTAAATGTGGCAGAATTAACCATAGGAGAACCATATTCTGTAACTGCTGCTGCCGGTTATACATACACATGGACGGTTACAGGAGGCGCTATTGCAACAGGGCAGGGTACGAACAGCATTACAGCAGACTGGGGGGCAGCTGGCGCGGGTAATGTTAGTGTAGTTGCCGGCAGCGCTTGTGGAAGCTCACCTGCTGTTGACCTGGATGTTAGCTTATATATTGTTGCTGAAAGTATTATTACAGGCGATTGGACCAATCCGGCAACGTGGAATTGCAGTTGCGTGCCTGTTGCCGGTTACAATGTCCGGATAAAGAATACACATACTGTAACATTGACAAGTACTACAACAATTAACCACTTAATTATAGATGCAGGAGGTATTTTAAATGACGGTGGTAATTATATGTTTGTAAATGGTGATTTCACGGTAAATGGAGAATATTCAGGAACCGAAGACATGGAATTGAAAGGAATTAGCAGCACCATAGATGGAACCGGCATAATCAGTCATACAGGACAAATAAGTATTGTATCAGGAAATAAAACCATTTTAACTTCTGCTATTCTTACAAAAGTTTCGGGTAACGTTAGAATTCTTGATAACATAATGGTAACCAATAATGGCAATATAACTTTGGGTGGCAACCTGATTGGTGCGGCAACTTCTGTTTGGAATAATGAAGTAAATTCTACCTTGAATATTGGAGGGGATTTGTTGGCTAACGGAACCCTTATTGCTACAGCAACAGGGAATACTGTAAATTTTAATAGAACTGCTGCAAATCAAAATGTAAAAACCCCGGTTGGTGGCGCGTATTACAATCTTACAATTTCAGGAGCCGGGACAAAAAACTTAGAAGATAACATAATTGTAACAGGCATGCTCACTCTTGATGAAGGTAAATTGGATCCAGGCATTTATACTCTTACCATATCTTACTCCGGCTCAGTTATTGCCAATAACGGATATACAGTAAGTCTGGAAAGAAAAATGAATGATATTTCAACTGCCTATTATTATCCTGTTGGGAATGATGGTATCTATAGACCTATAAATATAATACCCGGAACCGGTAATTACATAATAGAGATGGAACTTAGAAATTACAATCCTGATTTGGATGGATATGACAGGAGCTTACACAATCCCCAGGTTGATACGATTTACCCCAACTATTATTGGTATGGCGAGAAAACAAAGGGGGGTAGTGATTTTGATATTATTTTTTACTATGATGATGCTGATACCGGTGTTTCTGAAATCAGGATGACAATAGTAAGATGGGAGGGTACCGAATGGATTAATATTGGCGAAGGGATTGATACTATTGTTAATGCGGTAATTGCGCGTAGCGGTTTTGGCGGCTTAGGCCCTTTTGCCCTGGCTGGAATAAGTGAACCGCCATTGCCTTTTGAACCATTGCCTGTTGAATTATTGAGTTTTGATGCCAGGTTGAACCGTGTCACCGCTCAAAGCGTTGGCACGGTTAAAGTTGTTGTTGACATAACCTGGGCAACCGCAAGTGAAATAAATAATGATTACTTTACGGTTGAAAAAAGTGGAAACCCTCAGGGTTTTCAAAACCCTGAGGGTTTGGGATTGGATTGGAAAACAGTAACCATTATTCCCGGTGCAGGCAACAGCAATCAATCATTGCACTATACGGCAGTTGATACTGAACCAGATTGCGGTATTTCCTATTATCGTCTAAAACAAACGGATTACAATGGTAAATATACATACTCAGATATTGTTGCAGTTAATTATGAAACCCTGTCAGGGTTGGATGTGTACCCCAACCCAACGAATGGTGATTTTTACATTGATATAAACGGCAATAAAGATGATAAAGTGCTTGTTGTTGTTCTTGATTTACTTGGCAAAGAGCATTATTCAAAAGTGATCATCCCGGAGGATAGTGAATATACATTTGCCATAGACCCCTCTGATAAGTTATCACCCGGTGTATATATGGTTGTTGCCTCTAATAAGAATAATATCTACAAGAAGAAAATAGTGATACAGTAATAAAGATTAGAGATTTGTGATTAAAGATTTCTAATTGTTCATTTGTAATGAATCCTTCATTTTCATCTTTACTCCTTCCTCCTTGCTCCTCCCCAGCATGCTTCTACTGATTTAATTTTACCGGAAACGCGTAACCCTTAACGAATTGTAGGGCGAATATCTACAAATACATTATCCAAACACCTACATGAAGTAAAGATTTTGACTGATAGGTTTTGGCAACCAAAGCCCTTTGGATTGGAGTATAACAGGGTAGAATAGTTTGCGAAATTGTTAAAGAAGCCAAGCCATGAAAAAGAAATGGAAACATAACCCCTACATTTTTGTCTTGCTGGTTATTATATACACGGTAATCAGCTTGTTACTTGCAGCATTCTATAGCAACGCTCATACAAGAGAATGGCCAAAGCGGGCTGATGGCACTAATTATGATCAAAAAACAAAATATATAAATCTGTTAATCTTAATCTGCCAAAAGACAGGCATTAAAAATAAACTACCATGAAGACAATTAATTTATTAGCAGTCATTTTATTTATGGCTTTTACAAGCCTAAACATAAATGCACAGAACGGGAAATCCAAAGGAAATATTATTTTGAAAGGTAAAACGTATGTGAGAATTTCATATCCCTATGATATTGATTATGCATACAATGTGATTGTGACAATTGTAAATATAGAAGAAAATAAAACAACTGATTTTACAAAAAAATATGGCAGGTTCAGGAAAGAGCTTGAGCCAGACCAAAAGTATATGATTTACATATCTAAGGAAGGATATGAAACCAAATCTTTTGAAGTTTCTACTGCCGGAGCTGTTCCTGAATATAAATACTTGCTCAATTTCGATATAATTCTTAAAAAGAAAGAAATTGCTGATTATAACAGCAAATTTCCTGTGCTGTGCGTAAACTATAATGGTCAATACAACTATTTTGTTTATAAAGCATGTGATTAACAATGCCGGAGGATACATAAGCGGGCAAAATATTTGTAATATAGACGGAGTAACCAATTCGCTTATTAATAATAGTGGAACAATAGATTCTGCTACTGTCAGTATTTGTGGAAGCCCGTTACCGGTAGGTTTGTTGTATTTCAATGTAGAAGCAGAAGGAAATAAGATAGGTATTTATTGGGCTACGGCATTAGAAACAAATAATGATTATTTTACGGTTGAAAAAAGTGGAAACCCTCAGGGTTTTCAAAACCCTGAGGGTTTGGGATTGGATTGGGAAACGGTAACTATTATTCTGAAATGATAATTTTAGAGAATGGTAATTATTCCCTTGCTTTTGATTTTTATAATAGAAAATTGACCACGGGTGTATACCTGGTGGTTGCTTCGTGCAATGATAAGGATTATAAGAAGAAAATAGTGATACAGTAACCTTTTCTCAAGGCTCTCCTCAATGTAACATATGTTACTTTTTCTCCCATATAATTAATATATTTTTGTATCAAAGTCCACATGAATTTTTTGTGTAAATCCTATAAATATAATACATTTGCATTCTGTTTTTTCTAATTTAGAATGTGTCTAAATAAGGAAATGTTTCATATATCAGGCTATATCATAATTAGTGTCCGTCCATAATATCATAAAAATAGTAAAAAGTCCCATCCTGAAACAAGTTCAGGATCAAATTACAAATCTAAAATTACAAAGAGGGTATGAAAAGAAGTAATAGGGTAGATAATTTGTTGAGGATAGAGGCAAGGATGCGTAGAAGATACAGAATAACATCCACCGCAAACTGCGGCAATCTCTCACCAAGGTCTCTTTCATACTTCATAGTTCATTTTTTGAGATTTGAGATTTGAGATTTGAAATTTTCATTTTAGAAAATCTTTGACTTTATAGACGGACACTAATTAGTGTCTTTATATGAATTATAATATTAAACGACTATGCCCAATAAGGACGATGAAATAATAAAAGAGATCACCCAAAGTGAATATAAATACGGGTTTGTAACCGATATTGAATCGGACAACGCTCCGGTGGGATTGAATGAAGATATTGTTCGTTTAATATCAAAGAAAAAGAACGAACCCGGGTGGATGCTTGAGTGGCGGCTAAGGGCTTTCAGGCGTTGGATCACTTTGGGTGGGCAAGAGCCCCGGTGGGCACATTTGCATTATCCCGGTATAAACTTCCAGGATATTATTTATTATGCTGCTCCTAAAAGGAGGAAAGAACTTAAAAGCATGGATGAGGTAGATCCAGAACTATTAAGGACATTTGAAAAGCTCGGGATATCTTTAGAAGAGCAAAAACGCCTGTCTGGCGTTGCCGTTGATGCGGTGATTGACAGTGTTTCGGTTAAAACAACTTTCACGAAAAAGCTTGCCGAGCTCGGTATTATTTTTTGCTCATTCAGTGAGGCAGTTCATGAACATCCCGAATTGATTAAAAAATACATTGGCTCAGTTGTGCCCTACACCGATAATTTTTATGCCACTCTTAATTCTGCCGTATTTAGTGACGGTTCGTTTTGTTATATACCTAAAGGTGTTCGTTGTCCTATGGAGTTATCAACTTATTTCAGGATAAATGAAGCCAGAACCGGGCAGTTTGAAAGAACGCTGGTTATAGCAGATGAAGGGAGCTATGTCAGTTACTTAGAAGGATGCACCGCTCCCATGCGTGATGAAAACCAGCTTCATGCAGCAGTAGTAGAGCTTGTTGCCCTTAAAGATGCTGAAATAAAATACTCAACCGTGCAAAACTGGTATCCGGGCAATAAAGAGGGTAAGGGAGGTATATACAATTTTGTTACCAAGAGAGGAATTTGCCACAAGAATTCAAAAATATCATGGACACAAGTTGAGACCGGTTCGGCAATTACCTGGAAATATCCCAGCGTTATTCTCAAAGGTGACAATTCGACAGGAGAGTTTTATTCAATTGCGGTTACAAATAATTTTCAGCAAGCTGATACTGGAACGAAAATGATACATCTTGGAAAAAACACCAAAAGCACGATTATATCCAAAGGTATTTCTGCGGGAAAAAGTAATAATAGTTACAGGGGTTTGGTCAAAATAAACAAAGGAGCTGCCAATTCGAGAAATTTTTCCCAATGTAACTCATTGCTTTTGGGTGACAAATGCGGGGCACATACATTCCCCTACATTGAAGTCCGCAACAAGACTGCCGTAGTTGAGCACGAAGCTACAACCTCAAAAGTTGGCGAGGACCAGATCTTTTATTGTAATCAAAGGGGATTGGATACAGAACAGGCAATTAGCCTGATCGTTAACGGATACTGCAAGGAAGTGTTAAAAAAATTGCCTATGGAATTTGCAGTTGAAGCACAAAAATTGCTTGATGTGAGCCTGGAAGGTGGTGTGGGATAATGGAATGTTGAACGTTAACTAGTGTTCTGTCAATTTTATAACCACTCAACTGTCAGGTGGAAACACCTGAATGGCAGCTTTTCCAAAGTTTTAAACTTTGGAAAAGCTTTATCTAAGATTACGATAATATAATTTTAAAACTCATGTTAAAAATTAACAACCTACACGCATCCATAGAGGGCAAAAAGATCCTCAAAGGAATAAACCTGGAAGTTAATGCCGGCGAAATACACGCTATTATGGGCCCAAATGGTTCGGGGAAAAGCACATTGGCATCGGTACTTGCCGGAAGGGATGTGTATGATATTACAAAAGGTAATGTTACCTATCAGGGCAAGGACCTGCTTGAAATGTCTCCCGAAGCCCGTGCAAAAGAAGGTGTATTTCTTGCTTTTCAATACCCGGTTGAGATACCCGGTGTGAACATAATCACCTTTTTGAGAACTGCTGTTAATGAGATCAGAAAACATAAAGGGCTTAAACCCCTTGATGGAGCTTGGTTCCTAAAGATGTTGAAAGAGAAGATGAAAATCGTTGAAATTGACAAAGAGCTGATCAAGCGCTCTGTAAACGAAGGTTTTTCAGGCGGGGAAAAGAAAAAGAATGAAATTCTTCAAATGGCTATGTTGGAGCCAACGTTGGCAATTCTCGATGAAACGGATTCAGGGCTTGACATTGATGCTTTAAGGATTGTTTCTAATGGCGTCAACAAGTTAAGATCAAAGGACAGGGCAATTATTGCTATAACCCATTATCAACGGTTGCTAAATTATATCATTCCCGATTTTGTGCATGTGATTTACGATGGAAGGATCATCAAGTCAGGTGGCAAAGAGTTGGCATTGGAACTCGAAGAAAAAGGATATGATTGGATACATGAAGAAGCGAATTAAAGCGCCAATTAAATAAGCAGCAACTTAAGTTAGTTGGTTTAATGATGATTTTTTTCGGTTTATCAGTTATCAGTTTTCGGTTCTCGGGTTTTCGGATTACCAGATTTCAGGTTTCAGATAAATTTGTTATATTGAACGATATGATTATTAGAATAAAAACCGGCTAACCGATAAACCGAAAACTGACAACCGAAATCCGATAAACCGATTTAAATGTACGGTATTGAAGTAAACTTCTCGAAATTTGAATAAAACAAAACATCCTGTGGATTCACGCAAACAAATACATAGCATAAAGGATTATTTCGTATCTGATTTTGAGAGACACAAGGATGAGATTCTTGGGAATAGCAGTGCTAATATCCGGGAAATTCGCGAAAAGGCTATTGTTAGTTTTGAAAAACTTGGTATTCCTGCAGGGAAGAATGAGGAATGGAAGTATTCTAATGTTAAAAAAATCCTGGGAAACGATTATGTCCAGGCGCTTACAACGGTTGACAGCAGTCTCACTGCAAGGGATATTAAGCCGTTTCTTATCCACCGCCTTGATGCTTGTATTGTTGTTGTTGAAAATGGAAGATTTATAAAAAAAGTATCAACCGGCATGTTGGGTTCAGGTATTACTATCTGCGGTTTTAGTCAAGCAATTAAAAGCAACTTTAAAATAGCAGAAAAATATTTTTCCAACTATGCAGATATTGATTCGGATGCCTTCATCGCTTTAAATACTGCATTTGCCCTGGACGGTGTTTTTATTTTTATTCCTGATGGGAAAATACTAACCAAGCCGATCCATATAATTAATATCATCAACACGGTTGAAAATCTTTTTATTCAGCCCCGGAACTTATTTGTTATAGGAGCAAGCAGTAGTGTGCAAATTATTGAAAGTTTTTATTGCACCGCTCTTAAAGAAAATAATGATGTATTTACTAATGCAGTTACAGAAATAATTTGCGGAGGAAATTCCAATGTTGACCATTATACTGTTCAAAATAAAAATGGTTGTAGAGACGCGATTCATCGCGTCTCTACAACCCAGGTTCTTCAGGAAGCGAACTCTGTTTTTTCAGCCAATACAATAACATTAAACGGTTCATTTATTCGAAATAATCTTAATATTGTCCATGATGCCGAAGGGTGTGAGACGCACTTGTATGGTCTCTCTTTTTTAAAGAACAAACAACACGTTGACAACCACACCCTGGTTGATCACAAAAAGCCGGGTTGTTACAGCAATGAGTTGTACATAAATATTATGGATGATGAATCAACAGGTGTTTTTGACGGGAAGGTGCTTGTGAGGGAAAATGCTCAAAAAACCAATGCCAATCAGTCGAATAAGAACATTTTATTGTCCGATGAAGCGTCAGTAAATGCAAAACCCCAATTAGAGATCTATGCCGATGATGTTAAGTGCAGCCATGGTGCCACCACCGGGCAGTTAGACCGGGAAGCATTATTTTATTTGCGATCGAGAGGAATTGAAGAAGAGAAAGCAAGGGGAATGCTTATATATGCTTTTGCAAGTGAGGTTATCAAAAATATAAAAATTGAACCCCTAAGGCGCAAGATCGGGGAATTGATTTCAAAAAGACTAAGAACATAACTTCAGAAATTAATTATCGCTCAGACACAATTAGGGTCATGTGGAAAACCCGCAAAAATGAACTTCATTACAATATCATACTTAGACTTTGAGATGCAAAAGAAATTCGAGAAATATATCATCGAAAATATAAAAGTACTAATTAACTCAATATCAGTGCAAAACTTTGAAATTTCCATACAATTAAATATTTCAGTGAAATCTGTGTAATCTGTGGTTTTTTTTGTTTTTTGAAATTCCGATACAATAAATACATACATAAATACAACCAATTGTGAAATTTGATATAAACAAAATAAGAGAAGATTTCCCCATTCTCCATCAAGAGGTGAATGGGAAGCCGTTGGTGTATCTTGACAATGCGGCTACTACACAAAAACCCCAAATAGTAATTGATACAATTAAAAATTATTATACTGAATTTAACAGCAATGTCCACAGGGGTGTCCATTATTTAAGCCAGAAAGCCACGGATGCTTATGAGAATGCAAGAGAGAAAGTGAGGGGCTTTATTAATGCGGAACATTCACACGAAATCATTTTTACAAAGGGGACAACCGAGTCCATCAATCTGGTCGCTTCATCATACGGAAGAGCTTTTGTTGGCAAGGGGGATGAGGTGGTCATCTCAACAATGGAACACCATTCGAACATCGTTCCCTGGCAGATCATATGTAATGAAAAGGGCGCGGCTTTAAAAATTATACCAATAAATGATGATGGAGAAATTATTTTCAAAGAATTTGAAAAGTTACTTAATAAAAAAACAAAGCTTGTAGCTATTACTCATGTTTCAAATACATTGGGAACAATAAATCCCGTTAAAAAAATAATACAGACAGCTCATAGATTAAATATCCCGGTACTATTGGATGGCGCACAGGCAATGTCGCATTCAAAAGTTGATGTATGTGAATTGGATTGTGATTTTTATTGTTTTTCAGGACACAAGATGTTTGGGCCTACGGGCATTGGTGTTTTATATGGCAAGGAAGAATTATTAGACAAAATGCCCCCGTACCAGGGTGGGGGTGAGATGATTAAAACGGTGACTTTTGAAGAAACAAGTTATAATGACCTGCCATACAAGTTTGAAGCCGGAACGCCTGATATCTCCGGAGCAATAGGGCTTACCCCGGCTATTGATTATCTCAATTCTATTGGTTTTGATAATATTGCCGGGTATGAGAAAGTTCTTATGGAATATGCTTTAAGTGAATTATTGAAGATAAACAAATTACATATATTTGGGCTAACAAAAGACAGGATCGCGGTATTTTCCTTTTTAATTGGAGATATCCATCATTATGACACAGGGATTATATTGGATCAACAGGGAATTGCTGTACGCACAGGACATAATTGCACCCAGCCTATAATGGATAGATTTGGTATTCCCGGCACGGTCAGGGCATCTTTTGCTTTCTACAATACAAAAGAGGAAGTTGATGCCCTGGTGAAAGGAATACTTAAGGTGAAAGAGATGTTTGATTAAAATAAATGCCACAAAAGCACCAAAACACTAAATTCCACAAAAAGGTTTGTTAAATAATTTACTCATAAAATAATTTAATTTTAAAGGTATTACTCACTATCATAATTGATTTTAACGGTGTTCGTGAACCCTTTGGGTTTCGTGGGATTTTGAGTTTTTGTGTTTTAGTGGCAAAAAAAAAGACGGGACTATAAATTCTACATTTTAATTCTTTAACTTAATCATATTGGATAAAGGAGAGGTATCATGAGCACTCAAACCATAAATGAAATTCAGGATGAGATAATAGAGACATTCGAATTATTTGACGACTGGGAGGGCAAATATGAACATTTGATCGAATACGGGAAATCATTGCCCCTGATAGATGAAAAAGATAAGGTTGATGAGAATTTAGTTAAAGGATGCCAGTCGCAAGTTTGGCTTCACACTGATTTTAAAGAGGGGAAAGTAATCTTTACCGCTGACAGTGACGCTATAATAACAAAAGGATTAGTGGGATTGATTATAAGTGTTTTATCAGGTCACACACCTGATGAAATAATAAACAGCGAGCTATACTTTATTGATAACATCGGGTTAAAAGAACATTTATCACCTACACGCTCAAACGGTTTGGTAGCTATGATAAAACAAATGAAAATATATGCGTTGGCTTACAGTGCGAAATAAGAAAGGACGAACGGCCGTTCGTCCTTTCTTTCCCAGAGGAAATATACTTGATACTAATAAATATTTTATACTATGGCAGTTGATAAAAAAAAGTTGAAAAGTTCTATAATAAAGGCAATAAAAACCTGTTATGACCCCGAGATACCTGTAAATGTTTATGCTTTAGGGTTGATCTATGATATAAGAATAGATGACAAAGCCGATGTGGAAATAGATATGACATTAACCTCCCCGGCATGCCCCGTTGCCGAATCACTTGTTCTGGATGTTGAAAATAAAGTAAAAGCCGTTGATAAAGTTAAGTCAGTAAAGGTGAATATAGTTTTTGACCCGCCCTGGTATATGGGCATGATGAGCAAGGAGGCAAAGCTGGAGTTGGGGATTATGTAAGTACTCGTATCTGAATTTCAATGTTTTTTCCTCCTCCGCCAGCTGGCGGATTAATTATTGCGTTCTTTGTGTACTTGGCGAGCTTTGCGGGAAACAAAAAAACTGGTTTGTTTTAGTGTTTTTTTAATTAATTTACGAAGTTATGTTCTTATGATTGCTAAAGCGACAATGTGTTGTCTATAATTGAATGAAAAAAGTGAATATATGTAACAAATAAATATAAAAGGAGGAAACCAATGACTAATAATGTTAATATCAGCCAATCAGTTGCTATTTTATGTGATGGGAACAATATAGAGAGAAGCATTCATACTCAAGCCGACTCTAAAAACGTCATGATCAATTTTGACACTCTTGTTCCCAGATTACTCGATAACCGTGGCTTAAACCGGCTTATTTACTTTCGTGAGGGTAAAAGCATATCTTCAAAGTTTGCAGAACGGCTCCACGAGTTGTTTCACGGGATGGTTATTCCATGTCATAAATCAGCAGATATTCCATTGAGCATAATGGCGACACAACTTGCTTCAAAAGTGGATACTATCATAATAATGTCCGGTGATTCAGATTATGTTGAACTTGTGAGGCATTTGAAATCTGAAGGCGTTAATGTTGAGATTGCTGCCGTTAAGGAATCAACTGCACAAATATTAATTGATGAAGCGAATTATTTTCATCCGATCAAAAAAGAAGATTGGTTCGAGTATGTCCCCCCGAAATCTACTCATAAGAAAAAAAGCGGGGTAAGCAAAAAATGAGAAACTGCACGAGGTGGAACATTCACTTCAGGTGGAAACACCTGACGATATACTAAATATAATTTACTTGCAAATATTGAGAAGATAATTGTAAAAAATAAAATTTCAAATGTCGAATTTCAAATGAAAAATAATAAAGTTAAGTATGATTTACAGGAACGATTGATAGTTTTTGCAATAGATATCATTCTTCTTGTTGAGTCTCTTCCCAACACTAAGTCTGCAAATCACATTGGGGGGCAGGTTCTTCGCTCAGGGACATCTCCTGCATTCAATTATGGGGAAGCTCAAAGCGCTGAATCAAGACGCGACTTCATTCATGAAATGAAAGTCTGCCTGAAAGAATTGCGGGAAACCCAGATCGGTCTTAAAATGATTCATCGTTTAAAAATTGCAAAATCTCAACAAGAAGTTGAGCGTTTGCTTAAGGAATGTGGCGAATTAGTCTCAATCTTTGTAAAATCAATTGAAACAGCAGAACGGAACAGGACGGTTGTAAAGCAAAAAAAACTTTAACATTTTTCATTTAACATTCGACATTTATTATTTAAATTACAGGACTAATTTTCAATACAATGTTCGATATTCGATATTTAAATTATAATAAATGTAAGCCTTCATAGAACGCTTACATAATTTGTTTATTTTAAATGGCACTGAACTACATCTGGATAGCTTTTTTTCTTATTGCCTTCATGGTCGGGCTTATAAAACTTATTGTTTTACAGGACACCGAGGTGTTTACCCTCATGGTAAACAGCACATTTGACATGGCTAAGACTGGTTTTGAGATATCTCTTGGGTTAACCGGTGTTATAACCCTATGGCTAGGATTGATGAAAATAGGAGAGAAAGGGGGTATTGTTAAAATTTTAGCAAAGATAGTCGGGCCGTTTTTTCGTAAGCTGTTCCCGGAAATACCGGAAAACCACCCTGCAACGGGATCAATGATAATGAATTTTGCAGCTAATATGCTCGGACTGGACAATGCTGCAACCCCTCTAGGGCTCAAAGCAATGAATGAGCTTCAGGAGTTGAATCCCAATAAGGATACTGCTTCAAATGCCCAGATAATGTTTCTTGTATTAAACACTTCGGGGCTTACCATAATTCCCATCAACGTTATGGTTTACCGGGCACAATTAGGAGCAGCCAACCCTTCAGATATTTTTATTCCCATACTTCTTGCGACTTTTTTTTCAACGATGGCGGGCTTGACCGTAACATCAATGTATCAAAGAATTAACCTGCTCAACAAAACCGTTATTGCCTATTTAGGTGGTTTGTCTTTATTGATAGCAGGCATAATATTTTACTTTGCCACCCTCACACAGGGCAAGATCACAATTGTTTCAATGATTTGCAGCAATTTAATATTGTTCAGCATAATAGCCCTTTTTATCATTCTTGCATTAAGGAAAAAAGTGAATGTATATGAGAGCTTTATTGAAGGTGCAAAAGAGGGCTTTTCTATAGCGATAAAGATCATCCCATACCTCGTAGCCATACTGGTTGCTATTGGTGTCTTTCGTGCATCCGGGGCTATGGATTTTCTTGTGGTGGGTATTGGCAAACTTTTTTCAGCTTTTGGATTAGATACGGATTTCGTTGCCGCCCTGCCTACAGCATTCATGAAACCCTTGAGTGGCAGCGGTGCAAGGGGAATGATGATTGATGCAATGAACACTTATGGCGCTGATTCGTTTACAGGGCGATTGGCTTCAACATTCCAGGGAACAACGGATACTACCTTTTATATTATTGCAGTGTATTTTGGCTCGGTAAGCATCAGGAAAACAAGACATGCAGTTACATGTGGCTTGATAGCTGATTTTGTGGGGATAATTGCGGCTATTTTTATTGCGTATTTATTTTTTCATTAAGTAAAGATCCCGGGTTTAACACTGTTATAAGGTACAAATTGGCATAAAATCCCTCTATCCTTATACCTCTATTTCCTTATACCCTTATACCCCTATACCCCAATGTCATTAAGTTAAGGACTTAAAACATTGATATACAATAGTTTAAAAATTCATTAAGCACCAAATCACAATCAACAAATTTCAAATAAATTCCAATTACCAAAATTCAAAATTCCAAAAAATTCTTAAATCCGCAGG
>JBDRNO010000219.1:0-3618 GCA_043811005.1 Bacteroidota bacterium | reverse complement strand
AGATACAGAAAAACAACAAGCAAGGAAGATATCACGTCTGCATAAAGAAGCTGCTAAATGTGGGTTCTTTTTGCAGAAGGTAGCTGCTTGATTATCAGACGATTAGGATGGACGTCATTGTAAACGAAGTGAGGAATCTCCAGAATAAACCAACAACCTGAATTGAAACAATTAATCAACAACATAACAATGAGACTTTTATTATTTTTATTGATACTAACCTTCACTGCATCTTTCGCACAGGATAATTCTGCCTTGGAAAATGGCAAGATGTGGTATGAAAAACGTGCTGAAGAAGCAAGCGGGGTAATTGCTAAATCCGAGACCATTGACAAAGCTATCGGTTTCTTTGAGAAAGCGCTTGACTCAGAAGATACAGAAGAAGCTGCTGTTTATTTGATGAAGTGTTATTACTTTAAAGGTACTTTTGTTGAAACAGAAAAAGACAAGAGGAAAGAAGTTTACGAAATGAGCAGAACACTTGGAGAAAAAATGACCACAAAATATCCGAAATCACCAGCAATTAAATATTGGCATCTCGCAAATACAGCAAAATGGGGAGAAACTATCGGAATAATGAAAGCTGCAAAAGAAGGTCTCGCTGATATACTGAAAACAATGTGTGAGGAATTAATAGCATTGGACCCAAATTTCAGAAATGGCGGAGGTTACAGAATGTTAGGCATCATAAATTTTAAAACACCTTATATTCCGATGATTTTGTCCTGGCCATCTGACGAGGAAGCTATAAAAAATCTCGAAAAATCGCTTGAAATTACACCCGGTAACATTTTGGGAAATTTATACTTAGCCCAGGTATTATATGATGAAGGAGAAACGGAAAGGGCAATAGAGATATTGGAAAAATTAGCAAAAAGAAAACCCAGTCAAAACGATTTTCTTGAAGATAAAAAAGATATTGCCGAAGCAATTGAATTATTAAATAAATATAAGAAATGAACTAGTATCGTGACAAATTAATTATGCACCATAATTAATTGGCTACGACACTTGAACCGATTGCTGTATGTTGGTTATTAATTAAATCACTCAATTAACAAATCACAAAATCACAAAATAAATCCGCCCAGGTGGCGAAATTGGTAGACGCGCTAGCTTGAGGGGCTAGTGGCTATATAGCCGTGCAGGTTCGATTCCTGTTCTGGGCACATATTCATATAACGATTTAGTGATTTTGTGATTTGTTAATTGAGTATTTAAGCAATTTGTTATTTTTTGCCAACTGCATATCCCCTCCCCTTTTCTCTCATTTTTCCTCTCCTCACTTCCACTTTTCTTAATATTGTCAATCCGTCCCGGGAGTTATCGGATGACTGCTGTCAACTGGATGCTGGTTGCTGGTTGCTGGATATTCGTCATTGTCAATTGCCTACTGTTTACCCCGTAGGGAGGAACGACCGTTCTGGGGTCAACTGTCAACTTGTTTATTAACATCAACAAAATTATCAACAACATATTGACCTTAATAAAATTATAAACGTCTATAATCTTTTATACAGTCTCCATCCATAAATCAATACGAACAAATATGTCAAGCCAAAGCACAAACCCTGGATACCATTCATAATAATTTCCGGATTACTTGAAAAGATGTCTTTAATTGAAAAAAATAAAGCAATCGCACCAATAATCACCATAATAATGAACAATGTATTGTCGAAATAAATGGTTTTTTTGCTTTTTTTTGGTTTCTTTTTAGATCTGAAAAAATCATAGTGATAATTTGTTCCGGGCGTCCTTCTGTAACTTCTTCCATAGCGTTTGGAATACTCTCTGTTGCGGAATTGGGGTTTTGTTTCAATACCATATTTCAGCTTAATATCGTACTGTCTTTTCTTCCTGTAGTCAACCAATGTTTGATATGCTTCCCCAATCAACTGGAATCGTGCATTTGCACCGGGTGTTCTGTCAACATCAGGGTGAAATCGTTTTGCCCTCTCCCGGTAAGCAGTTCTTATCTGTTCTGTGGTGGCGGTTCTCTGAACACCCAATATTTTGTAGTAATCCTTCATGCTGCTATTATAATGTATCATTCAGATCGCACTTTCAAATAATCAGCAATAGCAGCGTAAATAAAATCAAGATCGTCATCAGAAATGCAATAAGGAGGAAGGACATAAATTACATTTCCCAGGGGGCGAATGATGATACCTCTTTTCAAGAAAAAATCGTATAATTTATCCCTGAGAGGATTGAAATATGAGGTCTCTTCACCAGCCAGAAGCTCAATTGCCAGGATCGTTCCTTTTTGCCTGATCTCTTTAATTGCATGATTATTTTTTACTTTAGTGACAAAATCTTTGTGTTTTTGCTCTATACGCTTAATGTTTCCCAATGTTTCAGGTTTATCAAACAGGTCCATGCTGGCACAAGCTGCTGCACAGGCAAGTGGATTGGCTGTATAGGAATGCCCGTGGAAAAAGGTCTTTTCTTCAGGTAAGCCGGGGGCAGATAAAAAAGCATCGTATATCTCCAAAGTACAGGATGTAACGCCCAACGCCATTGTGCCGCCTGTCAATCCCTTAGACATACAGATAATATCGGGTTTAACACTGAGACAATCAGTTGCGAAAAAATTGCCTGTTCGCCCGAAACCGGTCATCACTTCATCTGCAATGGTCAAAACATTATACTCCTTACAGTATTTTATCAGGTCCTCTAACGCTTCCGGTTCATACATCACCATTCCAGCCGCTCCCTGAACTAATGGTTCAAAGATAAATGCAGCAGTATCATTCCCTGTAATGGCTGTTTTCAGTTGTTCGAACGTAGAGGCGAGGCAGTGCCTCGTCTCTACACTACAATTAACAGGAACATCAATATGTATAACATCAAACAACAGGGAATTAAATGGTTTGGTAAATGCTCCTCTTCCGCTGACAGACATTGCTCCGAACGTATCGCCATGATAACCATTCTTAAAAGCAATGATCTTTGTCTTTGTTATACCATTGTTATACCAATACTGCAGCGCCATTTTTAAAGCTACTTCAACTGCTGTTGACCCGTTATCTGAAAAAAATATTTTTGATTGATTACCAGGTAACACTTTTAGTAAACGTTCGGATAACTCAACTGCTTTGGGATGGGTAAATCCGGCAAATATCACGTGTTCCAATATTCTAAGCTGTTCAGAGACCTTTTCAATAATATAAGGATGGGCATGCCCGTGGGTGTTGACCCACCATGAAGAGATTGCATCAATGTATTTATTCCCGTCTTCATCAAATAAATATGCTCCTTCCCCTCTTGTAATGACAATGGGTGGCTTGGCTTTATTCATCTGTGTGTATGGATGCCATATGTTTTTCTGATCTTTCTTAAGTATATTCATTATTCTCATCTATTAATGCTAATTCCTATTTTTAGCCCTAAGACTAAAACGAAATATTGTTGAACGTATGAATAATTGCCCAACGGGGCGCGTGAGTCATACCCATAGTATGTATCACCTGTTTTTGTTGTTGTATATTCTCTAAATTTATATCTAAATCCTATACCAATAAATGGATTTATAAAAAAAATGAGTTTTTTTGACTTTTTTATTTTAAATCCTAATACTATATCACCACCAATTACATCTGCATTTTCCGAGCG